>JBKHAE010000108.1:0-12247 GCA_046543065.1 Desulfobacterales bacterium | reverse complement strand
GCTGGAGTTTGTGCACCCCAACAAGCGCTGCCTGGTGACCCACCGGGAAATCGGAACCCATGCCAAAAGCTTCGGCGATGCCCTGCGGGTGGCGAGCCGGGAGAATCCGGATATTGTCCTGGTGGGCGAGATGCGGGATCTGGAAACCATATCCCTGGCCTTAACATGTGCGGAACTGGGCATCCTGGTATTCGGCACCCTGCATACCAACAGTGCGGCCAAAACCGTGGACCGAATCATCAACGCGTTTCCCACGGATCAGCAGGCCCAGGCCCGGACCATGCTCTCGGAAGCTCTTCGGGCGGTCATTGCCCAGCAGCTATTGCGAACAAAAGACGGCAGAGGGCGCTGTGCAGCCAATGAAGTGCTGATCGGCTCCCAGGCCCTGGCCAGCATGATTCGGGAGGCGAAAATCTCACAGATCAGCTCCATAATTCAAACCGGCACCGCCGCGGGCATGCAGTCCATGGATCAGCACCTGAAGCAGCTGGTCCAGGAGGAACGCATCACCCGCGAGGCGGCATATGAAAAAGCCATGGACAAGACGATTTTTTCATGAAACCTGCTTAATTGTTTGGTGCGTCCTTAAACACTAAACGTGCCCGTACCGGGATCAAATATCTTTGAGCAGCCTGTTCGCCGGGGATCTCTCGATGGCGGCATTAAATTCTTTCAATGTCTCTGACAGATCGAGAAATGCCTCTGTTTTGGCAACCGGGATTGCATCGCCGCCCTTATTCTCCATTGCTTCTATAATGAAGGCAACGGTCAATTCATTTATATCGCGCGCCGGCTGGTAGGCAATATTTTCTTCATTTTTCAGTGCGGTTTGGGATACCAGACCACACTCTGAAAGATTAAAGACGATCTCCTGAACCAGACGGATGGGGATTTCCAGCTGATAAGATATTGCCCGTATGGTCATTGGGGTTTCCCCGCGCATAAACTGCGTGACAAGCAGGTGGATCACCTGCACGCTCAACAGTTTTCTAAATGAGAGGCTCATGTCCTTTCTGTCCGGTTCAAAATCATATGCCTCCACATTCTGGTGGGCATAGGAGAGTTCAGCCCCGAAGAGCACAATTAACCAGCTGAGCTGCAGCCAGATCAAAAACAGCGGCAGTGCAGCGAAGCTGCCGTAGATGGCATTGTATTGGGCAACCCCCACCTGGAAAACAATATAGATCTTCTGCACGATCACAAAGATGGTTCCGGCCGCTATACCCGCGATCAGCCCGGAAGCAAACTTGATTCTTGCGTTGGGCATAAAAAGGTATAAAAAGGCGAACAGAACCCAGATCAGGCAATACGGAAGGATTTCTATCACCAGGCTTATGAGCGGGGAGAACACCCCCAGCAAGGCTATCTTTTCGGTTATCCGGCTAAGTTGAGTGGCTACCATGACGGTGACACTGCTGGACATGATTAGCAGAACCGGGGCGATAAGCATTATAGAGAGATAATCGCTGAATTTTCTCCCAAAAGAACGGGCGGCTTTTATTCTCCAGATATCGTTTAGCGCAAATTCGATTTGCATTAGAATACGCATGACCGCCCAGAGCAGAACGACAACGCCCACACCGGCAATGACGCCGCCTTTGGTGTTTTCAAGCATGTTCCGGGAAAAATCGATCACCTGCATAATCACCTGTTCCTGGCCGCTGAATTTTTCCAGGAGCTGATCTTCAAGACGATTCTGAAAGCCGAACCCTTTGGCGATGGCAAATGCCATTGCCACCACGGGCACAATGGAGAGAAGCGAGTAGAAAGTCAGGGCCGAGGCGCGAAGCGTGCATTTGTCCTCAATGAACTCTTTAATGGCGATGACAACCACCCGGGTGTTTTTAATCAGAAAGCCTTTAAAGCTGGTTAAATCCTTTACACGGGTTCGCCAGATATCATACTGAACAAACCGCATGACAACGGATACCCAGCTCAGCCAATTCTTCATGAGCAGTTCCTCCCTGACTTTTCCTGGAACAGATGATTAATGGCGTGCGGGACGGATTCATCATTGAATTTTATTTAGACGGGTTTCTTCTGCAGCAATCAACGGATCGGCCGGCCGCCTGCGCTGCAGGACGCCCAGGGTCTTGGTCATGGGAAGCTCTTTAAAAAGCCCGGATGAAAGGGCCAGCTGGTAAATATAGTAAGGCGCCTGACCGCCTGCTTCCGGATTTTTGAAGATATCATGGATCAGGAGATAGCCGCCTGGCATAATATGGCCCGCCCAGGCGGTATAATCGCCGATTGCAGCCTCATAGGTGTGGCCGCCGTCAATAAAAACAAGGCTTAACGGCGTGGACCAGAACCGGGCGACTGCCGTAGAGCGGGCGGCTATGGGCACTACCGCCTCTTCCAGGCCGGCCTTAAAAAGGGTCTGCCGCAATACCGGCAGGGTGTCAATCATCGCGGTTTTCGGATCATAGGCATCCGGATCAAAATAGCCCTCGCCCGGCTGCTGCTCTTCCGAGCCGCGATGGTGGTCAATGGAAAAGAGAATGCCCCCATTTTCCCGGCAGGCTGTCCCCAGATAAAGCGCGGATTTACCGCAGTAACTGCCGATCTCAAGGCACGGCCCCATCCGGCTGGCCAGATCCGCCATTTCAAACAGCCTTTGCCCTTCCTCCCTGTCGAGAAAGCCCTTAACAGAGTCAATCAACGCATCATCCAGCATAGACCTCAAACCCTATACCCTACACCTTTTTTACGACATCTCCTCATAATTTCTCACCAATACCTCCCTTGCCTTTACCCCGTCCGACGGGCCTACCACCCCTTCCTCTTCCATCACCTCGATAATGCGCGCGGCCCGGTTGTATCCAATCCTCAAGTGCCGCTGGATCATGGATATGGAGGCCTGGCCGGTCCGGGCAACCAGGGCGACGGCCTCGTCATAGCGTTCGTCATAGTCCTTATCCTCGCCCCCGTTTTTCTCCGAGGTCTGCTTTTCAAGCACTTCCTCATTATAATCCGGCGATTTCTGAGTTTTCAAAAACTCAATAATGCTTGAAACCTCTTCTTCAGTGATAAAGGCCCCATGAATCCGCTGCAGCTTGGCGGTGCCCGGCGGCAGAAACAGCATATCCCCGTTGCCGAGCAGAGTCTCTGCGCCGTTGGAATCAATGATGGTTCTGGAATCCGTCTTGGAGGATACCTGAAAGGAAAGCCGCGTGGGAAAATTTGCCTTGATCACACCGGTCAATACATCCACGGACGGCCGCTGGGTGGCCAGGATCAAATGGATACCGGCGGCCCGCGCCATCTGGGCCAGCCGGGTCAGGGCGACCTCGACATCCCTTGAGGAGACCATCATCAAATCCGCCAGCTCATCAATGATTAGCACCACATAGGGCAGCTTTTCCAGCACCGGGGCATCCGGCTCCGCCGGCTCTGAAGCGGATTTTTGGACTTTGCGGTTGTACTGGTTGATATTTCGGACCTTATTTTCAGAAAGCAGCTGATACCGGCGCTCCATCTCCTTTACCGCCCAGAAGAGCGCATTGGTGGCTTTTTTCATGTCCGTAACCACCGGGGTAATGAGATGCGGAATATCATTGTAGGCGGACAGCTCGATCCGCTTGGGATCGATCATGATAAATTTAGCATCCTCCGGCGTGGCCTTGTACAACAGGCTGCAGATCATGGTATTTAAGGCTACGCTCTTTCCGGTGCCCGTTGCACCGGCAATCAACAGATGCGGCATGGTCTGCAGATCCGCCACCACCGGGCTGCCCACAATATCTTTGCCCAATCCCAATGTTAGAAACGATTTGGATTTTTCATATTCCGAGGATGAAATGATATCTTTAATCGTTACCACTTCGCGCTGTTTGTTCGGTACTTCAATGCCGATCGCGGCTTTTCCCGGAATCGGGGCGATAATGCGGATGCTCATGGCTTTGAGCGCAAGCGCCAGGTCATCCGAGAGGTTGACCACCTTGTTGATTTTAATCCCGGGCGCGGGTTCAAACTCAAACCGGGTGATGACCGGCCCTGGGGCAACAGTCACGACCTTTCCTTTTACTCCGAAATCATCAAGTTTCTGCTCAAGCAAATGGGACATCTCCCGCAGATGCTCATGATCCACCGAATCGGCAACTATTTCCGAGTCCTTTAAAAACTCGACGGGGGGCAGATGGAAGCCGCTGCCAAAACGCATGGATTCAAAAACCTGCTGCCTGGGCTTGGGCGCCGGCACCGGGGATTTATTTTCCCGGGACCACGGAGCCTCCTTGATGGTGATATCTTCTGCAGGCGCTTTTTGCGGCGGTTTCTTTTTCTTGGGCGGATTCTTTTCAGGCGCAGCTTTTTTCGGCTTATTCCGGGCTTTCTTCTCCTTCTGTCTTTCTTTCCGCCATTGCCTGAAATTGACAAAAATGCCCTGAATCCGGGTAAATGCCATCACCGCCATCCGGCCGAAATTCCGCAGCACCCCGAGAAAAGACACCCCCGTGGTCAGAATAAAGCCGATAATAAAAAACACCGCCAGAATCACCGTGGCGCCGGTGGCATTGGAATAAGCCAAAAGCAGCGTTCGCACGGGATGTCCGATCATCCCGCCGGCTGCATAGCGGCTGCCGAATATCAAATAGGACTCGTCATAGATAGCAAAAAGGCTTCCGGTCACAACCGTTAGAATCAACCCCCCGCCGCCAATCAGCAACAGGGCCTGGGCCGAGCGCTCTTTGAAAAACTGGATACAGGCAAGCATCAGCAGAACCGGAATCCAGAAAGCCCCCACCCCGAAAAGCCCGACAAATATCCCGGCAATATGGGCGCCCATCAGGCCGAAAAAATTATTTACAGCCCCGCTGGTTCCTACATGGTGCACGGATGGATCGGCCGGACTATAGGTCACCAGGCTGATCAGGGTAAATATCACCAGGAAGAACAAAAAAATGCCTAATATCTCATTCCGCATGGACTTCATGGGTAAATCCGTACATTAAGTCTTAATCTTGCTCTTAATCTATTACTAAACATGTTTTCACTTAGGCCCTACACCGCCGTTATTATCGGTACCACCACGGGTTTTCGCTTCATGGTAAAATTAAAGTACTCTCTCAGGGCACCGGGAAGCCGGGTTCGTAAAAAAACTGCACAATCCGCGGGCTGCTGCGCCATCATATCATCCACCACTTCCAGAACAATACACTTGGCGTCTTCCAGGATATGCCCGGTTTCGCTTTCAAACACAAACCCTTTGGAGACGATTTCCGGCCCATGAATGACAAAACCGCTGGTTTCATCAAGAATCAGAATCACCACCACCACTCCCTTTTCCGAAAGCAGCCGCCGCTCCTTTAACACCGATCGGCCCACATCACCGATTCCCTTGCCATCGACCAGCACCCGGGTGGTGGCCATCTCGTCTGCAATCCGGCCGCCCTGCCCGTCAAAACAGATAATCTGGCCGTTTTCCGCAAGCAGCACATTGTCCTCCGGGATCCCGCATTCTGCGGCAAGCCTGGCATGATGATACAAGTGCCGATACTCCCCGTGGATGGGGATGAAATAGTCGGGCATGGTCATGTTGATCATCATTTTCAGTTCTTCCCGAAAGGCATGGCCGGAGACGTGGATCTCGGAGATGGTCTCATAGATTACCTCGGCGCCTTTTCGGAAAAGGTTGTTGATGATCTTGGCAATCGCCTTTTCATTGCCTGGAATAAATTTCGAGGACAGTACCACCATGTCCCCGGCCGCGATTTTTATCTGCTTGTGCATGCCGGCAGACATCCGGGTTAGCGCGGACATGGGCTCCCCCTGGCTGCCGGTGGTTAAAATCACCAGTTCATCCGGGGCAAAGGCCTCAATCTGATTGATATCGATCTCCCGGTCTTCCGGAATATGGAGAAGTCCCAGGTCCTTGGCGATATTGACACTCGACTCAATGCTTCTGCCGTTAAATACGAGCTTTCGCTGCGTGTTGGCGAGGATATTGACCACCTGCTGAATCCGGGCGATATTTGAGGCAAACAAAGCGATGATCATCCGGCCGCTGCTCCGGGCAATGATCCGGCCCAGGGTCTCCCCCACCCGTTCATCCGATATGGTGTGTCCCTGCCGCTCCACATTGGTCGAATCCGACAGCAGGGCCAGTATGCCCTGTTCTCCCAGCCGGGCAAACTTGTTAATATCTGTCATCATGCCCGGAATGGTGGTTTCGGCCAGCTTGAAATCCCCGGTATGGACCACCAGACCTTCCGGCGTGCTTAGCGCAAAGCCCACGCCATCCACCACACTGTGGTTTACCCGGATAAAATCAAACTCAAACGGCGGCAGCCGCAATTTCCGGTCCGGGGCGATCGGCACCAGGGAGGCGGCTTCAAGCAGCCCGTGCTCTTCCAGTTTATGCCGGATCATACCCAGGGTAAAAGGCGTGGCATAAACCGGGACATTCACATCCCGCAGCAGATACGGCAGGGCGCCGGTATGATCCTCGTGGGCGTGGGTGATGACAATACCCGCTACGCGGGAGCGGTTTTCCCGGAGATAGTCCATATCCGGAATCACATAATCGACCCCCAGCATATAATCCTCGGGAAACATCAGGCCGGCATCCACCACAACCAGCGTGTCCCGGGATTCAAACACCATCATGTTCAGCCCGATTTCCCCGAGCCCGCCCAAAGGAATGATCTTCAGCATGCTGCCCGCCACCCCTTCATTCGTTCAGGTCCTCAGTTCCAGCCGCTCAAACATGGCATCCAGAAAATCCATGAGCCATGTCTTCTGGCGGGCTGTGGCATAAGCGATACAGTTGCACCGGATACGGTTTTTGGTTCGAATCAAAAACTCAATGGCAACAGACTGATCGCCCAGCCGGACGGCGGCATAAAAGGGCTGGCAATCGACATGGGCGGTTTGTGTCTCCGAATACATAGATTCATCCAGCGCCACCCAGTAAAGACCCCCTAATTCTGCCGGACCGCAATGCGCCTCCAGATAGGATTTTAATTTTTCATGATCCCCCGGACGCAGTTCATCAATAACATACTGTTTCATATATTGATCCTTAACACACCGATCGTCCAATTGCAAGCATCTAAGGTCGGCACGGTGGCCGACCCTACAAAATGTCAGCATTATCGCAGCGCGGCTTTCCGGCCTCAAAATCAATGAGCCACCGCTTAATTTTCGGGCCCGCGCCGAAGTTTCCGATGCGCCCGTCACTGCGGATCACCCGATGGCAGGGGATAATGAGGGGAAACGGATTTCCGGCCAGGGCGCTGCCCACAAACCGGCAGGCCCGGGGCCGGCCAATGGTCTCGGCCATCTGTTTATATGTTTTTAATGACCCATAGGGGATTTGGGCGGTTTCGTAAAGAACTTTCCGCTGGAGTTCCGTTAAATGGGCCATGGCAAGAAAATGCCAGGGCGGAAAAATGGGCCTGCCGTTGAAATAATCATGGATCAGCTCAAATATCTGCTGCAATTCTTCAATTTCCGGCATACCGGCCGCATGCTGTTGCCTCAAACGGCCCGCCTCTGGCAAGTCCAGGGCCGTTAACCGAAAAGGGTGGGTTTGATACCGGATGGCCACCGGCCCAAGCGGGGTATCAGCAGCAGCGCATGCCGATTCATTCATCGGGGATGAAATCCTTCAGATTGCTGTTCGCATCAAAGGCAGGCGGCGCCCAGTCGCCTATCCGGGAAAGTGCGGGATTGGCCTGGATTTCGGATTCCAGGGGCCTGGACACGTGCAGATAAGAAAGGCTGGCTGTATGCTTGATTCGGACGATTCGCAGATCCGGCATTTCCGCCACACCCGTGGTTTTTGCACAGGCGGTCAGACACTCGCGGTCGGTTTCAAAATGCATGGGCAGGGCCGCTTTTTCCGGAGAAATGGCCGTTACCGCATTGACAAATGTCTTCTGCCAGTCAACCGCAGCCGCCAGCCGGCGGGTAGTCACATCCGCCAATCCGATGCCGTTGGCATTGCCGCCCGAGGCAGGGGATAGGCCCCTTACAAAAATGCGCTTCACATGCGGGGCGCTGTAAAAATCCCCCGCAATATCCCGGTGACGGCCGGTCACATTGGCGTCCATGCCGATGCCGGAGATATCTTTGCCGATCTGATCAACAATTAACACATCGATTGGATCAAACGGAATGGCCGCCATCATCTGCCTGGCCTGCAAAAGGAGCTCTTTTTCACGATCAATCATTGCCTCCGGCATCAGGGCCTCGATATGGGAAAGCCGGCTGTATCCATCCTCAAGCACTCCCACGCCGAACAGGAAATTCAACTTTTTTAAAAATTGGGCGGCCGCTTGTTCAATTATGCCAAACCCATGGGTGACTGCGGCCCGATGAAATGCGGCCGCACCGTCCGCCTTGCCAAGGCCGATGGTCAGCATTTTGCAAAGACCGCTTTCAATGGCGCGGCTGAACTTGGTGTGGGACTTGATCCGGTTAATGGGCACGATATAGTCGGCATCAAGCGCGGCAGTTGAAACATATAGCGGCAGATCCGTCCCCGGCGACGCTATGGGCCGGGTCTTCATTTCCGCTGCAATGGGCGCCTGCATGGTGCTCTCAGTTATGTTAAAACCAGCCAGCACCGCCGTCTGCCCCTCTGACGTGGCGCCGCCGTGGCTGCCCATGGCCGGCACGATAAACGGCGAAAACCCCTTGTCTTCTAAGAACCGCAGGCACTGAAAAACAAGCGTATCCAAATGGGAAATGTTGCGGCTGCCCACGCAAACTGCCACGGACGCGCCATTCCCGCTGCCGAGGGCCTTTTCTGTCGGCGCCATGGCCGCCGCAAATGCGGCCGGCACATCGGCAATCTCCCGGCTGACCAGGGACTGCCGGACAACCGCCATTTCAGGTAACAGCCAATCCATTGAAAATGACATGGACGTATTTAAGAGTTTGGATGAATAATTGTCGAAAGGGCTTGGGAAAGGCAGGCAAAGCAGCTTCCCCGATTAACGGATAACCGGGGAAGCCGAAAGTGAAACAGGTGCTAGATCTCTTCAACCGTAATCGCGCCGGGCTCGCAGACTTCAATGCAGGATTCGCAGCCGAGGCACTCCTCGGCATTAACCGGAACCGACTTACCATCTTGAATTTCAAACACCTCAACCGGGCAGACATCAACACATTCTTCGCACCCTTCACACTTTTCCGGATCAACAATCGGATTAAACGCCATTTTTCCAATCTCCTTTCATCAATTGATTGATATGAGAAAAATTTCTCTTTTATCCAAATACTTGGCCAAAACCCAAAGCTAAAGAGAATTTTCATATCCCAATTGATAAAGGCAGTCAAGCCCCTGTTCATATTTTTTTAACTGAGAGCAGATTAAGCAGCATGCGGCCGGTTTTTCCAAAATCTGCCGGGGACGACGGCTGATCCGGTTCAAACAGCTTTTCCAGGAGCTCCGCCGGCGTGCTTGCCGGTAAAACCGCGACTGTCAGTCGAAATTCCGACCTTTCAGCCGGCAATCCTTCCACAGCCGGGGGAGTGACCGCCTCGGGCGAAGGGCTTTTCGCCAACTCCTGCCAATAACCGGGCAGTGCCTGCTTAAACGCCTCATCCGACAGCCCTTGATCAAAAATTTGCGCAATTTGAACATTGGGCACGAATTCAAGAATATGCTCAAATACGGGCCGGCTGGTGGTCAGTAAAGCGGATACCGGCTCCGTATCCGCTGCGGCCAGACGCAGCCATGAGATAATCCGGTTTCGGGTCTGGTACTCGCCCAAATCCTCCGGACTATGTTTCTCAGATGCCGGCAGGCGGGTTTCCGCATCCCCTTTCAGGTCTCTAAACATTTGTTTCCGCTTACGATCCGATGCCGTAAGTTCCTCTTGAAGCGAACTTTGCTGCATATCAAACGCCTGGGCCAGGTAAAGAAACAGCCGGGCCGTATACATGGGCGCCGGATCCGCCGGCGGCGTTTTGGTCCCAAGAATTTCGGACCGGATTTCCGCGGCAAAGGTTTCATTGTAAAAGTCCCCGCCGGTCGGCACCCTGAACGCCTCCATATGCCCCTGATGGGTCATGCCCCAGTGCTGGGAGCGTTGGGCTGCATCGAGGATTTGCGCCTCATCGCCCGCAACCGGCACCCGGAATTCAATGCGGCCTTCCCGGGCAGCCTCAGCCACCGGGGCCGGGGCTTGGTCCGAGAGCGGCTGGTATACGATAAAAGGGCCGACATACTGATTGATTCGGGCGATCAGCTCGCCGGATACGTATGTGAACGGAAAATAGACCGCTTTCACAGTATTATTCACTCCTTCCGATTTTTTGGTCATGGACGTCAATGCCTCTGGCCTTTAGCTCATCCCGGATGCGGTCGGCCTCGGCAAAATCGCCGCGCTTTCTGGCCGCTTCCCGCCGGTCCATCAGGTCCTGCACGTGCGAATCCATCCGGGCCGGGCTGAAGTCAAAGATTTTCAGCACCTGATCGATATCCCTGAAACTCTCCAGGATTTTCTCCGCATCCGCTGCAGCCAGTTGCCGGTTATCAATCAGGCGGTTAATCCGTCGAACGGCCTTGAACACGGCAGCAATGGCATGCGGCATGTTCAGGTCATCATCCATGGAATTGATAAGGCCCTGCCGGATGTCATAGACCAGCTGATCGATTTCCGGATACGGCTCGCCGGATGAGACATTTAAAAGTGCCTGGACACAGGCATCCAGACGGTTCAATGTATTTCTCGCCTGAATCAGCCGGTCCCGGTCGAATGTCAGGGGCTTGCGATAATGCCCGGAGAGCATCCAGAACCGGATTTCCCGGGCCGTAAAGCCCGCTTCAAAAAGCGCATCCAGCCCCGGCAGGGCCTGCTTTTCCCCGCTATCCGCATCCTCTGCCGACGCCACCCGCTCGCAGTGGAGCCAGTAGCGGGCCAGCGGTTTTCCGGTCAGCGCCCGGGCAATGGCCATTTCATTTTCATGGTGCGGAAACAAAAGATCCCGGCTGCTGGTATGAATATCAAAGGTCTCCCCCAGATACTTCATTGACATGGCCGCACACTGGATATGCCAGGACGGCCGCACATTGCCCCATTTGGTTTTCACATACAAACCCCGTTTCAGGTCGGAAAGCCGGACCCGCTTTAACAGGGTAAAGTCCTTGGGATTATTTTTTTCATAATCATCCAGATCCACCGTGGCGCCCAGCCTGATCTTGTCCAGATCAATGCCGGAGAGGCCGCCGTATTCTTCCAGGGCGCTGATATTAAAATAGACGCAGCGCATTTTTTCATACGCAGCCCCCTTATCCACCAGGTCCCGGGTGATTTCCACCATGTCATTGACGTGTTCGCTGGCCTTGGGGTATTCATCCGCCGGCCGGATCTGAAGCGCTGCCAGATCCTGTTTAAAAAGATCGATATAGCGCCCGGTAAATGCAGCCAAATCCTCACCCGCCGCCTCCGATCCCTGAATGGTCTTGTCGTCATAGTCGGTGATGTTCATGACATGGGTCACCTCATAGCCCCGGTAGGAAAGATAGCGGCAGAGGATATCGGCAAACACATAGCGGCGGCACTGGGCGATATTCATCCGGGAATCCGCGGTGGGGCCGCAGGAATAGATGGACACACGGCCGGCCTTTAACGGCTCAAACGGCTCCACCGCCCGGCTCATGGTGTTAAACAGCCGAATATCATCCCGCTTTTTGACTTCAAAAATCGGCGTGGAGAGATACCGCTCGCCGCTGTCCGGGAATATGGTCACGATGGTGCCCTGGTCCATGGCTTCCGCCTGCTGGGCGGCCACCGCCATGGCCGCCCCGCTGCTCATGCCCACGAACAGGCCCTCTTCGCGGCTCAGGCGCCGGGTCATCTCAAAGGCGGGCTCGTCATCGATGTTCACCTTTTCATCCAGCCACCGCTTGGCGAATATCTCCGGCCGATAGGACTCTTTCAAATTTTTCAGCCCCTGCAGTTTATGGCCGAAATACGGCTCCACCCCGATAATGCGGATGTTCGGGTCATGTTCCCGGAGCCGCCGGGAGATGCCCATCAATGTGCCGGTGGTGCCCATGGTACCGACAAACATGGACAATTGGCCTTCGGCCTGGCGGATAATTTCCTCTGCCGTGCCTGAATAATGGGCCATCCAGTTGGCCTCATTATTGTACTGATCGGTCATGAAATATTTTTCCGGGTATTCCCGGGCCAGCCGGTAGGCCTCTTCGATGGCGCCGTCGGTTGCCAGATGTCCCGGGGTCAACAGAATCTCCGCCCCCCGGGCGCTTAAAATCTTCCGGCGTTCAATG
>JBKHAE010000008.1:0-45542 GCA_046543065.1 Desulfobacterales bacterium | reverse complement strand
CTAAGCTCATCAAGACCCGGGGGCCGATCCGTGCCACAAGAGTACCGTAAACGAACTGGCTGACAAATCCGCAGAAGGTGCCCAAAGTGACCGCGAAATTGATATCCGTCCGGCTCCATGCCCGCATCTGGCTGACCGGCTCGAGAAAGGCATTTAACGCATAGAATCCGGAGCCAACCGCCATAAAATTGGCCAAAACAGCCACGACGGCAATATACCAGCCGTAATAGGGCGGCTTCGGCACTCTCAACGGGGTTACTTACCCTGCGCCTGAAGGGAAACCGGTAATCCGGCGCCCCTTTTCCGGGCCGCTTTCACGGATCGGACAAAATCCTCAAACGCCTCCCGGGTATTGTATTTAAACCGGTAGCCGGTTTCCCGGATCAGTTTTTGGGAACTGGCGATCCAGGGATGGACCATAAGCCGCATGGCCGGAGACGGAAATTCAGTGATAAGGATATTCATAATCAGTTATCCATTAAATTATACTTGCTGACTTTTGGCATGCCAAAAAACTTTACAACTAATCTTGTGGCAAAAGGCATCAGCCAAGTAAAAAAAAACATGGGGCCAGAAATCCCAATATTCCAGTAGAGCTTATTGCGATGGGCCGCCTTCCAGACGGTTTCTGCGACTTTCTCAGGATTTATAAAGCCGAAAAGCGATCTCAATGCTCTCATACTCTTAATATTATCCGCACCGTCTAACATCGGCGTCTTAACGTAGGGGGGTCTTATGTTACAGACATGAATACCATAGGGTTCCAATTCGATGCTCAACGCCTCTGCCATGGCATCCAATGCACTTTTAGTGGCTGAATAGACGCCCACTTCAGGAATACCATACACCGAAGAGACAGACGACATGTTGATAATTTTGGCACCCATGGTTGTCTTAAGATACGGCAAGCTATAATAAATGCAGTTGAGGCACCCCTTGAAGTTAATGTCAACGATCTTGTGGTGAATTGCAAGCGCCTCATTTTCAAAAAAACCGAGGGCCAAGATCCCGGCGTTATTGAGCAAAATATGAAGATTTCCGTCGGTTTTGCCAGCAAATCCATCCACACCGCGCTGAACGCTTGCCGCCTCCGCCACATCCATATGCCCAATATGACAATTGTCCGTGCCGATTTCTTCCGCCAAGGTCTTGAGACCGGCCTCATCAACATCAAACGCCCCCACATACCATCCGTTTTTGGCAAACAGGAGTGCCGTTTCCCGGCCGATGCCCGATGCCGCGCCGGTTATCAGAATGCATTTTTGATCCATGAATCAGGCTCCTGATTTAGGGTCGGAAACGCTACACTTTTTCCAGAATATGAATACACATGGCCGCTTCTTCCACACCGATATTGCCGCCGCCGTTTTCTGCAAGCCCGAGTTTTATGCCTTCTGCCTGGCGGTTGCCCGCCTCGCCCCGAAGCTGAAGCCCCAGCTCGTAAATCTGGGCCAGGCCCGAGGCGCCGATGGGATGGCCCCGGCATTCCAGGCCGCCGCTGGTATTGATGGGCTTTTTACCCCCGAGTTTCGTGGCCCCGGTTTCCGCATAGGGACCGCCCTCACCCATGGGGCAGAATCCCATGGCCTCAGTCTGGTGGAGTTCACCGTACGCGGTGGCATCATGGAGCTCGGCGATATTGATATCATCCGGGCCCACACCCCCCATCTCATAGGCCTGTTTGGCCAGACGCTCGCCGATATCCTCGCCGTCAAAATCCCGGTCCGTGCCCGAGCCGTGCACCGAGGCCCGGATTTTAATCGGCCGGGGATTCTTCATTTTCTTCAAAAAATTTTCGGAGCAGACGATGGCCGCGGCCGCGCCATCCCCCACGGGCGCGCACATGGACCGGGTCAGGGGATAGGCGATGGGCTTGTCCGCCATCACTTCGTCCACACTCATATCCTGCTGATACTGGGACATGGGGTTAAGCGAGCCGTGGAAATGATTCTTGGCGCAAATGGTAGCCAGCTGCTTCTGGGTGGAGCCGAACCGGCTCATATGCCACCGGGCGCCCATGGCATAGGCATCCATAAAAATGCTGCGCCCCTCCCCGGGCGGGCTCTGGCCTTCCGGGATATCCACATGGAATTGGGCATTGGCCTTTTCCATGAGCTTGAGCTGATCTTCGAATTTTTCCACATCCATGCACGTGGCATAGGCGGAAAGCGATTTCATCTTATCCGGATGGGTGATTTTCTCCGAGCCCACCACCAGGGCGACATCATACATGCCGGCGCGGATGCCGGTATAGGCCAGATGCAGCGCGGTGGACGCGCCGGCGCAGGCGTTTTCCACATTAGTCACCGGGATCTCGCCGATCCCCATGGACCGAAGCACCACCTGGCCCCGAATGGAGTGCTGGTTGTCAAACATGCCCCAGAAGGTGTTGGAGAAAAACGCCGCCTGAAGATCATTCTTGGTCAGCGCCGCATCATCCAGGACGGCCTGGATTACCTCATGGGCCATGCTCCGGACATTTTTGTCCGGATACTTGTTGAACCGAATCATGCCGAGTCCGGCAATATACACATTTGTCATAAATTTTCACCTCTTTAATCAATCCTTTCTCGGATACGTCTCAATAATCTTGTGGCCGCCGGCAATGGCCAGCGTGTCGTTGGAGCCGTCTTCGATCAGCATGGCCCGGGCATCCCGGTAGAGCTTTTCCACCAGGTACTCCTTGGTCAGGCCGTTTCCACCGAAAATCTGAATGGCCTCGTGGGCCACATTCAGGGCCGCCTCGGTGCCGTGGATTTTGGCGATATTGGAATACTCTTCGGCTGGCGTGGTGGTATTCTGGTTATATGCGAATGCCGCCCGGGTAATGGCCCGGCTGGTCTCCACCTGGCGAAGCATTTCAAACAGCTTGGCCTGGATGTTGGGGTATTCGATCAGGCACTTACCGCCCTGGACCCGGGTCTTGGCATAGGCCAGGGCCTCGTCAAAGGCCGCCCGGGCCAGGCCCGTGCCGAAAATTCCCATCAGGGCCGTGGTTGCGGATAAAACGATTTCAAGCATCGCCTCATAGGCTTCCGGCCCGGCGATCAGGTATTTGCCCGGCACCCGGACGTTGTCAAAAAATATCTCGCCCTGGTTCAAATCCCGCTGACCCATTTTATTCAAAGGCGCCCCTCTTTTCACTCCGGGCAGATCAAGGGGCATGCAGAAAATGCCGCCCCCGGCATGGCCCATGGAGGGGTCGATCTGACAGAAGAGCGCACAGTGCGTTGAAATGGTGCCGCAGGAGACCCAGGCGGATTTCTGGCCGCTGATGATATAGTCATCCCCGTCCGGCGTGGCCACGCACTGGGAAGGGATACATTCATCCGAAAAACAGGGGTAGAAAGGTACCAGGGTGTCTGACCCGTGGTCCGGCTCGGTGATGCCCCAGCAGCCGATGATGCTCGCATCCTCGCACTCGCAGAACGGCACCAGAATGTCGTCAATCATGGCTTCCTCGGGGACCAGGGAGGCGCCGAATGCATGGAAACTCGCCACCCCCAGCGCCACGGTGAGCCCCACGCTCCCCCAGGCGAGCTCTTCGTAGACGATCGCCTGCTGCAGGGAGGAGAGCCCCATCCCGCCGTAGGCATCCGGGATCAGAATGGAATGATACCCTAATCCGTAGGCCTTTTTCATAAAATCCCAGAATGGCGAATCCCTGGCGATCACCTGCTCCGGGGTCATCTCGTCCAACTCCTTGGCCACCGGCCGCATCACCTTTTTGGCGAATTCATGGGCATTCTGTTTCAACATGATATCTTCGCGGGATAAATTAATATCCAGGTCCAGGTAGTTCATACACCCCCCTATTTTTCCTTGTCCTTGTATCTGGCCTCAATCTTGTCGGCATGCTTCACAACGATTTCCGGCACCTGCTCAAACAGCACCTGCTGCATCGCCTCCATGGCCTCGGGTGAGTAGGCCATGCCCATGAATTCCGGCGGCGCCCACCACTCATCCTTGGTCTTATACATGGGTGTGCCCCCGCCGGGAAATGCGGTAAAGAGGTTGGGCACGCAGTTCAGCATATCCTGTTTGTCCATCTCATAATTCATGGTCTTGTGCATCTCTTCGCGGCTGTAGTAGACCATATCCCGAGGCGGCCCGAGCGCCAGCCCGAGCTTTACATCCATATGCGGCATAAACCCCAGGGCATTCAAGGCAAACCCGACAGAGCCCATGATCCGGTTGTCAATCCGATACTGCCAGGCAGATGCGCAGGCCCAGTCACAGGCAATCGAAAAATCCAGGGCCTTCCAGTTGCAGGATGGCCCCCCGAGCTGGCCGCCGCCCCGGTTTTCCTTGGCATATTTGTTAAACTCTTTGCAGGTATTAAACCCGCAGGCCCCGCAGTCCCACATGAGATTGGAGCGCGCGGTTTTGGCGCCGACAGCCACGATGACCGGGTTTTCCCCTTTCTCATAGCAGTTCTTGATGGTTTCATAATCCCACTGGACGTAGCGCATGAGCTGGGCCACCGGTGCCATCACCTCGATGATGGGCTCCAAATCCTCGCCCCAGATGATTTCTGCATCCACTTCGGTCTTTCCGGTGATCTGCGGCGCCTTGTGCACGGCCAGGGCGATATTTTTGGCCAGCTCCAGAACATGCTCCTGGCAAAACTGTTTTCCCATTAAATGGCCCATTATTCATCCTCCTCATCCGATTTCCGGGGTTTGGGCACCCACTTGCGGTAATCAAAGCCCCGGATGATCCGGGTGGTCTGATAAATTTTACGCGTGTTATCCAAAACCTTGTCCATGTTGATGAGATGGTAATCCACGTTGACATCCACATAGGGATTCTTGGATTTCACCGCCATCGGTACCCCGACCACCATGCCCGAATTGCGGCAGTAGCCGAGCTGCATGCCGGCCATGCCGAGGCTGGCAAAGGGGCGGGCGTCCACCATCAGGGTATGCGCTGTCCACAGGGCGCTGCCCACCGCATATCCCAGGTCATTAACCCGGGCCGTGCATAGGGGGCCGTCAATCTCCTTTTCAGACGAGCGGTCCGTGATGTCCACCAGGCCCTGCCGCTGGGTTTTCTGATCATAAAAGTAGCTGCAGTCGAGCCCGCCGCCGCATAGACCGCAGCCCGCATCCAGTGGGGTTTCATGGCAGCGGGTATTGCCGATAAACAGGATCACATCCGAATCCCGGACCATGACCGCCTCATAGAGAAACGGCTCCTGCCACTGCTCCTTCTGATGGGCAATTTCCTCCACCTTCCGGGCCACAGTCTCCAGTTCCTCCTGGCCGTAGACGATATGGGCCTCGATCTGGGGCACGCCGCCGGCGAACGGGGCGGTAATCGCGGAATTTAACATCAGCCGGGCCGCTTCCAGGGTCCCCTTTTTCCGGCGGATGTCCTGGGGCGACCAGGGCGTCCACTCATTCACATACTCTTCACCCTGAAAATCGAGGTCTTCGACATATTTTTTCATCAGCCTGACTCCTGTCCGGTTTATGCGTTGACCCGGTCCTTATAGTCCGAGAATGCATATACGTTGTCCGCCTCTTTGCTGAAATCGTCCTTCAGCAGCCGATCCAGGTTTTTTTCGGATCCGGATTTCGGAATTTCATCAACCAC
This sequence comes from Desulfobacterales bacterium, assembly GCA_046543065.1. Classification (GTDB taxonomy): domain Bacteria; phylum Desulfobacterota; class Desulfobacteria; order Desulfobacterales; family Desulfosalsimonadaceae; genus M55B175. The sequence continues at coordinate 39,944 of JBKHAE010000008.1, read as the reverse complement.
CTGGAGATAGGACGGCACGGCATTTTTCTCCAAATTTTCCACGCAGTTCTGAAAAACCGATGCCGGATCGATTGAACTGCCCGCCATGGGCACTACGGCCGCCACCAGATCGCTCTCTCCCGGCGATCCACTGGCCGCCGGCACTCCGTAGACGCAGACATCGCTCACATCTGGATTTCCGGCAATAGCGGCCTCCACGGTCTGGGGCTGTATAAAATCTCCGGATCTTCTGAGGCCGCCGCCGGCGCGGTAGTCAAAGAAAAACCAGCCGGCCTCGTCCGTATGCCCCATATCACCGGTATGGAGCCAGCCGCCGCGGGTCTTTTCCTCCGAGGCTTTCTGTTTGCCCAGGTACTGGACTTCGGTTTTCTGGCCGATCAGCCGGAAAACGATCTCCCCGGTTTCAAACGGCTCGCATTCGCTGCCGTCTTCTCGCACCACCTTCATCTCCATCAGCCCCTCAAGCGGCTTGCCAAAGGAGCCGATGGGCCCCACTCCCGGCGGCTTGTGGGCGAATCCGCCTTCGACCGCGCCGTACCATTCATGAATCCACACATTGAACCGCTTTTCAAAGGCTTCCCAGATGGCGACCGGCGTGCCGGCACTCAGCACCACGCGCACGGGGTTGTCCGCATCATCCGGCCGCGGCGGCTCACTATAGATCCCCATCATCATGCCGCCTAAAAGGGAAAACGTGGTGCAGTTATAGTGCCGGCAGATGTCCCAGATACGGCTCTTGGTGAATTTTCGGCTGATCACGCACGGGATATTCAAAATCAGGGATGGCACCAGGGTCACGGCCTGGGCGTTGCCATGGGTCAGGGAAAGGCCGGTGTAGAGGCGGTCTTTTTCCGTGTACTGCCATACAAAAAGGCCTAACTGGGCGAACTGGCTCATCCGGGAGCCCTTAACCACGACGCCCTTGGGATCCCCGGTGGTGCCTGAGGTGTAAATGACTTCGAATGGTTTGTCCGGGTCCTCATTCGGATTATCCGGGAGGCCCGCTTCCGGGCCGGCCAGGATATCATTCAGGGATGGAAAATCATTGCTCACCGGCCCATTCATCCCGTCCTTGTAGGCCACCCCGATGGTTTTGACTTCAGGCAGTTCGGTAAGCACCGGCCTGGCCGTCTCCATAAATTCACTGGTAAATATAATACCCTTGCTGCCGGAGTCGGACAGCACATATTTCAGCCGCTCGCCCTTGGTTCGAGGGTCAATGGGCACCATGATCGCCCCGAGGATGGATGCGGCATACATGGAATAAATAAACTCCGGGTGGTTGCGCATAAGCAGCGCAAACGCATCGCCCATGCCGATGCCGTTTTTCTTTAATTCATGGGCCAGGATGCGACCCCCGCGGACGATATCCTGATAGGTCAGCGGCTCCTCCGGAAAATCGCCGTTTTCAAAGGTGACCACATTGAAATCCGCCGGCATGGTTTCCGCCCGGCTGTCAAGCTCGTAAGCGATGTGGCCGGGGACTTTCGGTTCCGTCATAGCTTCCCCCTTTCCGTCTATTGATGATAATCTTTAAGCTCAGAACGTCAGGCCCGGTTATTCCACCGGCAGCCCGTGTTTTTTGCAGAACTCCGGATACGCCTCATGCACCGGCTTCAGCGCGGGCAGCATTTTCAGAACTTTGGGGATCGGCCCCTTGGCTTTGATTTTTTTAGTGGCCAATGCCACGGGCAGAGAAATCTGTTTCAGCCAGAATTTATGGATCGTATCCCCGGAGAGCTGCATGGTGATCACCGCATCCCGGTTGGCCTCCTTGCCCGTAATTACGGTGTCCGGATCTACGTAGAGGTAGCCGTCCGGATCATTGATGACGTATTTGTAGCTCACCCCGTAATCGCGCATTTTGTCCCCCAACCCCTGCTCAAAGACGATGTATTTCCAAAGATCCTCAAGAAACTCATACATTTGCTGGGTATCCTTGAACACGCTCATTAAGAACCTCCTCTTGCTTGGTGGTTGGATATAAAGGATGCCGTTTATACGGCAAGAAATGAATCATTGGATAAAACAAATATTGCAAGTCTTATGCCCAACCTAATTATTTTATAACCAATTGATATATAATTATAAAAAAGTTTATATGATCCTATACTGTTATTATTTGGACAGCCATATGCCCATATTTGGACAATTGGGTTGACCTGGCGCCCGGCCATGGTATGATTGCATAGAAAAAAGGAGAGAGAGAAATGACGCAAACGCCAAAAACGCCGCCGCCCAGCGAAGAGGCGCTTCAGCTGGAGAAAAATCTGGCCAATGAGGCGGTCGCGTCCGGGGACCGGGAAAATGCGTGGCTGCACTTACAGAACATTGTGAACCGCCTCGTCCAATGCCCGGCTTCAACCGAGCGCGACACCCTGTTCGTCTCCACCGCCATCCAACTGGCCAATGTCAGCTTTGTGCTCGGCAAGGGCTTCAGCGACCTCATCGTTACACTTGAGGAGGCTTTGGGCCGCGCCGAAGAGATCGGCGATCTGCGATCCACGGCCATCATCCATCTGCACCTGGGCCGCCTCTTCTATTTTGCCGAGCAGCGCGACAATGCCATGGCATTTTTCGAGGCGGGCAAAAGCAAAGCCGAATCTTTGGGCGACGAGGATATTCTGACCCAGGCCGCTGAATTCATCGGCCTGTATTACTTTCTACAGGGCCGCTTCCGCGAGGCGATCACCTACTTTGAGCGGGCAGCCAGAAGCTTTGAATCCGAAACCCAGGGCCGCGTCATCAACCCGTCCGGCCCGCTGTGGCTATCCTACTGCGCGGCGTTTTTAGGCGAATTCCACCGCGCCATCGGCACGCTTGACTATTACCGCCGGCTTGCCATCGAGGGCGGGGACCCGGGGCTTGCCAACACCCTTCGGGCGGTGCTGGGCATCATCCTGTTAAGCATCAAAAAAAGCAAGGAGGCCTACTTTCACCTCTCCGGCGCCCTGCAGGAGGCCCGAACCACCCAGAATGCCCTGGCCAACTATTTTGCCAAGGGGGGCTTAGCCTTTCACCATTTTATGGAAGGCCGCTACAAGGAGGCGGGCGACTGGATCGAGCAGACCATCAGCGAAGGGGCGGCCTCGGGGCTTATCCACCAATATGCCTCACCCATTGTGATCGAAACCGTTTTTGAATTAAACCGGAGAAACCTCTGGCAGATCCCCTCCCTTAATTTCATGGATGAATTCAACCGCATCATGAGCGAGCCCAACATCCATCTGCGGGGCGTGGCGCTTCGCCTGAAAGGCGCGGAGGCCATGGCCAATGCCGAGGATATCCACTATGTGGAGTCCCTTTTAAACAGCAGTGAAGACTACCTGATCCGCTCCGGCGACCCTATCCAGCTCGGCAAAACCCGCGTGGAGATGGCCCGGCTCAAACTGCGCACCGGCGATCAGGAAAACGCGCGGATACTGGCTGAAAAAGCCCGCAAGGATTTTGCCAGCTACGTGGATGTCTATTTTCCGGACGATCTCCGGCCGCTTCTGTCCATTAAAAGCGACATGGCCGGCCAGCAGGCCTCAAGCAACGAGATGCTGGACATGTTCGCCGATGTGATTCAGGACCTTGCCCCGAGCGCGGATTTCGATAAACTTTTGGAGCGCACGGTGAAAACCACCAACCGATTTTTCGGCGCAGAGCGCGGGGGCATCTTCTGGTTCCGCCGTCACGGGCCAAACAAAGGGCCGGTACTCCGCGGTCCCTGCAACCTCTCCCAGGCGGATGTGGCCACCGAGGCATTTAAAGCCAATTTTTCCCTTATTTTTACGGCATTCCGGGAAAACCGGCCGCAGATCATCCGCCGAAAGGATCAGGAAATGGATCCCAGCCGGGTCAAGGCCATACTCTGCGTCCCCTTTGAAGTGGAGGGGCGGCCCCGCGGCGTGCTCTACCATGACAACTCCTATGTGGAGGACTGTTTTGACGAATTCGATGAGTCCCAGCTGATCCGCATGGCCCGCTGGCTGACCGGGTATATCGACCAGATATTCGAATTCAGCCGGCAGCTGGAACAGAAAACCGTGGATCATTTAAGCCAGCTCGAGCCTTCGGACGCCTATTCCATTATCACCCAAAGCCCGGAAATGCGGGAGCTTCTGGCCCAGACGGACAAAATCGCCGCATCGGACAGCGCGGTGCTGATCCTGGGCGAGACCGGAGCGGGCAAGGAACTCCTGGCCCGCCGCATCCATCAGCAAAGCCGCCGCCGGGATAATCCGCTGATCATCGTGGACCCCACGGTGCTGCCGGAAAACCTGGTGGAAAGCGAGCTCTTCGGCCATGAGAAAGGCGCTTTCACCGGTGCGGATCGGCAGAAAAAGGGCCGGATGGAGCTTGCCCATCAGGGGACTTTGTTCATCGATGAGATCGGCGAGGTGCCCAAATCCATCCAGGTGAAACTTCTGCGCACGCTCCAGGAAAAAACCATGATCCGGGTGGGCGGCACCAAAAATATTTATTCGGATTTTCGGCTGGTGGTGGCCACCAACCGGGACCTGGCCAGCGAAGTAGCGGCCGGCCGCTTCCGGGAGGATCTTTACTACCGCCTGAATGTGATTCCCCTGACCCTGCCCCCGCTCCGGGAGAGAAAGGAAGATATCCCCCTTTTGGCCGGGCATTTTCTGCACCGGTTTGCCGCCAAATACAGCCGGCAGGGCCTTAAGTTAACCCGGGCGGAAGAGGCCATGCTCGCCGGCTATGATTGGCCCGGCAACATCCGGGAACTGCAGAATGTGATGGAACGGGCCGTGCTGTTATCCAAAGACGGCAGCCTCAACCTGAACCTGCCCGCGGAGCGGCGCACCAGCTCCGGGGAGCTGTTTTCCGATCTGCCCACCTTAGATGACATGCAGCGGCGCTATATCCGGCATGTGCTGTCTCATACCCGGGGCAAAATCAGCGGACCGGACGGCGCAGCCGAAATACTGGGCATGAAGCGCACCACGCTGCATAACCGGATGAAGAAGCTGGGGCTTAAGTGATTATTTAATTGAAAACCGCGGCGGGTCGATGTGCTCGCTCCGGCATTTGGGGCATTTGCCGGGCTTTTTATGCCGGCTGCGGTCCTTGAACCGATAGCCGCAGGAATAGCACTGGGCCGGCGTGATAATCAGCTTCATCCCGCGATGCGTCAGGCTTCGGCTGATATGACTCAGATGTTCCGTCACATCCTTTTCCGACACCCCGATCTGGCCTGAAATCTCCCGGGCATCCAGTTCCTTCTGAAGCAATAGTTCAACAATATTTTCACGAATGGTGCCCATTTGCTGACCGTCCCGTTAAGCCTTTTCTTAGAATCACAGATACCCTATATATGCGAAAATATAAAAATACGAAAGGGTTTTGAAATTTTCCGCAGAAATTGCTATCTCAAGAGGCAAGTAAAAACAACCCACCATTGAAACCCTGAGCGGAGCGGTGCATGGAAAATATCGGCCAGGTGGAAGCAAGACTCTGGGAAGCCGCGGATCAGCTGCGCGCCAATTCAGCGCTAACTTCCACAGAATATTTGTCTGTATTTCCTTAAACGGCGCCAATGAAGTGATCGACACCCGGGTGGTCACCATTGGTTTATTAAACCAGAGCCCGGTGCACCCCAGGGAAGTGTTTGCCGACGTGATCACAGACCGGGCCGCCTCGGTGATTTTTGTGCACAACCATCCCTCGGGGGACATAACCCCCAGTCACAATGATTTCAAAACCCATAAGCAGCTGAGCGATGCGGCCCGGATTCTCGGCATCAATGTGCTGGACCATATGATCGTTACGCCGAAAGGATATTACAGTTTTCTGGAAAATGATAAATTAGGCTGACCCCGATTTTTAGGAATAACAAAACAAAAACAATCAATTATAATTAAACTTAAAAAAACAAAAGGCATTGACAACGTATCAATTGATACTATACTATAAATAGACCGTCAAAAAAGGAATTATTTAACAGGATACGCGAAGCCGGGCGAGCAATAGTGGAAAGCCGCATTGAAATTATCGATGCGGTAGCCATTGCATCAGATGCACTGGAACTCGGCTACGATGTTGAAACCGAACTCAGCGAGATTCTGCAGCATGTGATATCGGAAGCAACCCCTGAGCACTATAAAGGCTCACGGCCCCCTCAAATGTCTTATAAACCGCAGATTAACGGCTTGGAGCTTTTCGCTTTTGTTGTCGAACCGGCATGTTTCAACTGTGCGGTATATATTAAGTTTGCATTGACCCAAGATGCATTCTGGCTGGTTTCACTGCATAAAGACCGGCCCGAAAAGGAGGAGAAATGAGCGCCAAGGAATGTCCGAAAGGACACGGCCCGATGGAGCGCCAGACCAATTTGAAAACGACCACTTTTCGGGGTGTTGAGATGGAAGTGGCGGTAAAAGAACACGTATGTCCGGAGTGCGGGTTAACCGCTGCCGACATTGCCGCCACCGCTGAGGTACAGCATCAAATCGCCGAGAGCTACCGCAAAAAGAGGGGCCTGTTAACCGGAACGGCAATTCGTAACCTTAGGCAGGCCAAAGGGCTGACCCAGGAAGAACTTGCGGACTTAATCGAGGTCGGCGTGGCCAGTATTAAACGCTGGGAAAAATCGAATATACAAAGCGCCTCAATGGATAGGCTGCTCAGGATTTATTTAATGGATGACTGCTCGGCTGATGTCTATAATGGCAACCGTCCCCTGTCACTGCCGCGAATCAAGCTCGTCATTAACCGATTTGAAGGGCTCCTGAATCGGCGGTTGATAAAAAAAACGGATAAATTTTTATTTGTGGCCAAATACCTCTGGTATGCGGATATGCTGGCATACCAGAGACTGGGGCGGGGCCTAACCGGAGCTGCCTACGCAGCCATTACGTATGGCCCCCAACTCAATAACTACCGGGATTTAATTGATGAGATCAAGGATTCAGATACAGCGGAAGCAGAGCCTCTCAGCGACGAAGAAATGTCAGTTATTGAGAAAGTCGCCAAAACATTTCCGGAAGATCGAATGGTCTATGACGCGGCTCACCGGGAACGTGTTTGGCAGGATACCCCGACCGGGTATATGATTTCCTATTCACTGGCTTCAGAATTAAAGGAGATATCGATTGATTAAATGGTGCCTCGCCCTCATTTCTGCCTATCAACCATCCAGCCATTTGTACCTGCGCACTGGATCGGCTTTCATTTTGCTGTATAGTGATCAGAATTATCGTCCAAATCCTCAGCTTTTTTGAGCTTTTCGAGGTCGATTTGATCCTGAGGCCGGCCGCTGGCTTTCTTTGCCTGCATGAGATCCTGCCTGGAAATAAAAAAGACCCTGTTGTCATTGAGTTCAACTAATCTACGATTTTCCCATGCGCTATTAAACTCCACACCCGGAATAGACATCATAATGTCCACACGCAGCGGGGGTCTGCCCATTTGATAAAAATAGCCTTTGTGCGTGAAGTCATCCGGAGAAAGATTTTCAAGCGGCGCGCCAAACTCCTTTAAAGCTTCATAAACCCTTTTTGCATTATCCTGATCCGCGGCAATAAACACATCAAGATCTTTTGTAAACCGTGGTTCACTGTATTTCATGACAGCGTAGCCACCCACAATAAGATAACGGATGTTATGCTTTTCGAAAAGATTCAACAGTTCTTTGAAGTCTGAACTCGTCAGCATTTTTGCCCCTGATCAAGAAATAATCCTTTAGCATCTCCGTAACCGCTTCAAATATGACCAAATCCCCCTGTTCCTGCCAGAAGCGGATATCAAAGGAACGGTCGTCTATCGAGATTAGTTGATAGCTTTCTTCTATTTGCTTCATTTTTGAATCATTTGAATTAATGGATGCATTAGAAATCGTCCGAAAAGGAAGAACCCAAATAATATTCTAATAATTTTATAAATAATACCATTTTGACGTGGGAGGTGCAATCCTTTCTCTAATTTGAAAGCGCAAGGAGCAAACTCATTCCGAAAGTCCCATCAGCTTCTGCAACTCAGTGATGGAAATAGCCTGGACCACAGCCCGGCCGAGGCGTTCCAGGAGCACGAAGTGGATTTCATCGCCTTCGCGTTTTTTGTCCCGGGCCAGGGCATCCATGATTTGTTTTTGGTCCACTTGGCTTTCAAGGGGCAAATGGAATGCGGAAAGCAAGGCGGCCAAGCGGTCGACGGATGCTTGATCCAGCATATGCCGGCTTCTGGACAGCCGGGCGGCCATCATCATCCCGATGGCAACCGCCTCCCCATGCGGCAGACCTTCGGTTTTCTCCACCGCATGGCCGAAGGTATGGCCGAAGTTTAATTTTCGGCGCTCGCCTTTTTCCCGCTCATCCCGGCTCACCACGTCCGCCTTGATGGCAATGGAATCATACACCACCCGCGTCATGACTTCAGGATCAAGGGATCGGGCACGGCTCGCTTCCTGCTCCAGAAACTCAAAATAATCCGCATCGCAAATGGCCGCGTGTTTGACCACCTCGGCGAATCCACAGGCAAGGTCTCTTGCCGGCAGGGTCTTTAACACCCGGGGATCGCACAGCACAAACTCGGGCTGATTGAACACTCCCACCATATTCTTATACCCCCGAAAATTCACCCCGGTTTTGCCGCCCACGCTGGCATCCACCTGGGCCAGCAACGTGGTGGGCACGTATCCGAAGCGCACGCCCCGCAGGTAAGTGGAGGCGACAAACCCTGTCACATCACAGACAATCCCGCCGCCGATGCCCAACAGGAATACCGAGCGGTCCGCCTGGGATTCGATCAACTGATCATAAATCCCGGATACGGTCTCCAGGGTCTTAACAGCCTCGCCCTGGCCGACGGTGATCACCTCCCGGCTGGGAAACGCGGCGCTGTAGAGCCTTTCGACATTATCATCGGTAATGATGACAGTGCGTCCGGCGGGCAGATAACCCGCCAGGTTGTCTAAAGATTCGCCCGCCAGGATTTGAGATTTGCCGGTATGGCCGGATATGGTGCGTATTTTCATAAAATTTTTACCCTCATCCCAACCTTCTCCCAGAGGGAGAAGGGACCTAGTGGAATTCTAATGCTGCACAATATCATAGATCGCCCGCATCTGTCTGCAAAGGGTTTCAAACTGATGGGGGTAGAGGGACTGCACGCCGTCGCTTCGGGCTTTTTCCGGCTCATTGTGAACCTCCACCATCACGCCGTGGGCGTTGACCGCGGCGGCAGCCCGGGCCAGCGGCATGACCTGATCCCGGAAACCGGCCGCATGGCTGGGATCCACGATAATCGGCAGATGGCTTTCCCGCTGCACCACGGGAACGGCCGAAAAATCCAGGGTATTTCTGCTGTGGCGGACGAATGTGCGCACCCCGCGCTCGCATAAAATGACATCCGGATTGCCTTCGGCCATTATATATTCCGCGGCCATGAGCCATTCATCAACAGTTGCAGACATGCCGCGCTTTAAAAGCACCGGCCGGCTGGATTGGCCCGCCCGGCGAAGGAGGCTGAAGTTCTGCATGTTCCGGGTACCGATCTGCACGATATCCGCATAAGCCTCCACCATATCAAAGCACTCAAGGTCCATCACTTCCGTGACCACCGGCATGCCAAAGGTATCCCGGACCTTTTCAAGGATCTTAAGGCCCCCCTCCCCCAGTCCCTGAAAGGAATACGGCGAGGTGCGCGGCTTAAACGCCCCGCCCCGGAATAAATGCGCACCGGCCGAACTGACCTGCTCGGCAATCCGCATGGCCCGGTCCTCATCCTCTATGGCGCACGGCCCGGCAATAATCGCCATTGCCCGGTCGCCGATACGGATATCGCCCACCATGACGACCGTATCCTCAGGCTTGGTTTCGCGGCTGACCAGCTTAAAGGGACGGGTGACGGCAATCGCCTCCTTAACCCCCGGAAGTTCCTGTGCCCAGGCCGGATCCACCGGTTCCTTGTTAAATAACACGGCAATGGATACCCGGTCGCCCCCGGGGATGGGCCGGGCTTTATACCCCTTGGCCTCCAGTGCGCTGATGACCGCTTCCACCTGTTCTTCACCGGCATCCCGGCGCATGACGATTAACATGATTCACCTCCATCGATATGCCTTTAAAATAAAAAAACCGCGGGCACTCTATGGGAAAGGCTCCGCGGTTTTTGAACAGTTACTTATCGGTTAAACGGCTAAATCGGTACCTGCCGCACGGCCCACCCCTGGCTATGACGTCTGCGCCACCAGTACCAGAACCATTGCCGATAAGTTTGAATCATTTAAAACTTCCGAAATTTATAATATCTTTATTTTCTCTTATACAATCATTTCCAGTTTGTCAATTACCAATCCTGACTCTTCCCGGCCAACTCAGCAACCCGCTTAAATCCCATTGTTTTCTTGACTGGCAAGAGATTTCCGATATAACTTAAATAATAAATCAACTAATTGCTTACCTGTCAATGGCGACCTTGTGGGAGGGAAAATGACCTTTGAGAACACAGATAATTTCCTGTCAAAACCCGAAGTGGCCCAGGCGATCAGCTCCAACAACACCGTGCTGCTGAAACGGCTGAGCTTTATCCCGGAGCTCTGCCCGGCCTTTAAAACCCCTTACACCTATCTCACACCGGATACCCGGCATCAGTTCAAAATTCATCCGGCCTGCCGGGAGCATCTGCCGGATATTATCGACAACCCGGTGCAGACCATTGCCGGCACCGACGCCCCGGATGACAACATACGCGCAGCCTATGAAAAAAAACGCCATATCGGCATCGTCTTCTCCGGCGGCCCGGCCCCGGGCGGGCACAACGTGATTGCCGGGGTGTTTGACGCCATGACCGCGGCCAATCCGGAAAGCCGGCTGTTCGGCTTCCTGATGGGGCCGGACGGGCTTCTGGAGAGAAACTATATCGAACTCACGCGCAAAATCATTGAAAACTACCGGAATATCGGCGGGTTTTCTATGATTAAAACCGGACGGACCAAAATCGATACTCAGGAAAAAATCGCCCTGGCCCGGGAAACCTGCAAATTTCTGGATCTGGATGCCCTGGTGATTGTGGGCGGTGATGATTCCAACACCAATGCGGCTTTCCTTGCCCAGGAACTATACAACGACGGGATTCAGGTCATGGGGGTGCCCAAAACCATTGACGGCGATCTGCAGGCCCGGGACAAGGACGACAACCAGCTGGTGGCCATTTCCTTTGGCTTCCACACCGCCGCCCGGGCGTTTGCCAATGATATCAGCAACCTCTCCACGGACTGCAGCTCAGATGCCAAATACTGGCACATCTGCAAGGTCATGGGCCGCTCCGCCAGCCACCTGGGGCTGGAAGTAGGCCTTCAGGTACACCCCAACATCCTGGTGATCGGTGAGGAGCTGGCCGAATTTGTGGATACCGAACGGCTGGAGCGGGCCAAAAAACAGGGCACCATTGATTACACCGCCTATGGGATGACCCTGCGCCACGTCTCCCGGGTGATCTGCGACGGAATCGTGCGCCGGGCCGCGGTGGGCAAGAACTACGGGGTGGTCATCATCCCCGAGGGAATACTTGAGTTTATCAATGAAATCCAGATCTTTATCATTAAACTCAACACCATTATCGCGGACTACAACAGCACCCATGATACGGATTTTCATTCGGATTTCCCCACCCTTGAGGAAAAACTCGATTACCTGCGGCGACTGGCCCGGCTCTCCCGGGAGGAAAACACGTTTACCATCTGGAACACCCGGGATGACGACCTTTTCAATGACATCCCGGAATTCTTCCAGGAGGGGCTGCTCACCGAGCGCGACAGCCACGGTAATTTCCAGTTCTCCCAGGTGCAGACCGAAAAGGTGATCATGGGCCTTGTGAAGGATTATCTTAAAATCCTCCAGGAAAAAGGGGATTATAAGATCGGGATCGAGCGGCCCTGGTACCGGCGGACCATGGAAAACGGCGGGCTGGACCCGGATGCCTACGGGCCGGTGCTGTTTCACAACTACGGCACGGATGCGCACTTTCTGCTAACCCGCCCGGCAATCGTCTCACTTAAAACCCTGGCACAGGAACTGGACAAGGCGGACGGGTTAAAATCCAATCCCGATATCCCCGGGCCGGTCAAGAAGATTTTCCAGGCCTCGGTGCCCAAGTTCAGCACCCAGGACCACTTTTACGGCTATGACGGCCGCGGCAACGACCCCACCTGGTTTGACTGCACCTATGCCTATAATCTGGGATGGGGGATTTTCTCGCTGATTGCGAACAAAGCCACCGGCCAGATGGCGGGGATCAAAAACCTCGAGAAAAGCTTCGCCGACTGGGAACCCATCGGCATTCCTATTGCGCCGATGATGCATCTGGAGGAACGGAAAAGCAAACTCGCGCTCGTTCTGGAGCGCACCACCGTTGACATTGATTCCCCGGCCTTTCAGGTGGTCAAATCACTTCGGGAAAAATGGCTGGCCGCCCGCCCCGGACCGGATGATTTCCGGCATCCCGGCCCGGTGCGCTATGCCGGCGAGGGTGAGGATGACCAGCCGCTTACGCTGATTTTAAACCATTTGGGCAACAATCACGAGGAGCAGGCCTGAATCGCTCAGCAATAGGCTTGCGACTGTCATTTCGAGCGGCAGCGAGAAATCTCTGTATCCAAGATTCCTCGTCGCTGCCGCTCCTCGGAAAGACAAAATGAATGATCGGTGTCAAGAGCGAGAATTTTAGGATATGCTATTGAATTTATAATAAATTTTATTCAAAGCCTTACACCTAAGACCCAACACCTAATACCTTACACCTAACACCCAACACCCAATACCTGTCTACTCTCCCATCAGCTTGATCAGATGCCCGGCAATGCCGGCAAAGGCTTGGGCCGCTTCTGAATCATTGTAGGCATCCTGGAAGGAGGAGCCGGAGTCGCCAGCTTTGACCAGATTGGGATCAAACGGAATCCGGCCGAGGAAATTGATCCCGAATTCTTTGGCGATCTTCTCCCCGCCGCCGGTGCCGAACAGTTCTGCTGTTTTGCCGCAGTGGGGACAGACATAGCCGCTCATGTTCTCCACCAGGCCGAAAAGCTCCCGCTGGATTTTTTTGCAGAAATTAATGGATTTGCGGATATCCCATAGGGCGACCTCCTGGGGCGTGGTCACGATAATGGGCCGGCAGTCCTCAATGGTCTGGGCCACACTCAACGGTTCATCCCCGGTGCCGGGAGGGGAGTCCACGATCAGGAAATCGAGTTCACCCCAGTCCACGTCCGATATGAACTGACTGATGGCGGAATGCTTTAACGGCCCCCGCCAGATCACCGCATCATCCTTGTTCGGCATCAACGATTCGATGGATATCGCCTTGAGGTTCTCCGAGTATGGCATGGGCGCGAGCTTCTGGTTCTCGCTGGCGCCGATCATACCCTCCAGCCCCAGCATGCGGGGCACATCCGGCCCATGCAGGTCCACATCCATAATCCCGACCTTATAGCCCTTATTGGCCAGCGCAATGGCGAGATTTACCGACACACTGGTTTTACCCACCCCGCCTTTGCCGCTCATGACCAAAAACTTGTGCTTGATTTTGCCAAGTGTATCTTTTACCGCCTGCTCCTGTATTTCCCGGGATTTCTGCTGATCCTGATTTTGTCCGCAGGACCCGCCTGAACATTCAGCCATATTCGTTCTCCTTTAAAAATTCCTTATTCAAAAATTATTATCCGGTTCGATCCGAGCGTCGCTGTATTTAACTTCCGGCGCGATCGACCGGTTTGTTTTTCTCACACGCCGGCACCCGGTAGACATTCTTATTCGAACATGCCGGACATCTGGCCGGCGGCCCGGTGCCAAAGGCTTCGTTCCATTCATAGGCGCACGCGTTGCACCGAAAGAGACGTTCGCTGTCACCGAGGCGGTAATTGCCGCCCTCAATATTGATGGCCTTGCCGTTGATCAGGGCATCTGCCACCGTTTTGCGCGCCCGTTCGATGATGCGGCCGAACGTCGCCCGCGAAACCTGCATCCGCCGGCCGGCCTCCTCGTGGGAGTAGCCTTCGAGATCCGCCAGCCGCAGGGCTTCCCGCTCGTCAATGGTGAGATGGATTTCCTCCAGCTCGAGCATCGGAATGCCCCGGGGCTTGAAATAGCTCACACCGGGATTATACGCAACATATCGTTTTTTATGCGGCCGTCCCATAATCTTCCTTTTTGAGCATATTCTCAAAAAATTTAATATAAATTAAAACGCCTCATTCGAGTTGTCAAGCCCTGAGAACAATCTTTATACCCCCTTTTTACGGCGAACCCGGACTGATCCGGCATGGGCGCCCAGCCCCTCGATCTCAGCCAGTTGGATCACATCATCAGCCTCCTCGGCCATGGCCGCCTCGGAATAATAGATCAGGCTGCTCTGCTTCATGAAGGTATCCACGGACAGGGCAGATGAAAACCGGGCGGTGCCGCCGGTGGGCAGCACATGGTTCGGACCGGCCACGTAGTCGCCCATGGGCTCCGGGGTATAATGGCCCATGAATACGGCGCCGGCATTTTGGATGCGGCTTAAGTGCTCAAACGGGGTGGTCACCAAAAGCTCCAGGTGCTCCGGCGCAATCTGGTTGGCCAGGGAAAGGGCGGTGGGCATATCCGGCACCACAATAATACCGCCATAGGCATCAAGCGAGGCCCGGGCGATATCCTTTCTGGAAAGTGCCGCCAGCTGTTTTTCCACCTCGGTAGCAGCTTTGGTGGCAATCCCCCCGGAGTCGGTAATCAACAGTGCCGAGGACAGGGGGTCGTGTTCGGCCTGGGACAAAAGATCCGCGGCGATAAACTCCGGATTCGCCGAGTCATCGGCAATCACCAGGATCTCGCTGGGGCCCGCGATCATGTCAATGCCCACAATGCCGGCCACCAGCTTTTTGGCGATGGTCACATAGATATTGCCCGGCCCCACCACCACATCCACGCGCGGCAGGGTTTCCGTACCATAGGCAAGCCCGGCAATGGCCCAGGCGCTGCCTGCCTTGTAGACAGCATCCACTCCCACCCGCCGGGCCGCCACCAGCAGATGCGGATCAATGCTGCCGTCCTTTTTTGGGGGAGTTACCATGACCACGTCATCCACCCCGGCAATGCGCGCCGGGATGGCCCCCATCAAAACCGATGATACCAACGGGGTCATCCCGCCTTTGGCGCCCGGCACATAAACCCCCGCAGCACCGACGGGATTGACGAGCTGGCCGAGAAAGACCCCGGGCCGGGCCGCCTCAAACCAGGAGTTTTTAAGCTGCTTTTTATGGAAACTTTTTATCTGGCTTACCGCCCGGTCCAAGGCATTTAAAAAAGCCGCATCCACCTGCGCTTCGGCTGCCTGATATTCGGCTTCGGAGACCGTCAACTCGGCGGCGGTCAAATCCGGGGCATCAAATTTTGCCGTATATTCAATAAGCGCGGCATCGCCCCGGGCCCGAACCGCATCCAGCATAGCGGATACGGCATTGACATCTTCGGGGTTAAACGACAGCCCTCGCCGGGTGATATCATCAATCCGCTGCGCGGCCTCATCAGAGGGATAATCCAAAATAAACATATTTAAATCCTTTATTGCCGTGGTTTTCCAAATATGCCTGAGGGATAATTAAAAATTACGCCAAACACGTAAAAGTGTCAATTATTACAGCAGAATAGACGGCCCCATAGTGAGCATATTCTCAAATAAAACTTGACATTTATAAACGATTTTGTAATGAATTACAATTTCATTTTAATTTCAAATATGAAATTTCAATAAGGAGAGTACTGATGACTGAAAACAGAATTTATAACTTTAACCCGGGCCCGGCCACTTTGCCGCTGCCGGTATTGGAAGAGATTCAGAAGGATCTTTTAAACTATAAGGGCAGCGGAATGTCGGTGATGGAAATCAGCCACCGCTCCAGCTGGTTTGAAGATATCATTGAGGATGCCGTGGCCCGCGCCAAGCGCCTGCTGGGAATGGACGAGCGGTATCAGGTCCTTTTCATTCAGGGCGGGGCCAGCCTGCAGTTTGCCATGATCCCGATGAACTTCCTGCCTGAAGGCAAATCCGCCGATTACGTCAACACCGGCACCTGGTCCACCAAGGCCATCAAAGAAGCGGAAATCCAGAAAAAACCCCACAATGTAGTGGCATCCTCCGAAGACCGGGATTTTTGCTATATTCCCAAAAACATTCAGTTCAATAAGGATGCGGCTTTCGCCCACATCACCTCCAATAATACCATCAAGGGCACCCAGTTCCATGAATTTCCGGATACCGGCGGAGCCCCCATCGTATCCGACATGTCCTCGGACATTTTCTCCCGGGCCCTGGACATTGACAAATTCGGCATGATCTATGCAGGCGCGCAGAAGAACATCGGCCCCTCCGGGATCTGCATGGTGATCATCCGCGATGATATGTTTAAGCTGATTCCCGAGGGCCTTCCCTCGATGCTCGACTACAACACATTTCTCAAGAAAAAATCGCTTTATAATACGCCGCCGACCTTCTCCATATATTCGGTGCAGCTGGTGCTTAAATGGATCGAGGAAACCGTGGGCGGCATGGCGGCCATGGAAAAGCAGAACCAGGAAAAGGCGAAACTCCTGTATGACTGCATTGATGAAAGCGACTTCTACCGCGGCACGGCGGATAAGGATTCCCGGTCTTTGATGAACGTCACCTTCCGGCTGCCGAGCGAGGACCTGGAGAAAAAATTTATTGAGGAGGCCACCAACAGCGGCTTGGGCGGGCTCAAGGGCCACCGGTCCGTGGGCGGCTGCCGGGCTTCCATCTATAATGCCATGCCGGTGGAGGGCTTAAAAGCGCTGACCGATTTTATGGCCAAGTTTGAGAAGGCGAACAGCTAAATCCGACCCCACCCAATCCCTCCCCATTGTATGGGGAGGGATAAAAACCTAACTTGAACGTTCCAAATTTTTACAAATTTAATATTTATATTAATTTTAAAATCCGGGAATTTCAAATCAGGAAAAACCAAAGCTTTGCCTCGCCACATTTCTCTGCTGCATCTTTGCGCATTCCGTCTTGACTTTACCTGCTGATCGGCATACTTTTTATAGTAAAATTAAATTGTTGTTTTCCGTCGGGGTAAGGACAGAGATGCCATGGATATCCAATCAAATCAATCCGCGCACGACAGCCCCAAGCTTCTGCTCAATCTCGCCATTGTCGGCGGCGGGAGCGCCTGCAAGTTCTTTCTGAACCTCTTTACCCAGGAGCCGCTGCCCCATCTTGATATCCGGGTAGTGGGGGTCTGCGATATCAATCCGGATGCCGAAGGTTTGGTGCTGGCGCAGGAGATGGGCATCTACACCACACAGAACTTCAAGGATCTTTTCAGCATCAAGGGCCTGGATGCCATCATTGAACTTACCAACAACAAGGAAATTCTGCTCTCTCTCATCCATGAAAAGCCAAAGGGCGTGGGAATACTGGAGCACAATGTCGGGCGGTTCATCCGGACCCTGTTTGACATTGACCAGCAGCTCAAACATGCCCGGCATCAGGTGGAAATGGAAAAGATGCTCTCCGAATTTCTCATCCGTCAGACCAACCAGCAGATTCTGATTTTAAACACCGATTTTTCCATTGCGGATGTGAACGAGGCTTACTTGGCCGCCCTGAACATGAGAAGAGCGGATGTGGTGGGCAAGCCCTGCTATCAAATCATCCACGGCTTCAGCACCCCGTGCACCCGGGCAATGCCCGGGTTTGAATGCCCCATGGTGGAGACCCTCCGAACGGGCGAATCCGCCCATATCATCCAGGAGATTTCGTTATCGGAAAGCCAGGAGACCTATTTTGATATCATCACCTATCCGGTCAAAAACACCGGCGGCGAAATCAACCGGGTGATTGAAATCTGGCGCGATATCACCCAACAGATGTCCAGCCAGATGGAAGAACGGGTCCGGGCGGTCAAATCGGATCTGAACAAACTGGTCCAGGAGGACCGCATGATATCTTTGGGAAAACTCGCCGCCTCCTGCGTGCATGAAATCAACAACCCGATTCAGGGCCTTTTAACCTTCAGCCAGTATATAGAGGAGGCCCTGGGGCAGACACAAATTGATGAGTCGGAAATGGCCAAACTAAAAGAGATTGCAGGCATTATGAACCGTGAACTGGAGCGCTGCGGGGATATTATTTCGGGGCTGCTTTCGTTTTCCAGGGAATCCATCACCCATTATACGGATACCAATCTGAATGAAGTGCTAAGCGCGGTAATCAGCCTGACCTGCCATAAAATGGAGCTTCAGAACATCACGATTCATACCGATCTCTCCGAGTGCCTTCTGATAATCAACGGAGACCCCAACCGGCTCCAGCAGTGCTTTTTAAATCTCATCTTCAATGCCATGGAGGCCCTGCCCTCAGGCGGGGATATCTGGGTGACCTCGCGCCTGGTGCAAAAAACCCGTATGGCAGAGGTTGAAGTCCGGGACAACGGCTATGGCATCCCCAGGGAACATATCAAAAACCTGTTCGACCCGTTTTTCACCACCAAAGGTTCCGGAGAGGGGACGGGACTCGGGCTTTTCATCGTATACGGCATTGTAAAAAACCACGGCGGGGATATCCAGGTGGATAGCCGGCCCGGCGAGCATACTGTATTTAAACTGAAATTTCCGCTCCTCGCCCCCAAGGTATAAAAAGGAGTATCTGCTATGTCGGATAAAATGCGGATCATGGTGGTTGATGATGAAATGATTGTCCGGGAATCGTTTTATCACTGGTTCAGCAAATACGGGCATGATGTGGAGACTGCTGCATCCGGGGAGGAAGCGCTGGAGAAACTTTTAAACCGACAGTTTGACATTCTTTTTGTGGACATCAAAATGCCGGGCATGGATGGCCTGGAGCTCCTGGACCGGGTCAAGGCCGAATACCCGGAAACCTTCGTGGTGATCATCACCGCCTACGGCTCCATTGAATCCGCGGTAAAAGCCATGAAATCCGGGGCCAGCGATTACCTGTTAAAGCCTTTTAAGCCGGATCATATCAACCTGGTCATGGAAAAAATCAACCAGCAGAAGACCCTGACCGCGGAATACGATTACCTGAAGCAGCAGCTGGGAGAAATCACCCGGTTTGACGACATCATCGGGCAATCCCCGCCCATGGTGGAAATTTTTGAAACCATACCGGAGCTGGCGGATACGGATGCATCCGTGCTTCTTACCGGAGAAACCGGTACCGGCAAGGAACTGGTGGCCAAAGCCATCCACGCCAAGAGCCACCGGGCCAATTACCCGTTTATCGCCATCAACTGCGGGGCCATGGCGGAATCTCTTCTGGAGAGCGAGCTTTTCGGGCATACCAAAGGGGCCTTT
Source organism: Desulfobacterales bacterium (assembly GCA_046543065.1). Lineage (GTDB taxonomy): Bacteria > Desulfobacterota > Desulfobacteria > Desulfobacterales > Desulfosalsimonadaceae > M55B175. The sequence goes on along the minus strand of JBKHAE010000008.1, from coordinate 20,625 downwards.
ACCGGGGCGCACAAAAACCGGAAAGGATTTCTCGAAGTTGTTTCCGACGGCACCCTGTTTTTGGATGAAATCGGCGAGATCAGCATGAAGATGCAGGTGGATCTCCTGCGGGTGCTGGAAGAAAAGAAAATCCAGCGGATCGGCAGCTCTGAGCCCGTTGATGTGGATTTCCGCCTGATCTGTGCGAGCAGCCGCAACCTGGATGAGCTGATGCGGGCCGGCAAGTTCCGGGAGGACTTCTATTACCGGATCAACGTGATTGAAATCCGCATCCCCCCCTTAAGGGAACGTAAAGATGATGTTCCGCTTTTGGTCCGTCATTTTCTGGTAAAATACAGCCAGGAAACCACCAAGCATGTAGACCATGTGGACGAGTCCGCGGAGCTGCTGCTTAAATCCTATGACTGGCCGGGAAATGTGCGGGAACTGGAAAACGCCATTGAACGGGCGGTTGTGCTGTCCAAGTCCCGGACGCTTTCCGCGCAGGATTTTTCCTTTTTAAAGCCTGCCCAGCCTTCAGATACCCGCGGCCGTTCGCTTTTGGATGTGGAAAAACGGCATATCAAGACAATTTTGGATGAATGCGGCTGGAATATCAGCCAGGCCGCCCGGATTCTGGATATCAACCGGTCCACGCTGCACAAGAAAATCAACCGATATGAACTGCGCAGGTAGGCCGGCTATCCCCCTCAACCAAAGCCAGAAGATGACGCCTCGACAAACGCATACGGTGGGCATTCTCGCCCTGGGGCCGGTGACGGAGATCGTGTTAAAAATTGTGGCCGCCCATGTATCCGGTTATCTGGAGCTGCCCACCTGCTTTTTACCGCAAATGGCCCTTCCCCCAGAATGCCTGGATGAACGCCGGGGCCAGTATGATGCAGCCCGGCTGATTAACTGCCTGAACGGCCGGTCATTTGCCGGGTGCACCAAAGTTCTGGCCCTTTTGGATGCGGACCTGTTTGTCCCTATTTTTACCCACATCTTTGGCGAGGCTCAGCAGGGCGGCAGCCATGCAGTCATCTCCCTCTTTCGGCTGCAGTACATGGAAAACGGGGCCAAATCGACGGACGCAGATTTCTATGAAAGGGCGGCCAAAGTGGCACTGCACGAACTGGGGCACCTGCTGGACCTCTTTCACTGCCCGGACTCCGCATGCATCATGCATTTTTCCGGGACCATTGAAACCCTGGATACCATCTCAATGGGTTTCTGCCCATACTGCCAGAGCTATCTGAAGCAGGCCGGCCTGAAAATCGAGCCGGCGCATACGCCCTTCTGATCACCGCGAGATTCCTGTTTAGTCCCCATATCCAATTTTTAAGGAGATTGTCATTTCGCGCGCCAGCGAGAAATGACAGCTCGGGAGCCTAAAATAGGAAGACAAACTGAAGTCAGGTCCCTACTCTGGCGCAGTTCGCAGGAAGTCCTGGACGATCCGCTCCCAGCCGATTTCCGGAATGCTGCCATACAGATCATCCACGATTTGCCCGCCGGTGGCGGCCATCTGCCGGTATTCCGGACCGATAAGCGCCAGCAGGTGCTGCTGCTCAGCCTCAAGCCAGGCATCACACTGCTGGCCGAAAAGCAATTTCCTGAGGTTTCGCTTGGGCATATCCGGCTCGATGATCATCAGCCAGCCGCTACGGTACGGATCCTGATGGCTGATTTCCGGATGATCCTTAACCTTTTCATTGACCGCCAGGACCTGTCCGGTGACCGGAGCCAAAACACCGGCCCCATGCTGATCGCGCGCAAAGGAAAAGGCCGGCTTGCCCTGTGTCAGCTTGGCCCCAAGACGCGGCAGATCAATTTTTTCCGGCGTGCCGAACAGCTTGCCGAAAAAATCATCCAATCCGATCCGGGTGCGACCGCTGTGCTCAAAACGGGCCCAGGTGTGGCCGTTGTGATAGTAATACCCGTCCGCCACCCGATAGCCGGCCACCATGCGGCAGGCAGGGGCCGCAATATCATCGATCAAATCCATTTCATCGAGCACCTGATCATAGGCGCAATGGTGGCACTCGTAGTTGTTGGTGCAAATCTTCGGGGCATCCACCCGGCCTGTCAGGTAATGCCGGCAGGGCCTATGCGCGCCGTCATAGCGCTTTTTCAGCTCATCAGCAAAATTTGGCGCCTTTGCTGCGCTCGCCTTGGCACCGTGCTTTTTGAGGCTTCGCCGCATGGCCCGGTCAAATGGGCATGTGGCGCAGTCATAGTCATTATCACACTTCCGGAAACTGATCACACCGGCTTTCATCCAGATACATTCATTTTCAAGCACCTGAAAGCCGGCCACACCTTTTTGGGTTTCATATCGTGCCATGTTTCCGCCCCCCTTCTTTTATCGGTTTACTTGCCCGGCCGAAAAAAATTCTTCGGTTTGCTTATTGAGATTGCAAGCGCGGTGCCATTACCTGACATGTCGGGGCAAAAAAACAATTTATTGGAATTATTTTAAAAATTTAAAAACATGGGCGGCTGCCCATTGACAAACGCCGAGCCTTGTGGCTGAATGCCACATCAATTCCGGCCTGTGCAAAAAAATTTGATTATTTTGCATATAATTTTGAATACTTAAATGTGTTGCCGTTTGCCCCACCCCCCTGTGGTATTTTGAACCACCCGGAGACGCACGTAAAAAAAGATAATTTTCTTGAAAGATCGTATGGAGTTATCGTATTATATGTTTTTTACTTGAACCGGCTAAAGGCCGGCTTGAACCGGGCGGCGGCGCCATATCCAAAGCAGAAGGGAGCGGTCGCCGGTTTTAAGCCCGGCCGTTTATGATTCATCGTACAATAAATAGAGGCAGTCATGACAGATCAGACCATTACGCTAAACGACCAGACATTCTCATTTGAATCCGGAGAAACCATCCTTGAGGTGGCCCGCCGCAATGACATCGATATTCCGACCCTATGCTACCTCAAAGGGGCAACGCCTACCGGCGCCTGCCGAATGTGCGTGGTAGAGATCAAAAATGCGAGAAATCTCATGCCCGCCTGCTCCACCCCGGCCGAACCCGGAATGATAATCTGGACCGAATCCCCCAAGGTGGTGGAGTCCCGTAAAATGACACTCCGCTTCCTGCTGGCCTCGGGCAACCACAACTGCGCAGTGCGCGGCGGCGACACCGAAAACTGGACCGCTTTTCAGCTCAAAGTTCAGCAAGAAGACCAAAGCGGAGATCTTTGCCCGGTTTGGGGCGATTGCGAACTCCAGAGCCTGGCCTACCGCTACCAGGTCTCAGGCGAGCGCTTTCCGGCCACACCGACCCGATACCCCATGGAAACGGTCAATCCCTTTATCGTGCGGGATTTCTCCCGATGCATCCTGTGCGGCCGCTGCGTTCAGGCCTGCAATGAGGTGCAGGTAAACAACGCCATCAGCTTCGGCTATCGGGGCTCTGAATCCAAAATCGTGGCCGCGGGCGACCGGCCGCTAAAGGATTCGGACTGCGTTTTCTGCGGCGAGTGCGTTCAGGCCTGCCCGGTCGGGGCACTGGTGGAGAAAAACGCCCGCTATGACTGGCGGCCCTGGGAGGTTAAAAAGACCCGGACCACCTGCAGCTACTGCGGGGTGGGCTGCCAGCTGGAGCTGCATGTGAAAGACAACCGCGTGATCAAAATCAACGGCGCCGCGGAGACCCCGCCCAACAACGGCAGCCTGTGCGTTAAGGGCCGGTTCGGATTCGATTTCATTAATTCCGGGGATCGGCTGACCACGCCGCTAATCAAGGAAAACGGCGAATTCCGAAAAGCCACCTGGAATGAAGCCCTGAATCTGACCGCCAGGCGCCTGGGAGAGATCCGGGATGAATACGGATCAGACAGCCTGGGCGTGCTCACCTCTGCCCGGGTATCCAACGAGGAGAACTATCTGGCCCAGAAATTTGCCCGCGCGGTGCTTAAAACCAATAATGTGGATCACTGCGCCCGGCTCTGACACAGCTCCACGGTGGCCGGTCTGGCCGCCGCATTCGGCAGTGGCGCAATGACCAATACCATTGCGGATATTGAAAAGGCGGAAGTGATCCTGGTGACCGGATCCAATACCACGGAAAACCATCCGGTGCTCTCGACTTTTGTCAAACGGGCGGTCAAATTCAGGGGTGCCAAACTGATTGTGGTGGACCCCCGGCATATCAAACTAACCGACCACGCCCATCTGTGGCTAAGACCCAATCTGGGCACGGATGTGGCCTGGATCAACGGCCTGATGCATGTAATTTTAAAAGAAAACCTCCATGACCAGACCTTTATCAACGAGCGAACCACCGGTTTTGATGAGCTATCAGCCATGGTGGAAAAATTCACACCGGAATACGTGGAATCGATCACCGGCATCCCGGCCGGCCAGATCATCGAGGCCGCCCGCCTCTACGGCAGTGCCGGGGCCGGAAGCATTCTCTACTGCATGGGCATTACCCAGCACACCACGGGCACGGACAATGTCAAATCCCTTGCCAACCTGGCCATGCTCTGCGGCAATCTGGGCATTGAAGGCGGCGGGGTCAATCCGCTGCGGGGGCAGAACAATGTGCAGGGGGCCTGCGATATGGGGGGGCTTCCCAACGTTTATACCGGATACCAGAAAGTCACTGATGAGGCGGCCCGCACCAAAATGGAAAAAGAGTGGGGCATTACCGGACTTCCGGACAAACCGGGGCTTACGGTGACCCAAATGGTGCCCAAAGCCTATGACGGCGATTTTAAGGCCATCTACATCATCGGCGAAAATCCGCTGGTCTCGGACCCGGATTTAAATCACGCGGAAAAGAGCTTCTCCCGGCTGGATTTTCTGGTTGTCCAGGACATTTTCATGACCGAGACCGCCCGGCAGGCGGATGTGGTGCTGCCGGCCGTCTGTTTTGCGGAAAAAGAGGGCACCTTCTCCAATACGGAGCGCCGGGTTCAGCGGGTGAGAAAGGCCCTGGACCCCCCGGGATCGGTCCGGGAAGACTGGCGGATTACCGCGGAAATCAGCCGGCGCATGGGATACCCCATGAATTACGACACCGCCCGGGATATCTTTACCGAAATCGCCCGGGTCACACCCTCCTACGCGGGGATCACTTATGAACGCATCGAGCGCGAGGGGATTCACTGGCCGTGCCCGTCTGCCGATCATGCCGGCACCCCGATTCTGCACACCCAGCAGTTTACTCACGGCAAAGGAGTGTTCCATGCCATTGACTTTATCCCGCCGGCGGAGCAGGTGGATACGGAATATCCTCTTTATCTGACCACCGGCCGGGTGCTCTACCAGTACCACACCGGCACCATGACCCGCCGCACCGAGGGATTAAACGAGCGGGCGCCGGAGAGCTTTGTGGAGATATCTACTTCGGATGCGGAAAAGAACGGACTGGACGACGGTGAAAAAATCCGGATCGCCTCCCGGCGGGGTGAGATCACCGCCCGGGTGAAGGTGTCGGATTTGGCGGTGGACGGAACGGTTTTCATCCCCTTTCATTTTGCCGAGGCCGCGGCCAACCGGCTCACCAACGCAGCCCTGGATCCGGTGGCCAACATCCCGGAATACAAGGTGTGCGCGGTAAAGATCGAGCAGGCGGCATAAAAAATATACTTGGAGCTGGCAAAGTAAAATGAGTCAAGTTCAAGGCGCCGCGAATCTCGAGGAATGAGGCGTACTGATAGTACGTTGAATGACGAGAGATGATGCGCAACGCAGAAATTGGCCATTTTACTTTGTCAGCTACCAGTTGCTCATGATTTCATGCCCCCTGTGCTTGGCAATCTCCTCCTGCAGCTGCTCGAACTGCTGGCCCACCGCGCCCATGAGATAGAACATGACCTCCAGGCCGATCACCGGCTCTTTTTCAAAAAGCTCGGTCAAACCCTCACGGTCGAACTTGATCAGTTTGCACTGCCGGGAGGAACAATACCCGGAGAGCTGATACTTATAGGGCGGCACAAAGCAGGTCCAGCCGAATGCATTGGCCTCGGCCATAAATGAGACAGCCGGCTCAACCGTTGGCTGCGCCCCCTCCGGGGCCTCGGAACGGAGCTCCACGTCGCCATCCACCACGATCCATACGTGGCTGGCGTCACTGCCGTGGGCAAATATTTTCTCTCCCCGGGAAAATTCCGCCATCTCGGCCCGCTCCTGAACCATTTTCAGCTGATCATCATTTAAACAGCTAAAACAAGTCACCTTTTCCAGAAAATCCAGGCTGATCATTTACCCCCCTCTTCCAGCACGCAGTCTTTTTGAACTTTTCCGCTGATGATATGCTCGTTAAATACCCGGCGCATCTTTTCCGCATCCATTTTCTGGTAGACCACCGGGCCCTGATTATGGATCTGCACCGTCACATTCGGCTCGCTCCAGCATTTGCCAAGGCAGCCGCCGGTTTCCACGGTCACATTCTGCCGTCCGGAGCGCGACATTTCTTCGGTCAGCGCCTTCATGACGTCACGGGCGCCTGCGGCAATACCGCAGGTGGCCATGTGTACAGTCACTTTAGCAAGCGCCAGGGGCGCCTCCCCGGATGAACCCTGAAGCTGCTGAAAACGGCTGCCAACAACCTTTAAAAGCTCGGCCAGCACCCGGTAGCCGGTTTCCGGATATTGCCGCAGATAATCCTGAAAGCGGCTGCGCTCGATCATCATGACCCGGCATCGCTCAGATGCGCAATAAGCCGAAAGCCTGTATCTAAACGGCGGCACCATACTGGACCACCCAAAAATAGAGTTTTCCTGAACCGAAGAAAGGGTCTGGGCTTCTGATGTCTCCCGCGCGGGCAAATCAAACCGAAGATCCACCAGTCCCTCAATCACCACATAGAGATGCGTGGCATCATCGCCTTCCTTAAATATCCGGTCGCCGTGGCTGAATTCTTTTTCCCGGCAGAATCCGTCGATTACCGCCAGCTCCGTTTTCGTTAATGCCTGAAACGCTTCAACATGCGGCAGCCAATCAAGACAGGCCATTCATTCCTCCTTTGAGCAAAGTAAAAGATTAGATTAAGAGTAAGATTAAGACGCTTAGTTTCGTTTACATCTTGGCCAGGGCGAAATCCGTCTGCACCTCACCCGCCAACACGTGCCGGTGGAAGACCTGCCGCATTTTATTGGCGGTCATATGCTGATAAACAATTGGTTCCTCGCCTTCCTTTTCCACTGTGACATTCGGTTCACTGCTGCACATGCCCATACAGCCCGAGGCCACCACCCGGATATCCTGGCGGTCGCTCTGGGCCATCTCATCCATGAGCGCATTCATCACGTCCCGGGCACCGGCGGCAATACCGCAGGTGCCCATGTGCACGGTAATCTTGATGTTTGCCGCCCCGTCCCTTAAGGAAGTTTCTTTGGCGGTTTTTTCCTTGATCTGTTTCAGATCCTCGATACTCATCTTGGCCATTGGCTTACCCTCCCTTCGTCAACCGGTTTTCTCCGGTGCGAAGCATTTCCATGATATACTGGAACACCGCAGGATCCGTTACCGGCCGGCCGCTCAGGGCCGCCTTGATTTCCCGGGTGCTCAGTACGAATTGCCGGCCATCCACCTCATGCCGGTATTCAAATTCCACCTCCGGACTGCCCATGATCAGACTGATCATGGTTCCCGCCATATCGCCCACCGGCGCCCGGTCAATATGATCATACACAAATTCCGCCGTAATCCGGGTTCCTTTACCCTCCTCAGCATCAATCCACATATGTCCGCCGCACTGGCGGGCTGCGGCATTTAGCAAAGAAAGCCCCATTCCCACCCGTCGGGTGGTACGGGAAGTATAAAACGGATCAACCGCCCGGTCAATCTGATCCCTGGGAATCCCCCGACCGTTATCCGCTATGACAAGCGTCAGCCGGTTCTGCCGGCGGTCCTCGATCACCTCAATTTCAATCTGATCAGCAGCGGCGGAAATCCCGTTTTCCGCCACATCCAGGATGTGAAGCGACAATTCTTTCACTTACACCTCAATTCGGCGGCCCTTATCGCCCTGAAACGCATACCGGATTTCCTGAAGCGAGGGCGTGGCCAGACGAAAGTTCGTCCAGACCCGGCCGATATCCTTCACATAATGCGCATCTGAAGAGGTGATGCAGGGAAACCGTTCAATGCCGGGAATCTGCTGGTACGCCTCAGAAAGCGGCACCCGGAAAGAAACCTCCAAAGCGTCGAACTTGACATCCGGCGGTATAAAGCCCAGATTGCTGATCACGCTAAATGAGGGCCGGTCCACATGGGCGGCGATGCAAAGCCCGTTAAGGGAATGCACGGCATCCACAATCGCATCCAGATAAAGTGTGGTCGCCCCGATAAGCAGCCGGTCACTTTCGTATATCACCTCGTTTTTTTCATTGGCCACCACCTGAGTACCCCATAAGTCCGGATCATTAGTGCCGGTCAGATGCGCATATACGATTTCCTGCATCGCCGCCGCCTGCTCCAGGGTTTCAAAAAGCCCCAGCACATGGGCCTCCTCCCTGGAGCATACCTCCATTCCCGGTATCACGCACAAACCGGACGAATCTCCGGCCCTAATGGCGGCGGCCGCATTTTCCATGGAATTGTGATCACAGATGGCGATAATGTGCAACCCTAATTCGCAGCTTTTGGCGACAATATCTCTGGGGCTCATGGCCCAATCGCCGCACGGCGAAAGACATGAATGGATATGCAGGTCCGCCCGGTAAAGCTCCATGAGCGGCTTCCTAAAGAAAAGCCGGCAGGTTAGCCCGTATCATTAACCACTCCTGCCGCATGGAGCCGGCCGGCCAGTGAAAACGAGTCCAGGGATGTCAGCAGGATAGGGATACCTTCATCATCCGACTTGGCTTTGGTCTCCTCATCCGGGGAATTGCCGCCCACCAGTATAATGGCCGCCATCTCCCGTAATACGGCCACGGCCACAATATTCTGGTGTACCTGGATGGTTAGCCATACGCATCCCGCGGGCGCATTGGCCATAATCTCGCTTAAGAGATCCCCGCAATAGCCGCCCTTTATCAAGCGCTCCAGGCCGTTTTCTCCGGCGGCCACGGTTAAATCGAATTGTTCAATTAAATCTGCTACCTTCATTTCCGGCCTCTAAAGAACTTTGGGTATTAGGTTTTGGGTATTAGGTGCATGATCAACCACCCCGCCAATCCAGCGCAATCCGATAGCAATCGGTTAAACTGGCATATCCCCGCACCACATCCTCGGCAAATGTCTGGCAGTCAGGCGCACCGCAGGCGCCGCAATCATTGCCCGCGGTCTGCTGCAGAATCTGCTCAATCTGCTGCATCTGTTCAATGGTCAAAGGCGGTTCATTGATGGCATATTTTTCCCTCATTTCCGTCGGCATGACTTCTGTAAAAAACCAGTGCCGATCATACAGCCGCCGGAGCTTATGGGGCTGGAGCCTGCGACCGAGCCCGAACATCTTGATCAGCTTTTGCACCGTGCTCCGGGCCTCGTATTTGTCCACCGCTGTCAGGGGCCCGCCCAGACATCCCTCATGGCATGACCGGAATTCGATGTACTCCATATCCTGGAAGAGCCCCATCTCGATTTTTTCGATGTAATTGATGCACTCCTTGAGCCCCGAGACCGCCAGCACCCGATCCGTATTCATTCCGGCGATCTCGCCGCCGGACATGCCCCACATGGGCCCGCGGGCATTGGGCAGAAAACTCAGGTTCCGGTAAGGAAACAGGCTCAGATCCATATCCCGAACCGTCTCGACCGCATCCAGCAGTTTCGGATAGATATCATTGATCCCCAGTGCCATATCCATATGGGACAAATCATTCAAAAAACCGGCCCGGTCGGGGATAAGCTTTGAGGGGCAAGGCGTCAGATGATACAGCATTACATTTTCTTCCGCCACCGACTCCCGGTCGGCTATTTTTTTTCTGACCTCCTCGCCGACCAGTGCAACCGGTCGTTTAAGCGGCACAATATGGGCAAGCAGGTTCGGATACCGGAGGGCGATCAGGCGGGATACCACCGGACAAATAGGGGATATCAGCGGCCACGGGAATTCATTGGTTTCCCGGTTTCGCATGATAAACTCCTCGGCGGCGAACTGAAACATTTCCAGATAATAAGATAAATCAATGGCATGATCAAATCCGATGCGGTTCAGGGCAATCAGCACATCGCAAGGCATAACCCCGGGAAACTGGGCATAAAGAATTGGCGAGACAATGGCCACAGAGAATTTGCGCGCTTGCTCATCCCTATGGCTGCTTATGGTCGAAGAGACCGCGCCCTCCGGGCACTCCCGGATGCATTCACCGCAGCCGACGCACAACTCCGGAAATAAAGCCGCCCGCTCATTTCGAATGCGTATGGCCTTGGTCGGACAAACCCGGACGCATTTCGTACAGCCCGTGCAAAGGGTCTCATTAAACTGAACATACGCTTGGCTCATTATGCGCCACCCCGGTTTTGCTCGCTGTCGCCGGTTTCAAAAACCATCTGAACCTGCGTGCCTTTGCCCGGCTCGGATTCAATGGTCATTTGATCGGCGTTTTTTTCCATATTGGAAAGCCCCATGCCGGCACCAAACCCCATTTCCCGGTATTCATCCGAGGCTGTAGAGAACCCTTTTTCTTTGGCCTTCTCAATATCGGCAATGCCCGGCCCATCATCGGAGAGATCCAGTAAAATGCGATCGGTATCGATTTCCACGCAAAAGCTTCCGTCTCCGCCATGCATGACGATATTCATTTCGCCTTCGTAACCGCAGATGGCAATCCGACGAATCAGGGAAGAGGCAACATTTAGCTGTTTGAGCATGTTTTGAACCGCTATCGAGGCCTCGCCGGCATGGATGAAATCCTTGGCCTTAATGTTGAAGCACTTTTTAAAGGCTGGCATGCCTCAATCCCCAACAGAAAAATACGTTTTGGATTGACCGCAGAACTTGCCCCCTTCTGTTGGCAGGTGAACCGCCGGGGCGGCGGGTTCCATTTTTACCGGGCACCGTTTAAGCCGGTCAATCCGGCGGCATACAGCCTCCCGCAGGAAACGAACATGGAATAGCGTGTGGTGAGCATCGGCATATCATGCCCTTTGGCCATCTCAATCACCCCCGGATCCGGCTGCTTGTTTCGGACAAAGACAATGGCCTGTACTCCGGCAATCACGGCCGTATTCACCACCTGCACTGTGGCCAGCCCGGTCAGGAGAATGCCGTGTTCAGATAAGGCGGCCAGGATATCGCTCATAAGGTCGGCCGCCCCGACCTTGTCAAAATCCATATCCTCACGGTCCTCGCCGGAAATAAAGCTTGCCTCCAGTGTTTGGGCCAGTTCAAATAATTTCATGCACCCCTATTACCTTTCTGTGATCAAACAAAATATGCACGGGCTTTTGATCAGGGCAAAGCACCCATTTCCGCAAAGCCGAGGTTGCCGGTAATATCTCCCTTGTGTAAAAAATATATGGAATCCAAGGACATGTCAAACGAATGTTAACAACTGCGGATGTATCAGCTAGCTGAATCAAAACCCTTTGATTTATCAATCTGATTTATCATAGATTGACTTTTAATATGGATTATGGAAGAGTTGGACTGTTTCTAATCTGCATTGTAAAGTTGATCCCCCTTCAGGAGGAATTCGTCATGGCAAGACTTCAACATCCCGATATAACGGGTGATATGGTACCTCAGGTTGATGAGGTTATCAATAAGTACAAAAATACGGCAGGCGCCGTCATTCCGGTCTTAAGGGAATGCCAGGACATTGTGGGCTACCTGCCGGTGGAGCTTATCGACTATATCAGTATGGGCTTGAACCTGCCCAAAAGTGAAGTGCTGGGGGTTGCCACATTTTACTCCCTTTTTTCCCTCACGCCGAAAGGCCGCCACATCATCCGGGTCTGCATGGGAACAGCCTGCTATGTCAAGGGCGGCAAAGAGATCATGAACCGCATCAGACAAAACTACGGGCTCGAAGAGGGCGAAACCTCGGAGGATCGCCGGTTTTCCCTGGAAGCCGTGCGATGTCTGGGCGCCTGCGGGCTGGCACCGGTGATGGTGATCGGCCAGGACACCCACGGCGGGGTCACCCCGGACCGGGTTATCAATATACTCGAGCAATATGAATAATTACCTGTTTGTCACATCTCCAGCATCTGGGCTGAAGAGACAATCCGAATTCATATCAGGAGATCACAATGGCTACTGCGCGACTCCAGCTGATGCTTTGCGGCGGAACCGGATGCCAGGCATCCGGCAGCCGTGAATTTCAGGCGGCACTTGAAGAAGAAATAAAAAAACAGGGGCTTAAAGACGAGATAAAAATTATTGAAACCGGCTGCAACGGATTTTGCGCTTTAGGCCCGGTAATGCTGGTGCAGCCGGAGGGGATTTTCTACCAGCAGCTAAAGCCCGAACATGCCCCGCTGCTTGTGGAAGAGCATTTTCTTAAGGGCCGGCCTGTGAAAAAACTCCTCTATGTGGAGCCGGCTTCCAAGGAGACCATCCCCACCATGACGGATATCCCCTTTTTCGCCCACCAGAAATTCTGGGTGATGAAGAACAAAGGGGCCATAGATCCCGAATCCATTGATGAATATATCGCCAGAGACGGCTATTTCGGCATGGGCAAGGCGCTAACCGAGATGACTCCGGAGGAGATTATTCAGGAAGTCAGAGACTCGGGGCTTCGGGGAAGAGGCGGCGCCGGTTTTCCCGCCGGGCTGAAATGGCAGTTTGCGAGCAAGGCGGAAAGCGACATCAAATACGTACTGTGCAACGCGGATGAAGGGGACCCGGGCGCTTTCATGGACCGGAGCATCCTGGAGGCGGATCCGCATGCGGTACTCGAGGGAATGATTATCGCGGCAAAGGCCATCAATGCCAGCCAGGGCTATATCTACTGCCGCACCGAATATCCGCTCGCCATCGAGCGCCTGAACATCGCTATCAGAAAGGCGCGCGAGTACGGCCTGCTGGGCGAAGATATTCTGGGCACCGGGTTTAATTTTGATATTGACATCTACCAGGGGGCGGGCGCGTTCGTATGCGGGGAGGAAACCGCCTTGATGCGCTCCATCGAGGGAAAACGCGGCATGCCCCGGCCCCGGCCGCCGTTTCCGGCCAACAAAGGCCTCTTTGATCGCCCGTCGGTATTGAATAATGTGGAAACACTGGCCAATGTGGGCCAAATTATTCTAAACGGGGCGGAATGGTTTGCCAGTGTGGGCACCGAATCCAGCAAAGGCACCAAGGTGTTCGCCCTGTCCGGGGATATTAATAACATCGGCCTGGTGGAAGTTCCCATGGGAATTACGCTGCGTAAAATGATCTACGATATCGGCGGCGGTATCCCCAAAAAGCGCAAATTCAAGGCGGTGCAGCTGGGCGGGCCCTCCGGCGGCTGCGTGCCGGAGCAGTATCTTGACACGGCGGTGGATTATGAGGAGATCGCCCGGGTCGGGGCCATTATGGGTTCCGGCGGGGTCATCATCATGGATGAAAAAACCTGCATGGTGGATATGGCCCGGTTTTTCATGGATTTTATTCAGGATGAATCCTGCGGCAAATGTGTCCCCTGCCGGGAGGGTACCCGGCGGCTGCTGGAGATTTTAAACAAAATCTGCGGAGGCGAAGGTGAACCCGGGGACATCGAAGACCTGGAAGAACTCTCGGCAGTGATCAAGGAATCCTCCCTGTGCGGTCTGGGCCAGACCGCACCCAATCCGGTGCTCTCCACCCTGCGCTACTTCAAGGATGAATACATCGCCCATGTTTATGAAAAACGCTGCCCGGCCAAAAAATGCGCCGCACTGCTGGAATTCCGGGTTGATCCGGACAAATGCAAAAAATGCGGCATGTGCTACAAGGTCTGTCCGGTGGGCGCTATCTCGTGGCAGAAAAAGGAGCCGGCCTATATCGACCAGTCCAAATGCATTCAGTGCCTCTCCTGCTATGAGGCCTGCCGCTTCGGAGCGATTGAGTGATGGGGGTTTCGCAAATTTGATTTTAGCTTCGTAAGTTGGGTTGAGGAACGAAACCCAACAACTCAAAGGAACGCTAAAAATCCGTGGCTCCTGTCTCATCCCCCCTTTGGAAAAAGGGGGGATTGGGGGGATTTAAATTTCTAAATGATGAAAATCCGCCTAAATCCCCCTTTTACGAAAGGGGGACTTAATGGAATTTACCCTACTCGTAGGCCACGAAGTTTTCTTTTTTGGCTTTACAGACCGGGCAGTTATCCGGGGCTTCGCCCTCCAGGGTATACCCGCAGATGCTGCAGACCTGAATGGTGTCCAGTTCCACATCTTTTCCGCTGTCAACTGCCTCCTTGGCCTTTTGGTAAAGCGCCAGGTGCTGCTTTTCGGTCTGATAGGACCAGTCAAAACTCCGGTAGGCGCTCTTTTCGCCCTGGAAATCAGCCACCTCCATGTATGTGGGATACATCTCGGTCACCTCGAAATTCTCGCCGTCAATGGCCAGTCCCAGATTCTTAGCCGTATCACCCGGGCCGAAGGCGCCCATGCTGTTGGCAAGGAACCCGCCGTCAAGATGCTTTAATTCCCGGTAATGGTCGCCCGCGTGGATAAACTCCGCATGGGCAACAGCATTGAAAAGCCGCGCCACGTTGGGAAAATTCTCTTTCTCCGCCTGAATGGCGAAATGTTTATACCGCATGTTGGCCATGCTCTCCCCGCCGAATGCATTGATCATGTGCTGTTCCGTCATTTGTTTCATAAAGTATGTCTGCTCCTTTTTATCTTTTGATGGCTTCGCAAAAAGTCCAATATCTTTGTTGCGCTGCATCCCTCGGAATTTCACGCACGTGTCAGTACACTGCATTCCTCGGGATTTGCGCGCCGCGAGCTTGAGCATTTTGCTTTGCCATCTGAAAATTGACTTTTTACGAGACTATCATCTTTTCACATCAAGCCAAGCCGCCTTATCCCACGGTGATCTCCCTGGAACTTTCCCACAGCCCGTGGATATTGCAGTAAGAGGCGGCTACAAGGGTGCCGGACTGGTTGACCCTGAGTCTTGCGGTGACCGCATGATCGGTATAGACCGGCCCCTGATTGGCGCCGGCTGCCGCCTCACCATGCGCGGTAAATTCGAAGCTGCCGACCTCGTAGGCAAATTTGTCATTTGCCGGCTTGAAATAGAGCCGCATCCACCGAATGTGATGCTCCGTGGTATTGGGATGCGAGATCTCCTTGCCGATGGAGAGCTTAACCTCAAACATCTCATCCGCGGTCACGCCTTCCGGACATTCGATTACCGGCACGTGTTTTTCATTTTTCCAATCTCCGGATTGAAATAGATCCCCGATATTTGCCATGATGCGCCTCCTTTTTGAACTTGTTTGGATTAAACGGGTTTTTTGATAACATGCTAAAATTATATATAAATTTAATAGCTTACTTACAAGTTGGCCATAATTTGGTCAATACAGTTAATCCTGTATTTTGCCCCGGCGGGTGCCCTATCCGGTCCTGCGCAGCCTTCCTGTTTTAATCTACCCGGGCTCGCTCAGGTTGCCGAATGTCTTGGGAATCAGCTCGCTCAGGGCCGGGTGGATGTGCTGACCGGAAAACAAGGCCCCCAATTGTCCGCCGATGGCCATGGCATTGGCCACCTCCTGAATCAGGATGGGTGCATGCGGGCCGATAATATGAAACCCCAAAAGCTTCAGGCTCTCTTTCTCAAGGACCACCTTGGCCATTCCGCGGTCCTCGCGAAGCGCCATCCCCTTGGCCACATCCCCGTACCGTGCGGTGCCCACCAGGATCTCATGGACCTTTCCGGCCTGCTCCGCTGTGAGCCCCACCGCCCCGACCGGCGGGTAGGTAAACACCGCCCGGGGAACCACATCATAGTCTATCGTCTCACGCTCGCCGTTCATGGCATTATCCCAGACGATATCCGCCTCGGCATTGGCTGTGTGGGTAAACATCTGCCGGCCGATTATATCCCCGAACGCCCATACCCCTTTCCGGCTGGTCTGGAGATATGCATCCGTGCGGATAAAGCCATTGGCATCCGTTTCAAGCCCCGCATTTTCAACCTGCAACAGATCCGTATTAGAACGCCGGCCCGCAGCCACCAGGATATGCTCCACAGATAAGGACCGTTCCTTTCCATCCTTAAGATTACGAACCGCCGCATTGATTTTGCCATCAGCCGGCTCGACCCCGGCAACCTCCGAATCATTATAAATAGTCACTCGGTTGGCCAGATCAAACGCCAGGATTTCCGATATTTCAGGCTCCTCATCGGGCAGCAGCCGGTCCCGGTTCTGAACAATGGTGACATCTGTGCCCATGGCTGAGAAAAAATGCCCGTATTCACATGCGATATAGCCGCCGCCGATGATCACCATGGATTCGGGCAGCGCCTCCAGCTTAAGCAGGGTTTCATTGGTCAGGTAGGTAATCCGGTCAAGCCCCGGGATTTCCGGGATCACCGGGCGGCTGCCGGCGGCGATAAAAATCTTATCCCCCCGGATCCGGTGGTTGTTTATCGCGATTTCATTCGGGGCCACGAAATGCCCGGCTCCCTCATAATAATCGATCCTCTCTTCTGACTTAAGCGCCCTGTGGATCTGCTGATGATCCGGTATGACCGCATCGCGCATCTCCTTCATGACCCGGGAGAAATCAATGGATTCAATTCTGGCCTCAATACCGAAACGATCCGCCTCGCGGATCTCCATGACACGATCCGCCACGGACACCAGCATTTTCGACGGGATACACCCCACATTCAAACAGGTCCCGCCGGCTGGCCCCTTATCCACCAGAGCCACCCGAAGTCCCTGCTGAATGGCATTTTCCACAACCGCCATTCCCGATCCGGAACCGATCACAATCACATCATAGGTTTTATCCGGTTTTTTCCGGATCTTTTTTGCCGCCTCTTCTTTGACTCCCATGCTGCTCCTTTCCATGACATAACTAATGCTGTATCCATTGGATAAATATAATTCTTTTATTTCTCCCCACAAGCTCTTTATCCGACCGGCCGCCGGCATATCCCGATGGCTCCCCTATGGGCAATTTTAAAAAAATGCGGGTTTTTTCTGCAGGGACTACAGTCCCCTGATACATAAAATACATCCTTGCCCCAATACACTTTCCTCTTAAAGCCGAATATAGTGAAGCCAAAATTTGGAATCACTGACTCTCGATCAGGTGTTCGTAAAATCGTTTTAGGCAAAAAAAACAAATTGAGGGTCATTGGGTTAAAATCAGAATCGCCAATCTTTTAAAGGGGAGATCAAAATGTTTACCGAAACGACGAAATCTGAAATACCCGCACTTAATCCGAAAAGCCCCAAAACCATCCCTGCCGCCGGTTTAAAAGAAACCGAAGATGACGGCACCAAAGAAGAAAAAGCGTCTGCCGCCCCGGCAAGCGCCGATGCCCTCCAGCGCTACATGTCCGATATTCGACGGCACGAACTACTCACACGGGAAGAGGAAATTTCACTGGCCCGGCGGGTTCAGAACGACGGCGACCAGGCGGCGGTTTATCAGCTCGTGGTCTGCAACCTTCGGCTGGTGGTCAAAATCGCGATGAAGTTTCAGCGCTTCTGGAAGCATAATATGAACGACCTGATCCAGGAGGGAAACATCGGTCTTTTGCGGGCGGCCCAAAAATATGACCCGGAGCGCAATGTCAAATTTTCCTATTATGCAGCGTTCTGGATTAAAGCCTATATCCTTAAATATATTCAAGATAATTTTCGAGTGGTTAAAATTGTGACCACCGAGGGGCAGCGGAAGCTTTTCTTTAAGCTCCGCCAGGAAAGGGATAAACTGGCCAGCCAGGGCATCAGTCCCACCCCGGACCGGCTGGCCCAAAACTGCGGGGTGGCGGAAGAGGACATTGTGGATATGGATCAGCGGCTTCATAGCAGCAATGTATTTCTGGATGCCCCGTTAAATGCGGATTCAGATACGGAGTGGCTTGAAATCCTGGAATCCAATGATGAGCCCCTGGAAACCCAGGTTTCGAAAAAGCAGATGTCTGATATGGTCCGCGAAAAAATGGTTCAGTTCCGCAAAACCATCACCTACAGGGAACGCACTATTTTTGATAAGCGAATCTATGCGGAAACCCCACAGACACTCCAGCAAATCGGGGATTTTCTGGGCATCTCCCGGGAGCGGGTCCGGCAGGTGGAGCGCGAGATTCTGTATAAGATCCGGGATTTTTTGAAAAACGAACTGCCGGATTACGAAGAACTGGCCCACGCCATGGCTTCATAGTCCCCTTCATTGCGCGTGGCATATTCATACCGGGGCGGCCGATCGGCCGCCCTTTTTTATGCCAATGCCATACTACCGCTACCCCGCTTACTCCGGACCATACGCAAACATTTCTGTGTAACTTCCCGGTGTAAGGTTTCAGTGTTCAGTTTTCAATCTTGTACTCAAAAGCTCCGGTCTGCCTGCCTTCAAAAGATATTTCCTGAAACCTGAAACATCTTATCCGCATCGCCTCAGTGCCTTATTTTTCCAAAAATTTATATTTACACTTGTATTCATTTTGATTATAAGTTTCTTATCCTATAGTTTATTCTTACAGTGTCTCAAATGATTCGGCAGGCATACTAAGTCAAAAGCCTATGGAAAATAAAAAAACCGTCTTTATTGCAGAAGATCACCAACTATTCCGCGACGGCCTGAAAGCCATGCTAGCCGCTAAGGAGGGGCTTGAGGTTATCGGCGAAGCCAGGGACGGGCTGGAAGCCATTAACTCGATCAAAAAAAAGCAGCCGGATCTCCTGCTCTTAGACCTCTCAATGCCCCGGTTAAGCGGCATCAGCGTTATCAAGGAGCTGCGCCGGCATTTCAGTGACATGCGGATCCTGGTGCTGACCATCCATGAATCCGATCAGTATGTGATTGAAACATTCGAAGCGGGCGCCAATGGCTATTGCATTAAAGATGCCAGCCGTGAGGAGCTGCTGCTCGCCATAAACAGCATTTTAAGCGGCAAGACCTATATCAGTCCGGGGATTGCGGACAATGTCATGGAAGGCTACCTGGAAGGGCATAAAAAAATTAAATCCAAATCCTCGTGGGAAAACCTGACCCACCGGGAGCGGGAAGTTTTAAAGCTGCTCGCCGAGGGTTATACCAACAAACAGATCGGCGAACTCCTAAATATCAGCGTTAAAACTGTGGAAAAGCACCGGGCCAACATCATGCAAAAGCTAAACCTTCACAATGCCGCGGCATTAACCGCATTTGCCATTGATCAGGGCCTGGTCCAGCAGAAATAGTTCCCCATTATTCCCCACAGGTGAAGCATATTAAAGCGGCAGGGTAACAGTAATCTTGGTCCCTTCTGCCTCCCGGGAGTTGATCTCCAATTGGCCGCCGCAGAGTTCGGCGCGCTCGCGCATGCCTTCAATGCCATGGCCGGTTAAGGGGTCCTCGGCAAATACATCGGATTTTGGCTCAAACCCGCTTCCGTCATCTGTTACTACCATCTGAATCCCGCCGTTATACCGGCCCAGCGTAAAATGGATATTCGATGCCTCGGCGTGTTTTGCGGCATTATTAAAAGATTCCTGAAGAATCCGATAAATGACGATTTTCATCGCATCCGACAATTCGGATTCATGAATGGTGATTTCATTGGTGATCTCGATATTTTTGTAACAATTTGAAAATTCCCGGCAAAACCACTCAATCGTGGCCAAAAGCCCAAGATCATCAAGCGTTGTCGGCCGCAGCTCCGCTGCTATCCGCTTGGTTTCCTTGATGGTATACAAAAGATAGGACACGATTTTCTCAAGAGAGATGGTATCCACATCCGGGACTGACTGCATGGCGGAAAGCCGCTCTTCCAGGCTGAATTTAATGGCCGCAAGGCTTGCGCCGATGCTGTCATGCAGCTCTTTGGCCACTGCCTGCTTGTCCGCCTCAAGGGCCTCAAGCGTGCGCCGGGACATGAGCCGCAGCTCCTGCTGCGACTCCCTGAGCTTGTGCTCCACGCGCTTTCGCTCCTCGATTTCCGTTTTTAAAGTCTCAACCAGATGCTCAAGCTCCACGTTGCGCTCAGAGACCCGTTTTTCAAGGATATTCTTATCCTGCTGGAGCTGCACCTTTTCACTGCGCCGCTGGGTGATATCATGGAAGACGCCGACCCCGCCGATAACTTCATCCGCCTGATTTTTGATGGGCGTGGTATTGACCAAGAGATACCTCATACGGCCATCCGGCAGGGAAATGGCCATCTCCTGGTCAAACAGCTCCTCGCCGTTAAAAACCGAGCGGGAAAGCGGCAGATCCATAGGATCATAAGGGGTGCCGTCCGGATGCATCAGGCTTAAATCCGCCTGGGCGGCCAATGGCTGCCCATAGGGCACATCCCGGCCGTAAAGGCGGACGGCCGTGGGATTGGCCATGGTAATCCGGCAATCCTTATCCACCACCACGATCCCCTCCGGCGCACTCCGGATAATGGTCTGCAGGGCGGACTGCTCGGAGATCAACTGCTCGGTCAACCGCTCCAGATCGGTCTCATCCCGCCAGACCGTCACCGCACCGATCACTTCATCCCCCCGATACAAGGGGGTTGATGAAATCACGTAAACCAATGGGTTGTCATTGTCATCATAGCCGTAATAGCGCTCATCCAATACGGACTCCCCACGCAGGGCC
>JBKHAE010000107.1:0-12449 GCA_046543065.1 Desulfobacterales bacterium | reverse complement strand
CAGAAAATCCCCCATCATATGAAGAAATGCGCCCCGGACATTTAAGTTGTGGCTCGCATCCCGGTGAAGCACCCAGGCGGAAATGCCGTTACCGACAATGCCGACACCCGCCAGTATGATTACGATGGAGCCGGAAACCGCCGCCGGATTAAAAAGCCGATGGATCGCGCCGTAAACAATAAACACCACCGCACAGGTCAAAATGATGACATTCAGGAGGGCGCCGATGATTTCAGCCCGCTGGAATCCGAAGGTGTGCCGTTCCGAAACCCCCTTTCGGCCGATCAGATAGGCGATATAGGAGATCAGGATGGCCACGAAATCGCTGAAATTATGCACAGCGTCCGAGATCAGGGCCATGCTGTTGGCATAGAGGCCGCCGATGATCTGGGCCAGGGGAATAATAAAGTTAATGGCCAGCGTGATCAAAAGCCGCCCGCCCCGTGT
This sequence comes from Desulfobacterales bacterium, assembly GCA_046543065.1. Taxonomy (GTDB): domain Bacteria; phylum Desulfobacterota; class Desulfobacteria; order Desulfobacterales; family Desulfosalsimonadaceae; genus M55B175. The sequence goes on along the minus strand of JBKHAE010000107.1, from coordinate 12,002 downwards.
ATCCCCGGCGGACGGGTGGGCGTGATGATGCGTTTCTGTCATAATTTATCTTCTCATCCTTCGGGGTATGCCTGGGGCAGGCCTTTTTCCTGCCAGCGGGACCATCCGTTGTGCAGGGATCTGGCTTTTGTATAGCCCAGTTCTTTTAGAAATTCAGCGAGAAAATCAGAAAGCTCACAGGCCTCTCCGTCACAATAGGTGATAACGGGCTTATCCATGGGGATGTCCTGAAAAATTTCAAAACACATCTCCTCCGCCCGGGCCCAGGGAAGATTGAGCGCATCCTTTATATGCCCGGACTGATAGGCGGATTCCGGCCGGGCGTCGATGAACACGGCCGCATCTTCTTCGTAAAGCGCCGCTGCTTTTTCCAGGGAAATCCGCATCGGATCGCTCGTTGCCGCATCCGCCTGGGATTCGAGTTCCCATTGGCAGTACACCATGATGCCGCTTTCGCGCACGGCATTGACGCCGAATCCGGTAATGGCTGCAATGCAGATGATGGCGGCAATTTGGCTGATAATTTTCATAAATGTGTCCATATCATTAAATTTTAACATCAAAAAAGGATATAATTAAACCGTTTAATCGTATTTTCTGTCAAGACAAAACCTTAACAGGATTCGGGTTTTTTGTTTTTTAAGGAAAGATTGTTGACGATTTCCGGATGAGACTATAAAAAAAGATATTTCGTTTCCAGCCGTTCGGATCTGTGCGGCAGGGTTATCATAGGGGGTAACAGCCATGAAGGAATGCACAATGCGGCCCATATGGCGGGATGAAAAACTGGATTGCGTCCGGGTGATCGACCAGCGCCGGCTGCCGCATCATCTGGAAATTCTGGAATTAAACACCGTGGATGATGCCGTATACGCCATCACGGAGCTGGTCGTGCGCGGGGCTCCGCTGATCGGCGCGACCGGGGCTTACGCGGTATTTGTGGCCCTTAAAAACGCGGGCAGCGCCGGAACGGATGATGATTTCGTCCATGTCACGGCGGAGCGGATCAAGGCCGCCCGGCCCACGGCGGTGAATCTTTCCTGGGCGGTGGATCGCACGCTTAAAAAGGTGCTGGCCCATTCAGACAGTTCCGCCCGCAGCGAAGCCGCCCGCAGCGAAGCCGCCGCCATTGCCGAAGAAGAGGTGGAAAACTCCCGGGCCATCGGACAGCACGGCCTGACCCTGATTGCGCCGATCGCCCGCCGAAAATCCGGGGAACCTGTCAATATCCTGACCCACTGCAATGCCGGAAGTCTGGCCTGCATTGAATACGGCACGGCCACCGCGCCGGTTTATGAGGCGTTTAGCCAGGGGATAAACATCCATGTATGGGTGGATGAAACCCGGCCGCTCAATCAGGGGGCGCGGCTCACGGCCTGGGAGCTGGGCCGTCAGGGGGTTCCCCATACCGTGATTACGGATAATGCGGGCGGGCATTTGATGCAGCATGGGCTGGTAGATATGGTGATCGTGGGAACGGACCGGACCACCCACACCGGGGATGTGGCCAACAAGATCGGCACCTACTTAAAAGCGCTGGCCGCAAAAGACAATGATGTTCCGTTTTATGTGGCGCTTCCCTCCTCCACCTTTGACTGGACCATCCGGGACGGGGTGAAAGATATCCCGATTGAGGCGCGCGATCCGGATGAGGTCCGCTACATGCCGGGTTTTACCGGGGATAAAGATTATCTCCTGGTCCCGGAGAGCAGCCCGGCAGTCAACTATGCCTTTGATGTCACCCCGGCCCGCCTGGTCACGGCATTTATCACGGAACGGGGGATCTGTGAGGCAAATGAGACGGATATCCGCCGCCTCTTTCCGGACCGGTAGCCGCTTCTTTTACCCTGGAAATAACACCATTTATTTGATAAACTAATTATTTGCATAAAGGTATACTACACACCCTAAACCCTGAACCTTAAACCCTAAACCCTAAACCTTATACAAATGCCCAATGATCTGGAAAAAAAGGTAATTGCCGCCCTGCAGGGCGATATCCCGGTATCCCCGCGGCCCTATCTGGAAATTGCCGAAATGATCGGTGTTGATGAAGAAACCGTGCTGTCGGTCGTGAAAGACCTCTATCACCGGGGCGTGATTCGGCGCTTCGGGGCCACGCTGCGACATCAGAAATCAGGATTCAATGCCAATGCCATGGTGGCCTGGCAGGTGGATGAAACCTTAATTGATGCGGTGGGCGAGCAGATTGCCGGCTATGATGCGGTCACGCACTGCTACCGCCGTGATCCGGCGCCGGATTGGCCGTATAACCTGTACACCATGGTCCACGCCCGGGATGAGGCCGGATGCCGGGAGATCGCCCGAAAAATATCCGAGGATACCGGTGTTTCCGAATATACCATGCTGTTTAGCCGCCGGGAGCTCAAAAAGACCTCCATGCAGTATTTTGAGAATGAATTCGACGACCTCTCTTGAAAATTCCCCACCTCCTGCTCATAAACCCCTGGATTCACGATTTTGCCGCCTATGATGTGTGGGCCAAGCCCTTTGGCCTGCTTCAGCTGGCCGGAATCCTGAGAGCCCATGGATTCCGGGTCTCCTGCCTGGACTGCCTGGACCGGTTTCACCCCCGGGAAAAGCCGGCCGACCCGGCTGCCAGAAACGGCCGCGGCCCCTATCGTAAGGAACGGATTGCAAAGCCCGCCGGCTTATCAGATGTGCCCCGGTATTTCTCCAGATACGGCATCCGGCCGGAATGGTTTCGCGAGGATCTGGCGCAAACCGCAAGACCGGATCTGATCCTTGTGACAAGCCTTATGACCTACTGGTATACCGGCGTGGCGGAAACCATCACCTGTGTCCGCTCGGTTTTTCCGGATGTGCCGATTCTTTTGGGCGGCATATATGCCACCCTGTGCCCGGATCATGCAAAGCAGGCCACCGGCGCGGATGCGGTGTTTGAGGGCGCCAAAGCGGATCAGATCCTGGATATCGTTCAAACCTATACCGGCGGTGCGGTGTCACAGAATTTTGACCCGCATGATCTGGATACCTATCCCTGGCCTGCGTTCGATCTGCAGCACCAAATCGGCTATATCCCGCTTTTGACAAGCCTGGGCTGCCCCTATGCCTGCGATTACTGCGCCTCAAAAATCTTGCAGCCCCGGCGGATGGTCCGGACACCGGCCCATGTCGTCGAAGAGATCCGGTACTGGCATGATAGTTACGGGGTGAAAAATTTCGTGTTCTATGATGACGCGCTGCTGGTGAATTCGGAAAAGCACGCCAGGCCTTTGTTTGAGCAGATCATCAGCGCCGGATTGGATATCAGATTTCACACGCCCAATGCGGTGCATATCCGGGAAATTACCAGAGAAACAGCACAATTAATGGCTTCGGCCGTGTTTGCAACGCTTCGGCTGGGCCTTGAAACCCTGGATTTTAACGAGCGCCGCATGGATCACAAGGTCAAAAAAGAGGAGTTTCTTCAGGCGGCTGCCTATTTGCACGAGGCTGGCTTTGATTCACGTCAGCTGGGGGCCTATCTTTTGGTGGGGCTTCCGGGACAGGAATTAGCCGGGGTGGCGGAGGCCATCCGCATGGTCAGGCAGACCGGGATTACCCCGATTCTGGCCTATTACAGCCCGATTCCGCAGACCGCCATGTGGCCGGCCGCAGTGAGCGCCGCCCGCTATGATCTAACCGCGGACCCCATATATACCAACAACGCGATTTTCCCCTGCCAGCCGGCCTTTGACTGGCAGGAATTGTCCCGGCTTAAAAGATTGATTGCTTCGTAAAAAGTTCCAGAGCGGTCTTGACGATATTTTCGGTCGTAAACCCGAATTTTTCCATCATCACCGGCCCCGGCGCGGATGCGCCGAACCGGTGCATGCCGATCATTTTGCCGTTCATACCGATGTAGCGCTCCCATCCCATGGGAATGCCCGCCTCCACCGCAATGCGGGAGGTCACATCCGGCGGCAGCACCTGGTCCTGATATTCCTTGGGGCTCTGATCAAACAGTTCCCAGCTCGGCATGCTCACCACGCGTGCGGCAATGTTCTGCTTTGCCAGTTCCGCCTTTGCCTCAAGGCAGATATAGACCTCGGAGCCGGTGCCGATGAGAATCAGATCCGGGGTTTTCTCGGTATCCGCCAGAATATAGGCGCCGTTTTTGAGCTCGTCTGCCGGGGCATACGTATTCCGGTCGATAATCGGGAGTTTCTGCCGGCTTAAAATTAGCGCCACCGGCGCATCATCGCTCATAATGGCGCACCGCCAGGCGGCTGCGGTTTCATTGGCATCCGCCGGCCGGATAACCGTCAGATTCGGGATCGCCCGCAGCGAGGCCAGATGCTCCACCGGCTGATGGGTGGGGCCGTCCTCGCCCACGGATATGCTGTCATGGGTGAATATATAGATCACCGGCTGCTTCATCAGCGCCGCCAGGCGAATGGCCGGGCGCATGTAATCGGCAAACACCAGAAAGGTGCCCCCATAGGGGCGAAGGCCGTGGTGCAGGATCATGCCGTTTAAAATCGCGCCCATGGCATGCTCGCGCACCCCGAACCGGATGTTCCGGCCCGTGGGCGTATCCTTTTGAAAATCCGGGGAGCCCTCAATCATTGTTTTATTGGATGGGCCAAGGTCGGCGGAGCCGCCGATGAGGCCCGGAATCTTATCGGAAATGGCATTGATGACGGACCCGGAGGCCTTGCGGGTGGCTACATCGCCGTCATCCGGCGAGAAAACCGGTATATCCGCATCCCAGTTTTCAGCCAGGCCCCGATCCTGCATATCCAGAAAGTTTTTGGCAAGTTCCGGAAAGTTTTGTTTATAGGCGTTAAACCGCTCGTTCCACTGAACTTCCAGCGCTTTTCCGGCCTCCCCCGCCTTTCGGCATTCGGTGAGGACCGGCTCCGGCACGCAGAAGGATTGATCCGCCGCACATCCCAGGCACTGCTTGGTAAGCATGACCTCGTCCGCGCCTAACGGCGCGCCGTGGGAATCCGCGGAACCCTGCTTGTTCGGGCTGCCGTAAGCGATATAGGTCCTTAGGATGATCATCGACGGCTTGCCGGTCTCCTTTTTGGCCTCGGCAATGGCCGCATCAATGGCGTCCACATCATTTCCGTCTGAAACCGGGATCACATGCCAGTTAAACGCCTTAAACCGGGCGGCCACGTCCTCGGAAAAGGCGATGTCCGTATCCCCTTCAATGGAAATCCCGTTGTCGTCATACAGACAGATCAGTTTGCCAAGCCCCATATGCCCGGCCAGGGAGCCGGCCTCGTAAGAGATGCCCTCCATGAGATCGCCGTCTCCGCACATGACATAGGTGTAATGATCGACAATTTCATTTCCCGGCCGGTTGAAAAGGCTTTCCAGGTGCCGCTCGGCCATGGCCATGCCCACGGCATTGGCAAGCCCCTGCCCCAGCGGACCGGTGGTGGTTTCAACGCCCGGTGTGATCCGGTATTCCGGATGTCCGGGGGTAATGCTCTTCCACTGTCTGAACTCCCTGATGTCATCTAAGCTCAGATTATAGCCGAATAAATAAAGAAGGCTGTATAACAGCATGGAGGCATGGCCGGCAGACAGGATAAACCGATCCCGATCATACCATTCCGGATTTTCGGGATTATGGCGGAGGTGGTTTTTCCAGAGCACATAGGCGGCCGGCGCCATGCCCATAGGGGCGCCCGGATGGCCGGATTTTGCTTTTTCAATGGCATCAATGGAAATCGTGCGCAGGGTGTTGATGCACAGTGTGTCCATGTCGGTTTGGGTGCCGGTCGGACATTCCTTCATCGGTCAGGCTCCTTTGTATGGTGTTATAACGCTCTTAAAAATTCGGGTTTCAGGGATACCTTGCCGTCCAGCGCGGAATCGATCAACTGGATGGTTTTCTCCTTATCTTCGGGCAGTCTGGCCCGGATGGGCAGGTAATTGGATGCATGGTTGGCATGGAACAGGCCGTCTGAGAGGTCTGTATGCGCAAACATGGTTCGAAGCTCGGCCAGCATTTCCGCGGCATCCGGCAGCTCAAACCGGCCGGCCTCATAATCGTCATGAAGCGGCGTGCCGGGAATCAGCATGAGGCTCAATGCGCCCACGAATTCCGGATCTATGGCAGACAGCACCTTTCCGGTTTCTTTGGCGTGCTCCTGGGAACGGGCCCGTCCGGCAAGGCCCAGAAGTACGGTGATGGAGAGCTGGATTCCTGCTGCCCGGATTTTTCTGCCCATATCGATCATGGTCTGGGCGGAGGCGCCTTTGCGGACATTCTTAAGGGTTACGTCATCCCCGGATTCAAGCCCCAAATAGGCGATTTTTAAGCCGTGCGCCTTAAGTTCCCGGAGCTCTTCATCGGTTTTCATCTTTATGCCCTTGGTGTTGGCATAGGTACCCACGCGCTTGACCCAGGGCAGCTGGGTTTCGATCTCCTTTAAAATTTTGAGCAGCCGCTTCTGCGGCACGATCAGGGCGTCGCCGTCGCAGATAAACAGGCGGTCCTGGTTCTTGCAGTGCTTGGCGGCAAAGGCGATGTCCTCCATGATGACATCATCGGATTTGATCTTAAACCGTTTGTCCTTGTAAGTGCCGCAGAATGTGCATTTATTATGCGAGCAGCCCACGGTGACCTGCAAGAGAATACTGTTGGCCTCGCTGGGCGGCCGGATAATAAATCCTTCATAGTGCATATGGGTTCTCCTTTGCGGACCGTATAAAAACCGGTCCGTTTTTTAGCTGATTTCCTGATCAATCAATTGGATCAGGAAATAAAATCGGAAACTTAAAAATAAATCCGATTCAACCGGAATTCAAGCAACTAGGGTCGGCACGGTGGCCGACCCTACAAAATGTCGGCACAGCCTGCGTAGGGCGGGCCACCGTGCCCGCCTGAAAAATAGATAGAACAAATTTACCGTGTCTTTTAGCCCAGGCGATCCAGGTGATGCAACCCTTTTTACTTCAGATAAAATTCCTTATACTGCTCGCGCACTTTCTTTTTATTCAGCTTGCCCACGCTGGTTTTGGGGATTTCATCCACAAACAGGACCCGGTCCGGCAGCTGCCATTTGGCGAATTTATTCAACAGATGCGTTTTGATATCATCTTCGGTGATTTTATCGGCAAAGCCTTCATGAAGCACGACCAGGGCGATCGGCCGCTCCTCCCATTGGGGGTGCGGCAGACCCGTGACAATGGATTCCAAAACCGCTTCATGGGCCACGATCTCGTTTTCCATATCCACCGAGGAGATCCATTCGCCCCCGCTTTTGATCACGTCCTTGACACGGTCGGTGATTTTTAAATACCCTTCCGGATCGATGGTGCCGGCATCCCCGCTTCGCCAGTAACCGTCTTCTGTGAACTGGTCCGCGGTTTCCGGGGCATTGTAGTAGCTGGCCGTAATCCAGGGCCCCCGTATCAGGACTTCGCCCACGGATTTGCCGTCATGGGGCACGGCCTCATCCTTTTCATTAACGATCTTAAGATCAACGCCCACCACCGGATAGCCTTGTTTTCGCATGAGATCCCATTTCTCTTCATCGGATATTTCATCCAAAAGCCATGGCTTGATCCGGTTTAAGGTAACCAGGGGCGAGGTCTCGGTGGCCCCGTAAGCATGGACGATCTCGGCGCCGGTCAGTTCATGGTAGCCCTTCATCATGGATAGCGGCGGCTCTGATGCGCCGCAGAGCATCCGGGCGCCGGTCATATCGGGTTTCTGGTCGAGCTTTTTGATGTACTCCAGCATGGGCATGAAAAGCGCGGGCGCGCCGGCCGTAACTGTCACCTTTTCATCCACCAGGAGCTTTGCCAGGCTACCCAGGTCCGCCACATTATACATGCCGGGGAGCACGAGCTTGGCGCCGACCATGGGGATGCCGTAGGGGGTGCCCCAGCCCATGGCATGAAACATGGGCACCAGCTGGTAATAGCAGTCGTGAAAGGAGACCGCCGCATTCACCGAAATGCCCGCGGCATGCAGGTAAGTATCCCGGTGGGAATAATAAACGCCCTTGGGCTTGCCCGTGGTGCCCGTGGTGTAGCAGGCGCCCGAGGCGGATGTTTCATCCATTACCGGCCATTTGATGTCCGTATCCGCATCCTTCAGCAGGTCCTCGTAGCTGTAGACCGGGGAGAGCTTGGTCTGAATCTCTGAGAGTTCCTTGTCTGTGAGGATGATATAGCCTTTGACCGTCGGGCATGAATCCGCCACCGCCTCGGCAATGGGGATCAGGGTTTCATCCACCAGGATGAAACTCGTTTCCGCATGGTTTATGATATAGCTCAAATCATTGGGCGGCAGCCGGAGGTTCAAAAGAAGCACCACCGCGCCGATGCCTGGCACGCCGTAATAGGCTTCAAAGTGGCGATGGGAGTTCCAGTCCAGCACCCCGGTGCGGTCGCCCACCCCTGCGCCCAAATTTTTGAGGGCGTTAGCCAGCCGTTTCACCCGTTCATAGGTTTCTTCATAGGTGGTGCGAATAATGCCGGTGTGGGTCTGGGCCACGATTTCCTGCCTGGCATAGGATTTAACCGCCTGGCGCAGGATGTTGATGACGTTTAACTGGTAATCGTTCTGCGAGGTTGATGGAAAGCCATTAATGATCTCTGCCATGTTTTCTCCCCCCTTGTTTGAATGGATAACGGTTGACGGGTCCATTTCGTCTTAATCTTACTCTTAATCTTGCTCTTACTCTACGTACCTAACACCTAACACCTAATACCTAATACCTGAAACCGATCCAATAAAACACCCCCCGCCGCCACCACCGCCATCCGAAGCCCCGGCTGACTGGAATTCGACCCGGATCTCATGGGCAGCGGTTACGTCTCTGAATGTGTATTCAGTGACTGCCCCCTGAGAATTCCCGTCCACGATGACTTCCGCCACTTCATAGCCCTCTTCGGCCTCTATGGTAAACGTTTCATCCGCATTTTCAAATACCGGCACCTCGCCGGAAGGAGAGATGCGGCCGCCGATGCCGGCATCAGCCTTAATGGTATGGGCCGTCACTTTTTCCCCCGGATCCCGGAAGGCGGCCAGCCGGGTGGCCGGGTCGCCGATTAAGTTAAAGACCGTTAAGATCTTTTCCGTGCCGCCCTGGAAGAAGGTATCAATCTTGGCTTCTGTTGCGGCCGCACCGATGATGTTGGTTTGGTTGGTAAATATCCGGGAAAACAGGTTTCTCCCAAAGTTTTCATGCTCCCACTGAAGGGAGAGCCCGCTCGGCGCATAGCAGGCCACAGCCCCGGCGTCTTTGGCCATGACGAATTCTTCAGCCAGGCTGTAATTAAAGGACTGGCCAAAATAGCCGTTTAAGCAGTTAAGCGCGGTTACAAATGTGGGCCGGTTGAGATTGGAGAGCTGGGCCAAATCGCCGGGGTCCAGTATAGACTCCCCGCCTTCGCCGACAGGTTCCGCCCCCCAGCGGGTCACATCCCCGTGGCCCATAAAGTTTGTAATGAGCATGCCGCTATCGATCTTTTCCAGAATATCGGAAGTGGCTTGCCTGACGTCCTCGTAGCGCCGGGTGTAAATCCGGTTTTCGCTAAAGTCACCGGGCAGATAGTCGATCAGATCCTCATTTAAGTTTTCAAATACCGCCTCTTCGTCATCTGCCACAAAAAGCGCCTGCCTGGGGGAAAAATCGCCGGTTTCATACCGGACGGTTTTGTAGGCAATATTCTGTATCGTTTCCACCGTATTGCCGGGAATCCGGCCGATATAGAGGTCCGGGATGGGGTCATCGCCGTCCACTGCGGCATACCAGTTATCCGACGGGGTCAGCCCCAGCTCCGGGGTGGCGCTCAAATGCACCGGCACGATATTTTTTTTCCCGGTGCCGATGTAGTCCCGGTAGTCGATGTTGGCATCACCGGCCAAAAGGACGAACTGCGGGGCCGGCTTCTGCCAGTTGTGATACGCATAATCCAGAAAGTCCCGGATCGCGGCCGGATTGAAGCGCCCGAAGCTGAAGGTATCGTAAATGGCTTCAATAGATACGGTTTCCACCCGAAAGCCCTGCCGCCGCCTAAGCTCCGCCAGCTTGGACAGCCCCGGCGCCAGTTCGGCCGCGGTAATAATAATGTAATCCGCCCCTTTTGAAGCATTTTTTAAATCGGTTTTGGGCTCCCGGCTGATATTTTCGGGCTTTTGAAATGCATCCGGGGTCACGGCCATGTATTTTTTGCTGCCGGATGGGTGCGTGAATTTAGCGCTGTACCGGCTGCCGTTCGCCGTCACTTGAGCATTGGCCACCCGCCGGGGACCATCAGGCTGCGTGACATTAAAAATCCGGACATTTTCCTGGTTGAATCCGGAAATTTCAACCGGCTCTTCGGTGTCTGTATCCATCTGAAAGGTCAAGCTGCTGCCAGAGGCCTGCAGCCGCCTGGGGTAGGTGATTTCAATCCGGTTGACATAGATCACGTCAATGGTGTTTCCGCTTGATTCAACGGTTAGCGTATTGCTGTCGGGCGAAAGCAGCCCGTCGGGGATTTCAGCGACCTGGGTATAAGCCGAATTGCCCGTCCAGGTGTCCGTGCCAAGCACCTCATTGTTTAAAGAAACGGTGGTTTCATGCACCGGCGAGTCCGCTGTTTTGGCTTTTCCTTGCAAAAAAATCCGTAATTTTGCACCGGCCGCCTTTCCGGCCGGGGTCGGGGTAAAAATTTCATAATCAGCCGTTTGCCGGCCGGTCAATTTTTCCCAGAACCAGTAGTCAGCCTCCGGCGCGCCCGGGGTATCCGTCCAGATTTCATGGTTTTCTTCAAAGGTTAAAAGTTCATTGAATTCGGTCAGGCGCTCGTCTATGCCAGTGAGGCTGCCGTTTATCGGAGCAATCCGTTTACCCGCTGCCCCGTTCCAGTAGAGCCAGTAAACATCCGTGCCGGTAAATTGATTGTCAATGCCGTCGGCATAAAACTCCACCGCATCAGACGGCTGAAGGGTGCCGCCGCCAGCCGCCACCCGGATAGCCGCTTCCGTATCCAGATGAAACAGGCGCAGCGTTTGCGGGTCGATGTTTGCCGGGTCAACCCCGGCATCCGCCAAATCCTGGCCGGTTATCCGGTAGAAACCGCTTTTTTTAATTTCAATTTTTAGGCCGGTCTTGTTAGGGCGAGGGTCCGTTTCTGCGGCATAGGTGATTAACGGCAGCACGAGAAAGAAAATCAGGGTAAAATATATAGCTTTTCGAATTTTTGCCTCCAGGCGGGATTTACTGTTAACGGTGACCATATCTCAGTGGGGTTTCGCTAAATTTATAGCTTGCAAAACCTTCGCTGCTGTCATTCCGCGATAGCGAGGAATCTTTTAATTGCATGGCTTCTAAGTAGCTTCAAGGTTTAAGGTATAGGGTTTAGGGTATAAGGTTAAAAAAATCAAACCTTCGGCATAAACCGCTTTTTAAGATTTCTCGTCACTGCCGTTCCTCGAAATGACAGTGGCGGAAGGCTAAAGTTAATGACATTGCGATTAAAGTTTATTTCAGTGTCGAAATAAAGCAGGTTGAGCTGCTGTCTGAACTATTGCTGCGATTCTTGGCACTTGTCACCTGATCTGCACTGCCGTGTTCGGAAACCGGACCGATGGGGCCGTAAAACGGATTCTTTTTGGTGTTGTCCATATCGACTTCCTCGAGCTTGTAAAAATAATTCATATCATCGCCCAGATACACGTTACAGTCCTGGTAGGCGTATTTGGCCCCCTGGGTTGAATTCACGGATTTGGCGCTTGTAAAGCTGTCCTCAATTTTTTCATATTCGCCATCCCGGCTCGTGCTCCGCCACAGGTAAAACCCGATGGTTTCAACTTCTGTTGCGGTCTCCCAGGCGATGTCGATGCATTCCCTGTCCGCATCAGGGTCTGCGGTAAAGGAGATAAGCGATATGGCAAGCGGCTGATTGGTGCCGCCAAGGACATATTCCGTATCGGTTTCGCCGGATTTGGGGAGGAAATTATCGGTTGTATCCGGTGTCGCACCTGTATCCACCCATGTTTGATCACAGTAATGATC
>JBKHAE010000106.1:0-12484 GCA_046543065.1 Desulfobacterales bacterium | reverse complement strand
ATCTTATTGATATTTCTGGGTTTGCGTATTATCGAAAAAGAGCCACACCCATATTAAAAAGGCTGGCAAGCGCTGCCTGGCTTAACCTGAATTTTTTCCTTATGGAAATAATTTTTTCAGGGGTATATTCCTGCACCTCCGGCACACAAAGGCTCTCGATATTTTTCATAGTAATCTCATCTACTAAGCCACTTTTATGTAGGTCTTTGACAGTATTTGTAATTGATTTTGCGATGGATTTTCTCATGATTTCACCTCAATTAAGTCTTTATTTGCTATGGCTATTGTTATCTCTTCAGGTGTTAGCCTCAACAAAATTTTTGATAATTCTTTGAAAGCAATAAGTTCTTTTTTTGATAAATTTGATTTTTCATTTTTAGCAAAACCATGAATAAAAATTGCACGATCGCCTTTTTTATAACAAATAATGGTTCGTCCGCCACTGCTTTTGCCTTGACCCGCAAAACGGATTCTTTTTTTTATAAAGGTAACCGCCAAGATTTGCTTCGAAGTTCCCGGCAACAACCTCTGTCAATGCATTGGCAAGTTCTTGCTTCGGAATTTTCTGTTTGGCTGCCCATTTTGAAAAATGTTTTGTCATTAATTTTTTCATTAATCTTAATATAGCACTTAGTGCTATATTTTCAACCAAATATTTTTCCCAACAGAATATGGCTATGGCATTTTAATATGAAGAGGTTGCCAAACATTCAGTATTGTAGAAAGTTTTAGTGGTAGGAATAGCGATAATATTCTTGACCAATATTGCCTGCTTATCAGTAAGGACTGTAAAAAGCTATACTCACCAAGCCGTTCGGAATAGAACATACAACATGTAGTTGTTGTTGGTGTTACAAATCTGAAATTGATCCTTCCAATCCAACTCAGCAATAATTTACCAACCATCCCTGATCCAAAATCACTGTGGCCAGCCCCGGAATCGTCTCGGCGAGGATAGGTATATCTAATCGAGCTATGGCTTGCTGTTTGGATTTCGGCATTATGTACTCAATTCCCTTCCTTTGTCAGAGCGGTACCCCCCTCATTCGTATAATTTTAGCTCAGGATAAAGCCGTTTGGCGCATTCAGGACAAATGCTGTGGCTAAATTCAGCTTCAGAGTGTTTTTGAATATAGGATTCGACGGCACTCCAATACCCTTTGTCATCCCGGATTTTTTTGCAACTGGCACAAATGGGCAGCAAGCCTTTAAGCTGTTTGATATTTTCAAGGGCCTTTTTTAATTCTGCCGTCTGCTTAGCCATTTTAAAGTGTGATTCTATGATATGCTTGAACTGTTCCATTAACATGATGATTTCTTCTGAAAAAACATTCTTTTTATCATCGTGGATGCAAATGGTGCCAAAAATTTCACCGCTTGGCAGTCTCAGCGGGTACCCCATATAGGAAATCAAATGATGCTCAACTTCGGGCGCCTCACACCATTTTTCGGATTCAAGCGCATTTGAGACCATGAGCATGTCATTTTCGTTTATAACTGCTTCACAATAATGATTTGCCAGCTCCACCGTAAGCCCCTCATAAAAAGGATTGTCTGGATTCCGGCTCACCAGGAAAGCTTCAATCTGAGACGAATCCACCCGGGTAATGGCGGCGGATTTAACCGACGCCAGCCGGCACAGCAAATCCACCATGTTCTGCCATTGATCAAAGTTAATTACTTCAAACGGATCGATATTTTTCAGTTGCACTCATCCCTCTCAGTCTAAATGAGTATAATTCTAAAATCATCTTGGCCGGTGCGTCTCCAACCGATGAATTTATGCTTTTAATAATAGCCATTTTTGACGGCTTCGCAAAAAGTCCAATATCTTTGTTGCGCTGCATTCCTCGGAATTTGCGCGCGGCGATCTTGAACTTTTTTCTTTGCCGTCCCAGAATCGACTTTTTACGGGTCCATCATTATCCCGAATTGGTCCCCTGATCGCAGCCTGATTTGACAAGCCCCGGGCAGCGCTTATGTTAATTATTCAGATACATAAGGATTTGGCGCCAGGTTAACAAATAATTGAGAGGTGATACTATGGGTGCATTGGATTGTTTTGGGGACAAGGTATCGGCGTTTTTTATCGGGGTGCTGCTGTTGATCATCGGTGTTGCGTTTGTCATTGTATCGTTTACAGTTCTGCCGATTTTCGGATTAATTGTTGCCATCCCGGCGCTTATCGCCTCGGTGCCCTTTTTAAGAACCGCGTTCCGGGCGGCTTGCGACTATTACGGGTGGTAATTGATAAGCCGACTGATTGAATCATTTTTCAAAAAAGCCATTAAGTCAAAGGGGTGTTCCAGAGAACGCCCCTTTTTTTTATATCCGCCATGCATTATTTTCTTGAAGTTTTAATTTAACTTTCTTATATTATTGTGAAAATATAAATTAACGCCTTTCATGGAGGGAGCCGTATGAACGAAAAAAAAGATTTTTTCGAAAAACAGAAGGAACTCCTTAGCCAGTGGCGCGAGGATATCGATCAGCTGCGGCGCAAGGCCAAGAAAGCCCAGATATCCGCCAGTGTAAAATTTGATAACTATATGGACGAATTGCGGGGCAAGCTGGATGAGGCCACCGTAAAAGTCGAGGCGCTCCGAAAGGCCGGGGAAAACTCCCGGGAGCAGCTTAAATCCAGCCTGGATAAGACCTGGAAGGAGTTAAAAGAGGCCTGGGATAAAACCAAATCCCGCCTTGGTTAGCTCTGATTGTTCTTCCGGTCAATTTTCAAAAATATCGAGAGACAGGCACCGCTCCGCCACATTGGCAAGCACCGCATTGATAAAGAGATCCTGCCCCACGCCGTAATGCACCTGCCCGTCCAGGGTGCGAACCGATAAGGTACCGGCGCTTTTTTCCTTTTCACCGACTGTTATGATCAGGGGGATCTTGGAAAGCTGTGCCTCCCTTACTTTCTTGTTCAGGCTCTCCGTGCGCTTATCCACCCTGGAACGAAGCCCCGCCCCGGTAAATGACGCATTCACCGTTTCGGCAAACGGGGTGAGCGAATCGTTTATGGGCAGAATCACCGCCTGCACCGGCGCCATCCACAGGGGAAATTTCCCGGCAAAATGCTCGATTAAAATACCCAAAAACCGCTCGATGGAGCCGTAGACCACGCGGTGGATCATCACCGGCCGATGCTTGTCATTGTCCTGGCCGATGTAGGAGAGATCAAAGCGCTCGGGAAGCGACATATCCAGCTGGATGGTGCCGCACTGCCATGTCCGGCCGATGGCATCCTTGATATGGATATCGATTTTCGGCCCGTAAAAGGCGCCGTCGCCTTCGTTTATCTTAAAATCCATGCCATAGTTTTCAAGCGCGGCGTGAAGTCCGTTTGTAGCATCTTCCCACTGTTTTTCCGTGCCGATGGACTTTTCCGGCCGGGTGGAGAGCTCCAGGTGAAACCCCAGGCCGAAGGTGCTGTAGATCCGCTCCACCAGTTTTAAAACGCCCAGGATCTCCGCCTCGATCTGATCCGGGGTCATGAATATATGGGCATCGTCCTGGTGAAACGCCCGCACCCGGAACAGGCCGGAAAGCACGCCGCTTAACTCGTGCCGGTGCACCAGCCCTATTTCCGCCGCCCGGATGGGCAGATCCTTATAGGAATGCCGTTTCGTCTTGTACAAAAGCATCCCGCCGGGGCAGTTCATGGGCTTGATGGCCACCTCCGTGTCATCGATCACCGTGGTATACATATTTTCCCGGTAGTTTTCCCAGTGGCCGCTCTGCTCCCATAAACTACGGTTTAAAATGATCGGGGTTTTGGTTTCCACGTAGCCGGCGGCCTGATGCTCCTTGCGCCAGTAATCCATCAGCATGTTCCAGAGCACCATGCCGTTGGCATGAATAAACGGCATGCCGGGCGCCTCGTCATGGAAGGAGAATAGATCCAGCTCCGCCCCGATCTTCCGGTGATCCCGCTTTCTGGCCTCTTCCAGAAAATTGAGGTAATCGTTTAAATCCTTTTTATCAAAATAGGCGGTGCCGTATATCCGCTGGAGCTGGGGCCGATTCGGGTCCGCCCGCCAGTAGGCGCCTGAGACCTTCAAGAGCTTTATCGCCTTGATAAACCCGGTATGCGGAATATGCGGGCCGCGGCACAGATCGGTGAATTCCCCCTGGCTGTAAAAGGAAATGGTGCCGTCCTCAAGCTCGGAGATCATCTCCTGCTTGTAGGGCTCGCCTTCATAGAATTCCATGGCCCGCTTTTTGGAGACCTCTTCGCGCTTTACCGGAAGCTTCTCCTTGATGATCTTTTTCATCTCCGCCTCGATTTTCGGGAATTCCTCCTCTGAAATCGGGGGCATGTCGATATCATAATAAAACCCGTTTTCCACCACCGGCCCGATGGTGAGTTTGGCGTCCGGATACAGCCTGAGAATGGCCTGGGCCATGACATGGGCGGCGCTGTGGCGAAGGATATCCAGGGCTTCCGGGTCCTTGGGGGTGATAAACCGGATATGCGCGTCCCGGTCCACCGTTGTATACATATCATAGAGCACCCCGTCGATTTCCATGGCCACGCAATTTCGCGCCAGGCCCTCGGATATGGACCTGGCGATGGTAAACCCGTCCGGCTGATTTTCAAACTGTTTGACACTTCCGTCTGGAAACGTGATATTAATCATTATTTTATCGGTCCTTATAAATATCCGTAATTTTTTTGATCAAACTGATTTTTTAAGCAATTCGGCCCACCGGGTCAAGGACAAATCGAACCTGAATTCAGGTTGACTTCAAATCGCACCGGCTTTTTATCATGCGAAAAAAGTACGCTGAACCCGTTAAACTGATTAACACGCCATCTGATCTTGCGGCCGCAGCCCGCCATCTGGGCGGGCAATCCGTTATTGCCGGAGACCTGGAGGCGGATTCCATGTTCCACTTTAAAGAGCGGATCTGCCTGATCCAGATGGCTGCCCCGGATATGATCTATATCATCGACCCCCTGGCGGTGACCGATATGGCGCCCTTAAAGCCCGTACTGGAGAACCGGGATATCCGGAAAATATTCCACGGCGCAGACTATGACGTGCGCAGCCTTTACCGGGACTTTAATATAAGTATTGAAAACCTCTTTGACACGGAACTGGCGGCCCGGTTTCTGGGTTATGCGGAAACCGGGCTGAATGCCATGATCAGACAGGAGTTTGACATTGAACTGGAGAAAAAATTCCAGAAAAAGGACTGGTCCCAGCGCCCCCTGCCGGATGAGATGATCATCTACGCAGGCGATGATGTCAGATACCTGATTGCCCTCTATGAGCGCCTGGAACGGGCGCTTCAGGCCAAAGGCCGCCTGGACTGGGCCATGGAGGAATTTGCGTATATTGCCGCGGTCCGGCCGGAGCCGGGTGACGGACGCCCCTTATTTCTCCGTTGCAAGGGCGCGGGCCGGCTGGACTCCAAAAGTTTGGCCGTTCTGGAATCCCTGCTTGAGATGCGGCTTGAAAAAGCCCAACAAAAGGACCGGCCGCCGTTTAAGGTGATGTGCACCGCCCCCTTAATAGCGCTCGCCCAGACCCGGCCCAAATCGATGAAAAATTTGGAATCGCATAATATTCTGAGCCGCCGGCAGATACAGATGTATGGCCCGGATATCCTGCGGGCGATCAAAGCCGGGGCATCGGTGCCGGCGGATCAGCGGCCGCACTATCCGCGAAATGACCGGCAGCGCCCATCAGCCGCAACCACCCAGAAAATCCGACGGGTCAAGCGCTGGCGGGAAAAGGAGGCCAAACAGCTCGCCATTGACCCGGGGGTTTTTTTCAGCAACGCCCAGATCAACGCTCTGGTGGAGGCGGCGCCAACAACAATTGACGAGCTTTACGCGATACCGGCGATCAAAAAATGGCAGATCCGCGAATACGGCGACCAGCTCATCAAGATTATCAATCAAAGGGAAAAAACCTGATGACGGAAACCCCGATATCCTTTAAAAGCGAGGAACTGGCCATTGACGGCCGCCTGTCCATAGCGGATGCAAACCGCGGGGTGGTGATCACCCATCCGCATCCGCTCTTTGGCGGGGACATGAATAATCCGGTGGTTCAGAGCATTAAAACCGTCTACCAGCGAAAGGGGTATACCACCCTCCGGTTTAATTTCCGGGGGGTGGGCCGAAGTGAGGGCGGCTATGACGAGGGCCGGGGGGAGAAAAAGGATCTTTTAGCGGCAGTGGCGTTTCTTAAGGATAAGGGGGTTCAGGCGATTGATCTGGCCGGCTACTCCTTCGGCACCTGGATCAATGCCGCGGCGGCGGATGCGGTTTCCGCCCATGCCATGATCATGGTTTCACCGCCCGTTGGCATGCTTGAATTTGACAAGAAAGCGACCTTTGACACATTGAAACTCGTGGTCACCGGCAGCGGGGATGAATTCGCCCCGCCCCGGCTGGTCAAGCCCTTGGTTCGTGACTGGAACCCCGACGCGGCGCTCCATGTGATTGACGGGGCGGACCACTTCTTTTTCAGCCATCTCAGGGAACTGGAAGAAATCTTATGCGGCCACCTGGGGTAGAAAAAACCAAATCGGCATTCAGGCAGAATCAATTACGCCAGGGCGACCGCCTTTGACCAGCGGATTATTCCCCGTAGACCGTTACCTTGTAAGTACCGTATATTCCTAAAATATTTTCAACATCCCAATCCACATGATGGATTTTTGAGATGTTTCCGTTCTCCATTGCCGTTTGAATGCTGGCATCACCCGTGGCCACGAGGGAAAGCACGCTGGTGCACTCGGCAGTGCCGACTTTGCTTGCCGATGACATGTTGCCTTCTGCATCTATCGGGAGTTTAACTTTCGTATACAGCGAACCCACCGGATAACTGGTTGCACATCCCATTACCATGGGGATTAAAGCGATCAGACCGATGAAACAAATCAGTTTTACATGTTTCATGGCAAACTCCTTTCTTCAGATAACCCGTTAAAACAGATACAATTATGTAAGTTAAACGACATGCCCGAATGCCGATTCGGTCGCTGATAAGAATAGCAGACTGGTTGTTCCCGCACCATTGCGGGCAAATTAGTATGAGAAAAAACTATAATCAATATCAAACCATCTTTTCCGTAAAATAGTCATTTCCGGGAAACAAGCAATTTATTCTTTTACATCTATCTGAAATTTGATACAAATATTTTCAACCATGCATACTTACACAATTAAATAAACATTAATTTCCGCTGGTTAAACCGATACCCGTTATTGGATCAATGACCCGTCGATTCACTTTGCAAAACCGCCGCCAGCTCCCCACGATTCTGATAAGAACACTGATTATCGGTGTATATGGCGTGTTGGCCTTTGCCTCGGCATGGCTCCTGAAGGACTATGCGCCCGGCTATATTATTGACCGGGTGGTGCCCTACGGCCTCCCGCCCCTGCTTTCGCTTTTAAGCGGCGCCTTTCTTTCGGTCTTTGTGCTAAGCCTTGAGCGGATGCGCGTTGAAACCATTCTGTTTTCCTTGATCTGTCTTGCCTTTGCCGGGCTTAATCTGGATATCTTCCTGCTGGGCATCATCACGGACCCGGACCTCGCCCTGACCATCTCCCGGATCGACCACTTTTTTCTGGTGCTGGTGACTACAGGGGCCAATCTCCACCTGGCCTATCTGGTGGCAGAAAAAAAGACCCAATGGTGGGTGGTTTATCTGGCCTATGCGTGTGGGGCGGTCATCGCCCTGTTTACCCCCACGGAGTTTTATTTTCAGGGCGTACATGATTACTTCTGGGGATTTTTTGCCAAAAAAAACTTCCTCTATGATGTCATGAGCGCCATATGGCTGACGGCTATCTTTTACTGCGTCTACGTGCTGGGCCGCGCCTATCGGCAGACCGAAAGCCGCCGGAAACAGGGGACCATTAAGTATCTGATTTACGGTTTCGTGGCCGCCGGCGTCCTGAGCCTCACCAATACTCCGGCGATCTACGGCCATGAAGTCTACCCGCTGGGCACGTTTATTTTTATCTCCCTGTTTTTACTGGCCTACGGGCTGTTCAAATACAATATGCGGATCGCCCTTGAACAGCTCCGAAGCCTGGTCTTCCGGATCGGCCATTTCGCGCTGCTCATAGGGGCCGGGCTTTTGCCCTGGATCTTCATCTCCGCCGAGTCCCTCCGGCTGCGTATGCTGGCCGGGGTCGTTATGATCTCGATTGCCTATCATCCGCTGCACGTCTTCTGGGACAGAGCCCTTAGCCTGGTCATCAAAAGAGCCGCCGAAAGGCTCCAGGGGGAATACTACCGATTGACCTACACCCTTTCCGGTCTCCACCACCTGCAGGCCATCTATCAGGAGATGAGCCAATGGCTGTTCCGGGTATTGATGAACTCCCGGTGCGCCATGGTATTTTATAATGAGAAGAGCAAACAGTTTGAGGGCTGGCGGACCTGGAATACGGACGCCATGTCCGGATTCTTCGCCGCCGCAGACAACATCCCGGCCGGCGATCAACCCATGACCCTTAGCCGGGAACACCCCCTGATCCAAAAAATTGCGGCCAAAAAGCCGCCCTTTGTCTCCCACGGGCTGATCCGGCAATGGATGATCGAGGAGCGGATTGCCCGGGATCAATCCGACTGGCTGCAGGAGGCTGGCGTGGTGATTCCCGTATTTTCGGAAAACCGGATCATCTGCCTTTTAATGGCGGGCAACAAGATAAATGACCGCTCCTATATCGCCGCGGAACAGGAGATACTCAAAAATATCGGGGTCACGCTGGCCCCGATAATTGAAAACGCCCGGTTTTTCGAACGTATGGAATACCTGGTGGCGCGGCGGACCCGGGCACTTCACCGAACCCTGGCGGATGCCCGGAAAAAGAGCCGCCAAATCACCGCCATCAACCAAACCATCAAAAAACAAAACCATATCTTTCTGCGTCTTTTTGAGACCAGCTCCCGGATTCATAATATCGAAGACCTGGACGAACTCTTCGGGTTTACCCTGAAACACCTGAAATCCCTTTTTCCCCAGCTGGGCTTTGGCCTCATCCTTGAGGGCGGCAGATCGGAAATTTTAGAAAGCGGCGCATTTCAGGGATTGACCCAATCTGAACAGGGGATTGTGCTCAAACACCGCGCGGATCTTGGCAATCCGGATCTTGACCGCATACTGAAATCCGAAATGCCCCCGCCCCGGCATTCCGAATCCAAAGACCTGACATTTCAATGGCACACCATTCCCATGCAGGTAAAAGACAACCAGATCATCGGCTACATGGTCATCAAGGGACCGGCCCTCGAACAGGCCACCCTCAAGGTGATCGGCATCTTCCTGGCCCAGGTTTCCGCCGTGGCCCAGTACAAGCTGCTTATGCGACGGCTTGAGACCATGGCCAATACGGACGGCCTCACCGGCGTGGCCAACCGGGCGTTTTTTGAAAAAGAATACGCCGCCCACCTGAAACGCGCCCGGCAGTTTCCGGATATCCCTTTTTCCCTTATAATTATTGATTTAAACGGATTAAAACAGATAAATGACCAACACGGCCATGAAAAGGGGGATGAGGGGATCAAACAGGTGGCGCGGATGCTGGCCGGTCTGTGCCGGGAAACCGATATACTGGCCCGCATCGGCGGCGATGAATTCGCCCTGCTGCTGCCTTCAGTTGACAGCCAAAATGCGCAGGCACTGCGCAAGCGTATCCGTGAAGAAGAGAAACAACTGGTCCTTCCAGTTGCCGACCCCCATGCAAAGCAAGCGGAAATTCCCCTTCGTATCAGCATCGGCCTGGCCGGCTCCGAGGAGACCGCGCCGGAAAATGTCATGAAGCTGGCAGACCAGCGCATGTATAAAGAGAAAGCAAACTACTACCAGACCATGCGGCAGCCCCCGGAAACTCCGCCCAACCGGCATGATAGGGCTTGACATCCGGCAGCCGGACCCCGTAAGAAAACACAGGTGATTGAATTGGCAAACTTTCAGGCAGGCGATTAAAATCTATGCCACAGCAATCAGGCGACATAAGACCCACCGATGATATCGGACTGCTGTATCAGATCACCCGGGTACTGAACCAGTCACCGGACTTAAAGCAGTCCCTCTATGATGTGCTGGAACTGCTCTCCAAAACCATGAACATGGTCCGGGGCACCATCACGCTTCTAAATCCCTTAAACAATGAGATCAACATTGAAGTGGCCCACGGTATGCCCAAAAGTGCCTTGCATAAAGGTAAATACCAGCTCGGCGAAGGCATCACCGGCCAGGTCATCCAAACCGGTCAGGCGGTGGCCATTCCGAAAATAAGTGATGATGCCCGATTTTTAAACCGCACCGCCACCCGGAAAAAAGAAAAGGACCACGATCTTTCCTTTATCTGCGTGCCGATTAAAAAAGAGACCCAGGTAATCGGCGCTTTAAGCGTGGACCGGCCATATGATCCGGATTATCCGCTCGAAGAAGGCAAGAAGCTTTTATCCGTGATTGCGGCCATGATCGCCACCCAGGTCACACACCTGGAGCGGCTCCGCATTGAAAAAGAGCAGCTTAAGGCTGAAAACGAGCGGCTTCAGGCCGAACTTCAGAAAAAATACCGCATTAAAAACATCATCGGCAACAGCAACAAAATGCGGGAGGTCTTTCAGATGATCTCCCAGGTGGCAGAGAGCAACGCCACAGTCTTAATCCGCGGGGAGTCGGGTACCGGAAAAGAGCTGGTGGCCAATGCCATCCACTATAACAGCCGCCGGTCCAAGCATCCCTTTATCAAGTTAAACTGCGCGGCCATTCCGGCCAACCTGATTGAGAGCGAACTCTTCGGCCATGAAAAAGGGGCCTTTACCGGCGCCCTGCACCAGAAAACCGGAAAATTCGAGCTCGCAGACAAAGGCACCCTGTTTTTGGACGAAATCGGCTCCATTGATCCGGATGTTCAGGTAAAACTGCTGCGGGTGCTTCAGGAACGGGAAATCGAACGGGTGGGGGGCAATAAATCCATCCGCGTGGATGTCCGGATTGTTGCGGCCACCAACCGAAACCTGGAACAGGCGGTCACCGAGGGCAGCTTCCGGAGTGACCTCTATTACCGGATCAACGTGTTTCCCATTTACCTGCCGCCCCTGCGGGAACGCAAAACCGACATCCTGGTGCTGGCGGAATTTTTCCTGGAAAAATACGCCCGGGAGAACAACAAGTCCATCCTCCGCTTTTCCACCCCGGCCATTGACATGCTCATGGGCTACCACTGGCCGGGCAATGTAAGGGAGCTCGAAAACTGCATTGAACGGGCCGTGCTATTATGCGAAGATCAGGTTATCCACAGCTTTCATCTGCCGCCCACCCTGCAGACCGGTCAGACATCGGGCACCCTGCCCAATGTATCCCTTGAAAGCGCCGTGGAACGACTGGAAAAGGAAATGATCGTAGACGCGCTGAAACACACCAGGGGAAATATCTCTCAGGCGGCCAAAGCCCTTCATACAACGGTGCGAAAATTATCCTACAAAGCCGGCAAGTATGATATTGATCCCCGGCAATACCGCTAAAGTGATGGCTTCCCAAAAAGCTCAATATCTTTGTTGCGCTGCATCCCTCGGAATTTTGAGATATTTTGAGGATTAAAATTTTTGCCGGACGCAGAAATTGGGCAAAAGGGGCTTTGCAAACAGGCTTTTAGAGCGCGTCCTGACCGGTCTCCCCGGTCCTTACCCGGATGACCTGATCCATGGGCATGATGAAAATCTTGCCGTCCCCGATTTTTCCCGAATACGCCGCCTTTTGGATGGTCTCCGCCACCCGCTCGGCCTGTTCCGCCTCGACCACGACTTCGATTTTTATTTTGGGTATAAAATCCACCGCATATTCCGCCCCCCGGTAAATTTCGGTATGTCCCTTCTGGCGGCCGTAGCCCTTGACCTCCGCCACGGTCATACCATGGATGCCGATATCGTTTAAGGCCTCTTTAACATCATCTAACTTAAACGGTTTTATAATGGCTTCAATTTTTTTCATCATTCCAATCCTTTTGCTTTCTGTCGGTTCAGCACATTTATGCATGTTTCAACCGAATTTGCCGCTGGTTTATAAGCGCGGAAAATTAACGGAGATATTAAATTTATAAACTTGACACAGGATACAGCTTTTTTCTATAGTTTTTTGACTATAAGCCAAAAACGCATATTTTTACCCTGGGTATGCAATCCATCGCTTCTATGGGCCAATCCCTTATGGGGACGCGCAATGCCAGTTAAAGTATTTGTCAACAGCGATAATACGGCCACACTGATGTGTCCGAACTGCCAGAACACCCGTATTGTTGACGTCTCTAAATATCTTCGCCCGGATGCCCCGTCAAAGCTGAAAGCCAAATGCAAATGCGGCCATTCATATGTCATATCTCTGGAAAAACGAAAATATTTCCGCAAAGAGACCCAGCTTGAAGGGATTTACCGCTATACGCGCTCCAGCTCCATTGTGTCCTCAGGTGAAGTGCAGGGGCGCTTAATGGTAATCAATA
>JBKHAE010000007.1:0-46170 GCA_046543065.1 Desulfobacterales bacterium | reverse complement strand
GGTGGCCCGCCCTACGAATGGGGAAAAACCCGATTCATCGTAGGGTCGGCCACCGCGCCGACCATAACTTCTTGATTTTATTAACCTAATACCTAATACCTAATACCTGATACCTGATACCCAAAACCTAAAACCCGTGAAGTTACTTAGAAGGGGGAAATATGAAGCGAGCGATTGTTTTCATTTTTGCATGGATAGCAGTGGCGGCTGTGTGCGCAGTCCCGGCATGGGGAGCGGATGTGGCAAAGATCGGCATTGTCGATTTTCAGCGGATTCTCATGGAATCCGAGGCGGGTAAAGACATCCAGGCGCAGCTCCAGAAAAAGGGGCGCGAAATGGAAAGTGATATCCGGGGGCTCGGCACTGAAATCGAAAATCTGCGGGAGCAGCTGGACCGCGAGTCCATGGTGATGAGCCAGGAAAAGCGCGGGGAAAAACAGCGGGAACTGGATATTAAAAAATACGATTTCCAGTCAAAGCAGAAAAAATATCAATCCGAGCTGCGGGAGCTTGAGAGCAAGCTGCTTGAGAAGCTCCAGACCGAAATCTTTTCATTGGCCGAGGAGATCGGAAAGGAGGAGGGGTATCTGCTGATCATCGAAAAAAGCGCGGCCATTTATTATCCTAACTCCATTGACATAACAGACAGGCTGATTGAAAAATATAACACCATATATTCGGACTCGTAATAAAGTCGGGGGGTGCCGGAAACTAGGGGGTGCCCTTTTAATAAGCCCGCCGGAGGTTATTTGACATGGAGATTGCTTTAGCCGATCTGGTGGATATCATCGGCGGGGAGCTGGCCGGCAATGGCCGCCAAGTGATCCGCGGCATCGCGCCCTTTGATGCGGCCGGACCTCATGAGATCACGTTTGCGGAAAACGCCAAAACGCTCAAAAAAATTGATGATTCAGCCGCTGCTGCGGTTATTGTTCCGCGCGGGGGGACTTATTGTGTTCCAGCCAATCTGGTCTATTCCGATTCGCCGCGTTTGACGTTTGCCAGGGCATTGCACTGGTTCTATCCGAAAACCCGGCCGGCCGCCGGCATCAGCCCAAGGGCCTGTATCGGGGATAATTTCCAGTGCGGCCGGGATGTATCCATAGGCCCGGCAGCGGTCATTGGCGACAAAGTAGTTATCGGTGACCGGGTCTGGATCCATCCCGGGGTCAAAATAGGGGACGGGGTATGCATCGGCGATGACACAGAAGTTTACCCCAATGTTGCCATCTACGCGAACTGCCGTATCGGGCGCCGCGTGATTATTCACTCGGCGGCGGTCATCGGCAGTGACGGCTACGGCTTTGTCCCGGACGGGGAGCGGCATTTTAAAATCCCGCAGGTGGGGATTGTTCAGATTGACGATGATGTGGAAATCGGGGCCGGCAATACCATTGACCGGGCCACCTTCGGCCGCACATGGATCAGGCAGGGGGTAAAAACCGATAACCAGGTCCATATCGGCCATAATGTGACCATCGGGGAAAATTCCCTGATCGTCGCCCAGGTCGGGATCGCCGGCAGCACCACTGTCGGAAAAAATGTGACCCTGGCCGGCCAGGCCGGGGTGGGCGGGCATATCCAAATCGGTGATTTTGCCACCATCGGGCCCCAGGCCGGGGTCACGCGATCCGTGGAAGCGGGCCAGGTGGTCTCCGGTACCCCGGAGATGCCGCACCGGCAGTGGCTCAAAGTCCACCGGATCATTCCGCGATTGCCGGATCTCAAAAAACGGATTGAAAAGCTTGAGGCGGCTGTCAAAAATCTGACCGGCAAAGATGATACCGGACAAAATGATAACAGGTGATTTAACCGATTGGCTCAGGGCTTCATGAAATGATCCCAGCATATGATATCCGGAAAATTCTCTCCGTGCTTCCCCACCGGTACCCGTTTATTCTCGTGGATCGGGTCCTGGAGGTGACTCCCAACCAGCGGATAGTCGCACTAAAGAATGTATCCATCAATGAGCCCTTTTTTCAGGGACACTTCCCGGATAAACCGATAATGCCCGGGGTGCTGGTGGTCGAGGGGATGGTCCAGAGCGGCGCACTGCTTTTATATGAAACCCTGCCCGCAATTGATAAGGATCAGATCTGTTTTGCCGGCATTGACGGGGCAAGGTTTAGAAAGCCGGTTTTGCCGGGGGATCAATTGATATTTACGGTTGAAATCATGAGGCACCGGTCAAATGTGATCAAGATGGCCGGCAAAACCTATGTGGAAGACCATCAGGTTGCACAGGCGAACCTTATGGCGGTAATCGGAGGAGACCAATGATACATCCGACGGCAATTGTGGATTCAGGGGCGGAAATTGATGAAACAGTAGAGGTTGGACCATACGCCATTATCCGGGACAACGTATCCATCGGCGCCAATTGTGTAATCGGCCCGCATGCCACCATTGACCCCTATGTTGAAATTGCGCCGGGGTGCCAGATATTCCAGTATGCCTCCATAGGGACGGTGCCGCAGGCGGTCAAATTCAAGGGCGAAAAGACCTATCTCAAAATCGGGCGAAATACCATTATCCGGGAGTTTGCCACATTAAACCGGGGCACGGAATTCGGCGGCGGGGTCACCGAGGTGGGCGAGGATAATTTTTTAATGGCCTACACCCATATCGCACATGACTGCAAAACCGGCAGGGGCGTGATTCTCGCCAACAATGCGACACTTGCCGGCCACATCGCCATCGGCGACTATGTGATCGTCGGCGGTTTGGTGGCGATCCACCAGTTCGTCCGGATCGGGGATTACGGCTATATCGGCGGAAAATCCGCGGTGGTCAAGGATATCCCGCCCTATGTGATTGCCGCCGGCGATCGCGCCACGCTTCATGGTTTGAATAAAGTGGGGCTTAAGCGCCACGGATTTTCAGAAAATACTTTGTCCAGTTTGAAGAAGGCCTACCGGATTATTTTCCGGATCGGTTTGACGGTCAACGAGGCAGTGGAGCGCGTATTGGCCGAGGTTGAAAATACCCCTGAAGTTTTGAATCTGGTTCATTTCATTAAATCCACCGAGCGCGGGATTACGAGGTAGTATGACGCCATGGGCCATCGTATCGGTCTGATCGCCGGAAGCGGACCGTTTCCGCTGATTTTTTCAGATAAGGCCAGGGAAAAAGGCTATCAGGTCTATGCGGTGGGCTATCACGACGAGACCGATCCCGCGCTTGCCGACCGGGTTGAGGCGCTGGAAATAATCTATATCGGTCAGATCAAGCGGCTGCTAAAGTTTTTCAAGCGCCACCAGATAACCGATGCGGTCATGATCGGGGCGATTAAAAAGCCGGGCTCTATTGCCGAGATCCGTCCGGATCTCAAGGCCATCTCGCTTTATGCCGGCATGCGGAAAAACTCCCATGATGATCGGGTGCTGCGGCTGTTTGCCAAGGCGCTTGAGGATGAGGGCATCTACATTCGGTCGTCGACCTTTCTGCTTCCGGAATTGCTTGCGCAGGAGGGTTGCTGGACCAGACGCGTCCCGACAAAAGATGAGCAGCCGGATATCGAGCTGGGCTGGAAGATGGCAAAAGCCATCGGCAAGCTTGATATCGGCCAGTGCGTGGTGGTGGCCAACGGCTCCGTTTTGGCGGTGGAAGCGGTCGACGGCACGGACAGCACCATTCGCCGCGGCGGCGGGCTGGCCAGCGGCAATGCCGTGGTGGTCAAGGTGTGCAAGCCAATCCAGGATTTTCGCTTTGACGTACCGGCGGTGGGCTCGGAAACCATCAGAACCATGAGCGCGGCCGGGGCGTCGGTGCTGGTCATTGAAGCCGGCAAATCACTGGTTTTTGATCAGGCCGATATGGTCACCCTGGCCAACCAGCACAAGATTTCAATCGTCGCCTTAAATCGTCCGGATGCGCCGGGCGTATAGGTGCTTCTATTTCCTGCAATTATCAGTCAATAATTAGGTAAGGGATCTAAATAATGGATAAAATTCGGGCCGGGGTGGTCGGCGTCGGGTACCTCGGCAAATTTCACGCAGAAAAATTCGCTGCCGCCGAACATGCGGAATTGGTCGGGGTGGTGGATACGGATCCGGCTCAGGCCGAGCGAATCGCAAAAATGCTTGGCACCCGTGCGTTCGCCGATTACCGGGAGCTTCTGGGCCGGGTGGACGCGGTGAGCATCGTTGTGCCCACGCCGCATCACTATGAAATCGCCAGGGCCTTTCTGGAAAACGGAACGGATGTGCTGGTTGAAAAACCGATGACCACCACCATCGCCGAGGCGGATGAGCTGGTTGAGCTGGCGGAAAAAAAGGGGCTCGTGCTTCAGGTCGGCCACCTGGAACGGTTCAATCCCGCGGTGAAAGCGGTCAAGGATATCGTTAAGGAGCCTATTTTTATAGAGTCCAACCGTTTGAGCCTCTATCAGCCCCGGGGAACGGATGTGAGCGTGGTGCTGGACTTGATGATCCATGATATTGATATCATATTAACCTTTGTTCAGTCGAAAATCGCCTACTCCCATGCCATGGGCGCGCCGGTGGTCTCCGGTCATGTGGATATCGCCAACGCGCATCTGGAGTTTGAAAACGGGGCGGTGGCCAAT
Organism: Desulfobacterales bacterium; assembly: GCA_046543065.1. GTDB lineage: Bacteria > Desulfobacterota > Desulfobacteria > Desulfobacterales > Desulfosalsimonadaceae > M55B175. Next base: position 41,603 of record JBKHAE010000007.1, on the reverse strand, counting down.
GTCACGGCCAGCCGGATTTCAAGTAAAAGCGAACGTAAAATCCGGGTTTTTCAGAAGGACGGATATTTATCCCTGGATTTTGCCAACCGTTCGATGATGCATATCTGGCCCGGGGAGGACGGGGAAAGCGCGCCGGTACCGGGGATGCAGATGGAAGAGTTGAGCTTTGAGCAGGGCGATGCCCTGAAAGATGAAATCCTATCGTTTTTGGATGCGGTCAGCACGCGGAGTGAACCGGAAGTTTCCGGCCGTATGGGCCGGGAGGCATTGAATCTTGCGTTAAGCATTACCCGCCAAATACGGGAGTCCAGCCGGCGGTTCGTGGGATGATTGGCTATGACTGAACCTGAAATAGAAAAATGTGTGCTGATTATCGCCGGCGAGACCTCCGGGGATTTTCACGGGGCGCATCTGGTGGGCGCCATGCGGCAAAAAGATCCGCATATATATTTCTGCGGCATGGGCGGTGATCGCCTGAAAGCCCAGGGGGTCGAGCTTTTGATGGAGGCCCATGAGATTTCGGTGGTCGGCATTACCGAAGTCATATCCAAGCTCCCCAGGGTGTTCGCCGGTATTTCGGCGATTAAGAAAATATTTAAGCGCCGCCGGCCGGATTTGGTGATTCTCATCGATTTTCCGGATTTTAATCTGCATATCGCCAAGCTTGCCAAAAGGCAGGGACTTTCCGTGCTTTACTATATCAGCCCCCAGATTTGGGCCTGGCGCGCCGGACGCATCGAAAAGATCCGGCGGTATGTGGATCAGATGGCCGTAATCCTGCCGTTTGAACAGGCTTTTTATCAAAGGCATAATGTGCCGGCGACGTTTGTGGGCCATCCTCTGCTGGATTATTACACCGAACAGGACACAGCGATTGAAGGGGACGGCCGCGATGGCCGGATGATCGGTATATTGCCGGGGTCCCGGCGCGGTGAAATTGAAAAAAACCTCCCCGTCATGCTGGCCGCTGCCACCCGGATACGGGAGGCTTACCCGGATATCCGGTTTTTGATTTCCATTGCCCCGGGAATTGACCGGCAATGGATGTCTCAAATAATCGAGCCTTACAGGAAAAATGTAGATATCGAGCAAGTGGGGGGATCGGTGCGGCGGGTATTTGAAAACAGCAGTCTTATTCTGGCCGCCTCCGGCACCGTGACTCTGGAAACCGCCATTTTTGGTGTTCCCATGATCATTATCTACCGGATTTCGGCCATCAGTTACCGCCTGGGCCGAGCGCTGGTCAATGTGAATCACATTGGTCTGGTCAACATTATTGCAGATGAGCGGGTTGTGCCCGAACTTATCCAGGAGGCGGCCAGCCCGGCGGCCATCGCCAGGGAGGCAGGTGATATTTTAAGCCGCCCGGAGCGAATGCAGGAGATCCGGCAGAAATTGAAAACCGTGCGCCATCGCCTGGGCACCCCCGGCGCTGCCGAGCGAACCGCGGATATCGCATTGAATATGCTTGACTGATTGGATAATCCTTGGGCACTGAATTGGCAGATAAAAACCGAAAACAGGTCATCCGGAAACGAAACCAGCAGCTGCTTGCCTATTTAAAGGATCAGTGGGCCAAGCTGATTCTGGCCATGATCTGCATGGTGGTGGTGGCCGCCACCACCTCGGCCACCGCATTTATCGTCAAGCCCGTCTTAGATGATGTTTTCTTGAATAAAAACGAGTTCATGTTAAAGCTCATGCCCGCGCTGATAATGATTATTTATCTATTGCGCGGGGCCGGGATGTACGGGCAGGATTTTTTGATGCATTATGTGGGCGAAACGGTCATCAAACAGCTTCGCGACAGCCTTTATGATCGGATCATCGACCTGCCGATATCGTTTTTTCAGTCCCAGAAAACCGGTGGGCTGATGTCGCGGATCACCTATGATGTCAATATTATCAAAAATATGGTCTCCAGAGCGATCACCGGGGCGCTGCGGGATGTATTCACCATCCTGGGGTTGGTCGGGGTTATTTTCTATCGGGACTGGCAGCTTGCATTAATCGCCATCTTTGTGCTGCCCGGCGCCTTTTTTCCGGTAGTCGAGTTCGGCCGCCGGGTTCGGCGGTTTTCCACCCGCAGTCAGGAATCCATGGGCGATTTAAATGCCTTCCTGCATGAAACCTTTGCCGGTAATAAAATTGTTAAAGCATTCGGCATGGAGCCTTACGAAAAACAAAATTTTTATGCAAAAAATCAGAAGGTTTTTCGGTTTGAAATCAAATCGATCCGGGCCCGGGCGCTGACCTCGCCGGTCATGGAGGCCTTCGGCGGTGTCGGCATCGCACTGGTGATCTGGTATGGCGGCTACGGGGTGATTAACGGGACTTCCACGCCGGGGACCTTTTTTTCTTTTATGACGGCTGTCATGCTCCTCTACCCCCCCGTCAAAAAGCTGAGCAAACTCAATAATACCATGCAGCAGGGGCTCGCCGCAGCTGACCGGATTTTTGAAATCCTTGAGACCGAACCGGATATTCAGGAGCCGGCGGTGCCAAAAGAACTGCGGCGGCAATCTCACCGGATCGCATTTGAAAACGTCTCATTCGCCTATAACGACGAGGCTCCGGTCTTGCAGGACATTAACTTAACGGTTCCGCCGGGCGAAATTCTGGCCCTTGTCGGGGCCAGCGGTGCAGGCAAAACATCCCTTGTCAATCTGCTCCCCCGGTTCCATGATGTGACCGCCGGGGCTGTTAAGATTGACGGGATGGATATCCGCGATATATCCATTGAGAATCTTCGCCGCGAAATTGCTATTGTGACCCAGGAGCCCATTCTGTTTAATGATACTATACGGGCCAATATCGCCTACGGAAAGACAGCGGCATCGGATCGCGACATTGAGGCAGCGGCTGAGGCGGCCTATATTCTTAATTTTATTAGATCTCTGCCCAATGGCCTGGATACCAATATCGGGGAACTCGGCAACCGGCTCTCCGGCGGGGAAAAGCAGCGGATGTGCATCGCCCGGGCCTTGTTAAAGGACGCCCCGGTTCTGATTCTGGATGAAGCCACCGCATCGCTGGATACCGAATCGGAGCGGCTGGTTCAGAAGGCCCTGGAAAATCTGATGCAAGGCCGCACCTCCTTTGTGATTGCCCACCGTCTGTCAACTGTCCATTATGCCCATCGTATTATTGTCCTGGCAGGCGGGAAAGTCGTTGAAGAGGGGACCCATTCGGAACTGCTTGCCCGCAGAGGAGAGTATTACAACCTCTACAGAATGCAGTTTGCCGAAGCCCCGGCCGATGACTCTTCAAAAGGGACAATGGCATAGGGTGGCATACCCGTCATGAGATTTAATACGATAATCAATCGATATTTAATAAAAGAGCTGATCCCGCCCTTTGTTCTCAGCCTGGTGTTTTTCTCTTTTATTTTTTTGATGCAGCAGATCCTTGAGATCACCAATCTCATCGTCAACTACCAGGTGGGGATCATGACGTTTGGCCTCATGCTGATCTATTCCATGCCGTATTTTCTGGTCTATATTATTCCCATGGCCGTGATGATGAGCGTTCTGCTGAGTTTTTTGCGAATGTCCGGGGACAATGAAATCACCGCATTAAAAGCCGGGGGGATAAGCCTCTACCAGCTGCTGCCGCCGGTGTTGGTGTTTGGCGTTTTCTGCGCCATCTTAACCGCTTTTATGGCCGTTTACGGGATGCCCTGGGGCAGCCATGCCCATAAAATGCTGGCCCTGGATGCGGCCCGGTCAAATTTCAATATCGGCCTGAAGGAAAAACAGTTTAACAACAGTTTTGACGATGTGACCTTTTACGTGAACCAGGTCGATTTAAAGAACCGGATGCTCGAGGATATTTTTATTGAGGATCAGCGCAAGGCGGGTATGAGCAGCACAGTGGTGGCCCCAAAAGGTTATATTTTCTCGGGGGCCGAAGAATACAGTTTTGTGCTGCGGCTGTATGAGGGCATGATCAATCAGGTGGACCTGGCTGAGCGATCCGCCCATACCATTCGTTTTGACACCTATGATCTGCAGCTGGATTTTAAAAGCATGGTTTCAGATATTACAGGCGGCAGAAAAGACGAAAAAGAGATGAGCCTTTCTGAGATCTCCGCTTATCTTAAGAGCCATCAATCCTCGTCCTCCCGCTATTATTCCGTATTGCTTGAGTTTCATAAAAAGTTTTCCATCCCGGCTGCCAGTATTGCGTTGGCGCTTTTGGCCGTACCACTCGGTGTGCGCTCCGCCTCATCCCGACGGTCGGCCGGGCTGGGCATCGGGTTGTTTGCTTTCTTAATCTATTACCTGCTGCTATCCGCCGGAATGGTGATGGGCGAGGCGGGCATCTATCCGCCGGTTATCGGGATGTGGGTCCCGAACGTCGTTATGGGCGGATGCGGGGTGTATCTGCTTGTCAAAGCCGCCAAAGACCAACCCATCTGGCTGGGGCAAGCGATCCGCAGCGTCAAAAAACGCTTGATCGGCATTTTTATCAAGTATTCCCGGGAAAAATAAGAGGTATCCGGATGCCCATGTCCATCATCCATCGTTATATCAGCCGGATGTTTTTTAAATTTTTCGGTGTTGTCCTGATCATGGTGATTGCCATCTATCTCTCCATTGATGTTTTCGGAAAGGTGGACAATCTGATGGCGGCGGATCTGCGGCTGCTGGAGATGGTGCTCTATTTCGGCTATAAGCTGCCTCTGATCATCTCCCAGATAACGCCGGTGGCCGTATTGCTGGGGGTGCTGGTGACATTCGGTTTGATGTCAAAACACAATGAAATCATTGCCTTGAAAAGTTCCGGGGTGAGCCTGAAGTATCTGCTGCTGCCTGTTGTGGGAATCGGACTCTTATTCAGCGGCGGGCTTTTTATTTTTTCCGAGGCCGTTGTCCCCGCAACCATTGGCCGGGCGCATCAACTGGAGAAGGGAAAAGCGCCCGGCAGCCAGGAGATGGTCGCATCACAGCGAAAAAATATATGGCTGCGTCATCACCGGGGAATTACCAATATTCAGCACTTCCATCCGGCGGCAAACGTCATTTACGGGGTCTCCACGATGGTTTTCGATTCAGAATTCCATCTGACCCGTCGGATTGATGCCAGGCGCGGAGAACACCAAGACGGGCAGTGGATTTTTTATTACGGCATGGTTCAGGATTTTGACACAGCAGACCAGACTTCTGAGGTCTCTTTTTTTGACGAGAAAAAAGCGGCCCTCGATTTTTCGCCGACGGATTTAAAGCGGGTGGCCAGAAGCGCCGAGGAAATGGGGTTTAACCGGCTGCATAACTATATTCAGAAAGTGGAGCGGGAGGGCTATGATGCCACCAAATCCAGGGTGGACCTATATGCCAAAACCGCGTTTCCGGCTATTTGTCTGATCATGTGCTTAATCGGTTCCGCCCTTGCCTTAAGGGGGAAGACCCGGGAGGGCATGGCGATCAGTTTTGCCTACGGGGTGGTGACCGCATTCGTCTATTGGTCCCTTTACAGCCTCTGTTTGTCGCTTGGCTACGGAGGGCTTCTCCCGCCGTGGCTTGCCGCCTGGATGGCCAATTTGATTTTTTTCTGCATTGCTGGATTGATGGTGTTAAACCTTGAGTAGCCAAAGCAGTCCTCAGATTTTTATGCAAATCCACAAGCGGGTGCAGGCCTTAATGCAGGAATCAGCCGCGGATAACCGGACCGTCCTGGAGAAGACCTTGTGGCTTTTATCCGGCATCTATGGCAGCATGATCCGCGTTCGCAATAAAGGTTATGATAATGGCACGCTGAGGCAGCACCGGCTGCCCCGCCCCGTCATATCCGTGGGCAACCTGACGGTGGGCGGCAGCGGCAAAACCCCCATGACCCTCTATCTGACGGAGATATTGGTTCAGGCCGGGTACTCCCCGGCGGTCATCAGCCGGGGATACAAAGGGAAAAGCGAAAAAACCGGCGGGGTGGTCAGTGACGGCAGAAATATTCTGCTGGGACCGGTCGATGCCGGGGATGAGCCGTTTATGATGGCCAACCAGCTTGCGCATGTGCCGTTTCTTGTGGGTGCGGACCGCTATGCCATGGGCAAAACCGCAATCGCCCGGTTTTCTCCGGATGTCATTATCCTGGATGATGCTTTTCAGCATCGCCGGCTGCATCGAAATATGGATCTGGTGTTGGTGGACGCCGCCGTGGGGTTTGGAAACGGATATCTGCTGCCGCGCGGGATTTTGCGGGAGCCCAGGGCGGCATTGGCCCGGGCCGACGCCGTGGTGCTGACCCGGGCGGTGCGGCCGGTACCCCGGCTTGAAGCGGAAATATCTCAGATAGCTCCGCGCATCCCGGTATTCCGGTCCGTCAATCAGCCGTATGTATACGGTATCGTCAAAGCGGGGCGCGATCTGACGGGTAATATGTACCACCCGGACGAGCCAGCGGATTTTCGGTTTCTTGGCTCTGCCAGAATATTGGGATTCTCCGGGATTGCCAGAAGCACAGAGTTTCAGCGGATGATCGCGGGAATGGCCGGCAGCCTGGTTGACTTTTTGGAATTTCCGGATCATTATTACTATGCTGAATCAGACTGGCATTGGATTGTAAGGCGCGCCGCGGATCTGTCGGTGGATTATCTGTTTACCACCCAAAAAGACTATGCCCGGCTTCAGCGCGGTTTGCAAGCGCCGGTGGATCTCATAATTATCGGCATTTATATGGATTTTGGACCTGACCGGGATGCATTGTGGGGGGTTATCAATAATTCTTTGAATTCCCGGCCTTTTAGTCGTCAAAAGGATGCATCATGAATCAGCCCTTGATTCGAGAGGATTTAGCTACAGACGGGTGCAGCGTGCTGCGCAAGGGCAGATGGGCCAATGCGGACCTTTATCTGTATCAGACAAAAGATAGGGCGTGGGTGGTCAAGGATTTTCTGCCTTGCGGCCCGATGGTTCGCAAAACATGGGGACGATTTTTAATCCAGCGGGAATTCCGCGCCCTCTATACCCTGTCCGGGATTCCGGGAATTCCGGAATCCCCTTTTATGCTGGATGACTATGCCCTTGGGTATCGCTACATCCCCGGCAGCACGCTTCGCGATACCCCGGCCGAAATGATTGATGCGGCCTTTTTCAAGGAGCTTGAGCAAGTGGTGGAGGCAATGCATGAACGGAATATGGTGCACCTTGATATCAGAAACCGGCGCAACGTATTAATCACCGATGGCGGCCGGCCGGTACTCCTTGATTTTCAGTCCAGTCTGAATCTGGACCGGCTCCCCCGGAATCTTCATGATCTTTTAAAAGAAATCGATTTGTCCGGCGTCTATAAGCTGTGGCAGCTCAAAAAGCCCGAAACCATGGATGCGGCGCGGAAGCAGAGGCTTGCGGAATTTGATAAAAAACGGTTTCTATGGGTGCTCCGGGGCTATCCCCTGGGCACCCGCAAAGCTCCCCGGTCCTGACCGTTTTTCCCTGCCCAGTCAGCCGATCGGCCAGACAAATGTCGCGCAAAACAGAATAATATAGCAGATCAGGACCAGCAGGATGTTCCAATGGGCATTATTCTGAAAAAAACTCATGGATGAGACGGCCAGCAGTTTCTGCGGGTTAATGTTTTTAAAGCCCGGGACATAGCGGTTAACCGTGCGGCAGTAGGTCTCATATTCCTTGCCGAAGATTTCGCCAAGCTTTTTTTCTTCCCGCCGGACGCGGTTGACCATGTAGAAATAGTAAAGGATGGTGTAGGCGATCAATATCCAGATATTGCCGGTCATCATCAGGATGCCGAAGATAAGAAAAAAGCGGCCGATATACATGGGATTCCTGACAAACATATAAGGCCCGACCCGGGTCAGCTGCTTCTGGGTCTTAATGGTTGAAAAACACCACACCTGAATGATTTCGCCAAGTATGGATACAATCAGGCCGGGGATAAACCATTGGGGTTTGAGTTGGGTGAGCAGAAGCCCAAGCAGCACCAGAAACAGCGGGTATCTGAGTTTTAGAAAAGTTTTTCGCACCTTTCGGCTGTTAAAGAACTCATTAATCTGATGAAATGCCATATGCTCTCCTTAAAATGGCGTTTTAGGGGTTTGCGCCGAAAGTTTTGTCAGGTAACGGATGACCGGTTCCAAATCTTCAGGCCGGTCCACGCTTAGACTCTCATATTCAGTTATTACGATACGAATCGGAATATTGTTTTCAAGCAGCCGCAGCTGCTCAAGTTTTTCAATGCTTTCCAGCCGGCCGGGCGGAAGGGCAACGAATTTTTCCAGGGCCGCCATGCGGAAGGCATACATGCCGATATGGCCGTAAAATCGGGTCTGCCCCCCTTCCCGGGGAAACGGGATGCGGGCCCGGGAGAAATAAAGGGCGTCGTTGTCATGGGAAAACACAACCTTGACCCGATCCGGACTTTCGGCGGCTTCCGGGGCCATCTCGCGGGCCGGGGTGGTGACAAAGATTTTGGGGTCTTCAAAGGGCCGGACCAGTTCGGCAAGCATCAAGGGGTTCAAAACCGGCTCATCTCCCTGGATGTTGATTACCACATCCCCGGCCGGAATGTTTGATTTTGTTGCCGCCTCATACACCCGATCTGTTCCGCTGGGATGATCCGGGCGGGTGAGCACCACCGGCACGCCCCAATTTTCAGCCGCCCCGGCAATCCGTTCATCATCTGTTGCCAGATAGACATCCGTGATATCAGGGCATTTTTTTGCCCGCGAATAGACATGCCAGAACATGGGCTTTCCGCAGATATCTGCCAGGGGCTTTCCCGGAAACCGGCTGGAGTCATACCTTGCCGGGATAATACCATAGCAGGCCGGCTTTTCTGTCATTTTTTAGTGGCTCCGCGAATTTTTGTTTTTAAGGGTTTGCATGATCACCCGGCCGGCCTGTTCACTGCCGCCCTGCCGCGTTTTGATATAATCTGCGGCCATGGCCCGGATTTTTCCCCTTGGCTCAGGATGGGCCACCAGCCGCATCAATGCGTTGGCAGCAGCCTGCCGGTGCGGCGTTTTATGCACCAGGCCCCGGGTAAAAACACTTGGCCCGATCCAGGCAAAATTTTCCCAGGACGGCCCAATCACCGGAATCACGCCATGGATCAAAGGTTCCAGAAAGTTCTGGCCGCCCAAGGGCGCAAGGCTTCCGCCCACAAAAACAGCCGTGGCCCTGGCATAGGCGGCATTTAATTCCCCAAAGGCATCCCACAGGATAATCGTGCCGGGCTTGGCCGCCTCAGCGCCAAGGGAGGACCGGCGAACCCAGGGCCTTTGCAGTTTTTTCAGGTATTGCGCCCATGCCGTAAGCCGGTGCATGTGGCGGGGGAAAATGCCGATCACCAGATCCGGGAACCGCCGGCTCAGTTCCTCGATTATTTTTATGATATCCGCCTCTTCTTCCTGCCGGATAGAGCCCAATACCAAAAATGGGGCATTGGCGGGAAGCAAATGGGATAGTTCAGCGGATTTCTTATCGGATGCTTCATCCAGTTGGACCCGGTCAAACTTGATATTCGGCATAACATCGACAATATCCCGGCCGAAGAGTTCGGCGAATCGGGCCGCATCCACCCGGGAGATGGCGAGCACCCGATCCGGGGCCAATGCGCGCCACAAGTCGGGAATCATCAGATAGCGCTTCAAGCTCTTTGCGGTCATCCGGGCATTGATGATAAGGATCTGGCTGTCGTATTTGTGCAATGCGTATAAAAGCCCCGGCCACAATTCGGTCTCCAGCAGCACCATAGTCTTCGGATCGATTTGCCGGACAGCCGCATCCATAATAGAAGGCTGGTCAAAAGGGAAATAGGCGGCCTGGATATTTAGCTCCGGCCGTTTTTCGCGGATGACCGGAATGGCTTTTTCCAGAATTTCCATACCCTGCCGCGTATTGGTGCTGACCCTTATGTCCAGCGGCCGGATGCCGGGCAGCGCCTTTATCAGGGTCTCGGTTAGATAGGCTTCACCGGCCGATGCCGCCTGAATCCAGATATCCACCGGGCCGGGCGGGGCGGGATTAAGCATACGTTCGGCATATCCGTCTTTCAGACGGGGGTTTAGTTTAAGTAGCGGTCGGGCCAGCCGCCATCCCGCATTATATAGGGCAAATAAAAATTTCTGCATTTTTGGGAAATCATGGCCTGTCTGATCATAAGGTATTGCCAACCGGGATATCATGTCTTTAAAAGTCCTTGCAACATAAATATGCCGCTGCCGGCACTGCCGGTGGGCAGACGCCGGGCATGCCTTGATGGGGCTTTCATGGACAGGGTTCTCCTTGACTAACAGTGTTTCATCAGGTACTTTCACTACATATTCGTCAACCCTTTACCGTTCCGGACTTTAATATGGTGGCCAATCGCACGGAAGAAGAGAAAAAATATCTGCTGGACGCCATTGACGCGTTCAACCGAAAAATTATCATTATTTCCACGGATCACACGATCTTGGCGGCGAACGCAACCGCCCTGCAAAGCAATCCGCGCGAGTCTTTGATCGGCCGGACCTGCTATAAGGCCCTGCTCGGCTGGGATCGTCCCTGTCTCCATTGTCCGGCGGATGAAGTGAGGCGTACCGGTGAAGCATCACTTCGATATGATCATATCGACAATTCATTTAATTTTGATGAGAACCTGTGTTTGTTTTCCTATCCCGTTATCCAGGGGGATGAGGTGGAATTCATGGTCATGCTGGATTTTGATTTGCCGGCATTAAAGCATATGGAGGAAAAACGGCTTGAATCCAATGCCTTTTTAAGAAACCTCCTTAACAGTGCGGTAGATGCGGTCATCGCGGCGGACACCAAGGGCCGGATACTGATATTTAATGAGGCGGCGGAACAAATTACAGGCTATACGAAGGAAGAGGCGATGAATGAAATCACCATCCGGGATGTCTATCCAGGCGACGGGGCCCGGGAGGTGATGCGGATGCTTTTGAGCGAGGAGTACGGCGGGGTCGGAAAATTAAAATCCTACCACATAAACGGCCAGCATAAAAATGGCGAAATCATTCCCATCAGTCTGAACGCCTCCATCGTCTATGATGCCAATGGGGAGCAGGTAGCCACCATCGGGTTTTTCCATGACCGCCGGGATGAAATCCGAATGCAGAAGGAACTGGAAAAAACCCAGGTGCAGCTCCTTCAGGCGGAGAAAATGGCCTCTCTCGGCAAAATGGCGGCAGGCGTGGCCCATCAGTTAAACAATCCCTTAAGCGGCATCATCCTTTATACCAAACTGGTCATGGAGGAATATGACCTGCCCCCTGAGGCCATGGAAGACTTAAAACGCGTGCTGGATGATTCGGAACGGGCTAAGGAGACGGTCAAGGAACTGCTCGAGTTCGCCCGCCAGACCAGTCAGGAAATGCAGCCCCAGGATATTAATGAAATCGTCTCCCGCACCATATTTCTGTTGGAGAATCAATCGATTTTTCACAATATTAAAATCGAGGAATCCCTTGCTGAGAATTTACCCCTTGTGAGCGGTGATGTTCAGCAGTTAAATCACGTGATCATGAACATTGTGCTAAATGCCGCGGATGCCATGGAAGGCAGCGGCATTTTGAGCATCCGAACCAGGTATTCTGCCCAAAACCAAACGGTTCGCGTCTCAATTGCGGATACCGGGCCGGGGATCCCCGAAGATGTTCTGCCCCATATTTTCGAGCCTTTTTATACCACCAAGGACCAGGGAAAAGGGACCGGCCTGGGCTTGAGCATGGTCTACGGGATTCTTGAGAGTCATGGCGGCAAGATTTGGGCGGAAAGCGAAGTGGGTAAGGGGGCTACATTTCATATTGAACTTCCGGCAGCGGAAATGGATGAGAGTGAGGACAAAATTGGCTGATTCAGCGGATCAATATAATATTCTGGTGGTCGATGATGAGCGAAGCATCCGGGAAGGTGTGGAGCGGGTCCTCTCACGGATGGGCAATAAGGTTTTAACCGCCAAAAACGGGGAAGAAGCCCTTGATATTTTAAAGACCGAGCCTGTTTCAATTGCCATTCTGGATTTGAAAATGCCCGGCATGGATGGCATGGAGCTTCACCAGCGGATTCGCGAAATTGACGATCGGATTGTAGCGATCATTATTACCGGCTACGCCACCATTGAAACCGCCATCAATGCCATGAAGCAGGGGGCCTATGATTTTATCCCCAAGCCCTTTGAGCCGGATCATCTAAAGATCGTGGTCAACCGGGCCATCGAGAAAATAAGGCTCTCCCGGGAAGCCGAAGCGCTTCAGGCGGAACGGGCGCGGACCTTGATGGATCTGGACCGGGAGAAAAGCCGGACCCGGACCATCATCGAATCCCTGCCCATCGGGGTGGTGGTTACCAATCCGGACGGCGAGGTAGTGTTAAAAAACCCGGCCTTTCTGCAAAGCCTGGAACTTGCAAAAGACCCGGAAGCGGGCGAGTCAATTGATGCCTGCGTGACAGATGACGGGTTCTGCCAGTTTGTGCGGCAGCTTTCCACCGGCGAATACAGTCTGGATGGTGAGGTCCCGAGCTATGAGCTATGCGTGGGGGATAATAAATACCTGCTGGCCCGGGGCCGGCCGGTGATGAATGAAAAAAACGATTGCATCGGCGCGGTGGTCACCCTCTCCAATATTACAAGTCTTAAAATGCTCGATCAGCTAAAATCCGAGTTTGTGGCCAAAGTCTCCCATGAACTCCGCTCGCCATTGTCCACCATTCACGAGCAGCTGGCCACCGTGCTAAAAGACATGACCTCAGAGGAGTCCGAGGTTGACCAGGACCTTATCGAACGGGCCAAGGAAAAAACCAACGCCCTGATTTCATTAATCGGCGATTTGCTCGATTTATCCCGAATCGAGGCCGGTTCGCTGACGGAAAATAAAAAGCCGGTCCGGATTACGGAACTTCTCTCAAGCATTGTTGATTTCATGAAGAGCCGGGCAGACGGCAAAGGCCAGACCCTGACATTTAATACGGGGGATTCGCCCATCCCGGAGATAACGGCGGATCCCATGGCCCTGGAGAGCATTTTCGGCAATTTGGTCACCAATGCCATCAATTACACGCCCTCGGGCGGGGAAATCACCGTTACGGTGGAAACCGTGGACAAACAGATCAGAGTGGCGGTTTCAGACACCGGCTTTGGCATTGAAAAGCGGCATCAGGACAAAATTTTTGAGCGATTTTACCGGGTGAAGGATAAGCATACCCGCCAAATCACGGGCACCGGACTTGGGCTGCCCATTGTGAAAGGGCTGGTGGATAGTATGGGCGGAAAAATCGAGATTGACAGTGAGCCGGGGAGCGGTTCCACTTTTACCGTATACCTGCCTTTGGAAACACCGGCCGAGACCGATGCGGACGCGGCTAGTCAGTCAGTGCATTTCTAAAATCCTCGACACTCACATCAATGTTGGTCCAGAGGGCCAGGCTGTTACGGGCCTGATGGATCAGGGTAGGCAGACCGTCCATAAACCGAAGGCCCTGGCTTTCGGCCAGAGCTTGCCAGATATTTGGCTGCCGGCCATAGTTTAGGTCAAAGATCAGTTCCCCGCCCGGGATATTCAGCTTTTGGGATAAATCCGCCATATCGCTGGATTCCGCCGTACTGGAGACGGTGGTGGCATTGACCAGGATCTGGGCCGGGAACTCATCAGTGGCCAGGTCTTCAAATGAAAGCGGCACCCCGCGCACACGGCTGGCCACATTTCGGGTTTTGGGGGCATTTCTGCCGGCAATGTATATGGTTTCCGCCTTCAGCCAGTTCAAGACAAAGGCCACCGCCCTGGCCGCCCCCCCGGCGCCCAGGATTAACGCCTTCTTGCCGGCCGGGTTAAAATCGAGATCCTCCAGGGCGTCCATGATGCCGATGGCATTGGTGTTATAGCCTTTCAGCTGATCGCCGGCCATGGCAATGGTATTGACCGCCCCGATAATATTGGCGCTCTCGGAGAGCACATCCACATAGGGGATTACCGCCTCCTTGTAGGGTACGGCAATATTGGCGCCGGCAATATTCAGCGTTCTAAGGCTTCGAACGGCGTCCCCGAGGGATTTGGGGCTCACTTGAAAAGGCACATAGGTCCCGTTGATCCCGGCCTTGGTCATTACCCGGTTAAATACCGCCGGCGATTTAGAGGCAAATACCCGTTCATCGCTGATGATACAAAACACGCGGTGGTATGGACTGTTTGGCGTGGGCATAGGCTGATAAGCGGGCAGAGCGGCGCTGTTAGATCCCTTCATAAAAAAGATAAAGCCGCTGGGTCACCCTGATCGGCAGTGTCTCCAGCGGCAGCGATTGATTATTGGTGCATTTGTGAATGGCCGGCATGATATGATCAGGTCATGTTCAGCAGGCTTTTCACAGAATCCAGGATATCATCGGCGGACGCGGGTTTGGGAAGGTAGTCGTCGGCTTCGGTGCTCATGCCGTCATAGTGGGAGTAACGGGTGGAGGAGACATGATCCGCCACGGCAGTTAACAGCAGAATCGGTATATCGGCATATTTCTCATCCCGTTTGAGCTCCGAGCAGACCTTATACCCGTCTTTTTCAGGCATCATCACATCCAGAACAATCGCATCCGGCGGGTTTGCCTGAACTTTTTCCATGCCTTCCACACCGTCATAGGCCACTTCTACGTCAAAGCCCGCTTTTTCGAGGTTCTTTTTCACAATCGAGACAAAATCCGGTTCATCATCAACAACAAGAATTCTTTTTTTATCGGACATCTTTTCCCTCCTTTTCGCACCAGATGTCGGGGATGGATACCTCGGGCCGCTGGTTTACTGTTTTGTACTGTTTTGAGTATATTCTATATAATCTCGGGCGATGAATCAATCAATTTGTGGCCGGGGGTGCAATCCGGCGCGCTCAACGATTTCCGGCACCTTCTCCTCCCACTCAATGGCCATGATGTGAAATCCGCGGACCCCTTCAACCTCTTTCAGACGTTCGATGCTCTCCACACAGATGTTGATACCCTCCTCGGCCTGCTTCTCCTTCGGGGTATCCGCCATGCGCTTGACCACCTCATCGGGCACGTCCATGCCCGGCACCCGGTTTTTCATGAATTTGGCCATGCCGGCGGATTTAAACGGGGTCACACCGGCCAGAATATACACCTTTTCATGAAGCCCCCGGTCGACCACGCCTTTCATCCATTCTTCGAATTTGTCCAGGTTATAGATGCACTGGGTCTGGATAAATTCCGCGCCGGCCGCCACTTTTTTGGCAAGGCGCGGCACCCGGATTTCAAAGGGATCGGCAAATGGGTTGGCCGCCGCTCCGACAAACATGTTCGGCGGCCGCTTGATCTCAGCGCCCCCCAGAAATTTTCCCTCATCCCGCATCATTCGGACGGTTTGAATCAACTGCATGGAATCCAGGTCATGGACATTCTGGCCCTGCGCGCTGTCACCAAAACACTGGTGATCCCCGGAGAGGCATAGCATGTTGGGGATGTCAAAAGAGGCGGCCCCCAAAATATCGCTTTGAATGGCGATCCGGTTTCTGTCCCGGGTAACCATCTGAAGAACCGGCTCAACGCCCATGAGTTTCAAATGGATGCAGGCCGCCAGGCTGCAGAGCCGGGTCACTGAGGTCTGGTTGTCCGTTATGTTGACCGCATCCACATGGTCCTTAATCATTTCCGCCTTTTTTTTGATGGCTTCCGGATCACTGCCGCGGGGCGGTCCGCATTCAGAGGTGACGGCCAGATGGCCTTGTGATAGGATCCGCTGCAGTTTGCTCCGCGCTGTATCGCTCATATCTGTACATCCTCCCTGACCACTTTGCGGGGCCCGCCGGCCCTGTCTGTCGACCAGTCCTTTATTTCAAACAGTTTTTCATAATCCTCAAGTCTGTCCAAGGCTTTTAACCGATCAATGATCAGCTGCCAGGCACAGTCCAGTTCTTTATTGATTTCGCATTTGCCGTCTGAGGAGCCGCCGCAGGGGCCGTTTAAAAGCCGTTTGGCGCAGCGGGAAATCGGGCAGATACCGGCGGTATAGGCCAGAATGCAGGTGCCGCAGGCCTGGCATCGCTCGGTCCAAAGCCCGCGCTGTTCCGTGGCCCCCAAAAAGCAAGTGTTGACCCCCGGGTAAACGCGCTGGGAATGGTATTTTTCAGCCAAAAACTGAACCCCGACACCGCAGGCCAGAGATACGATGGCGTCATACTGGTCCGCCACATCCCGGATTTCTTCCAGGTATTCATGATCACACTGCCGCTCCAGCGTGATTTCATCAATTTTAGTCTCTTTGCCCTGGTTCAAAAAATACATGCGCAGGGCGGAGGCCAGAACCCCGACTTCCTTTTTACCGCCGGCCTCACAGACCGTAACACACTCATTGCAGCCCAGAATCAGGATTTTTCCGCAGTCCTTGATTTGTTCAATAATTTCTTCAATCGGTTTTTTATCCGCGACAATCATGAGTTAACCTCACTATTTATAATTCATGCAGCATCTTGTTTCTGCTTATGTTTTTTAATCGGGTTGGGACCCAGCGCCTTGACTTTTTCATACATCTCCGCGGCGTATTTGGCAAAAGGCGGCCCATCGCCGGAACCGAGGCTGTACATCTGCACCCGTTCGCCGCCGGTGCCGATGGTATCCAGCAGTTTCTGGGCCTGCTCCACCCGCTTTCGCGCCCTGAAATTGCCGGTTTTAAAATGACAGTCGCCATCCATGCAGCTAAACACGCAAACCCCGTCTGCACCCTTTTCAAGCGCCCGGAGGATATGGATGATATCCACCTTACCGGAGCAGGGCACCCGGATGATCCGGATGCCGGTCGGGTAACTCAGTCGCATCGAACCTGCCAGGTCCGCAGCGGGATACCCTCAGTAGTTGCAGCAGAAGGCAACAATAATCGGTTCAAAATCTTCGGTCATAGAATATCCTCCAGTAATGCATCAACTTTGGTAAGGAGCTGCTGGTCTTCGTACCAGGACAGTTCAATCGCCTTGGCCGGGCATTCCGCAGCACAGGCGCCGCATCCCTGGCACAGGGCGTCATCGATTTCGCTGACCCCTTCCGCGTTAATCCGCGGCACCCCGTAGGGGCAGGTGCGCACGCATATCAGGCAGGCGGCGCATTTATCCGGGTCCACCCTGGCGGTTACCGCAGACAGTGTCAGACTGGGCTGGGCAAGGAATGTGGCGGCCCGGGAGGCTGCGGCATATGCCTGGGAAATGGATTCGGAAATCAATTTGGGACTGTGGGCCGTGCCGCAGACGAATATGCCTTCTGTTCCCAGATCCACCGGCCGGAGCTTTACATGGGCTTCAATGAAATAGTTTTCCGGGTTTCTGCCAAGTTTCATGATCGAGGCAAGCTCCTCCGTGTCCGCCGCCCGCATGCCGGTGCTAAGGGCCAGCAAATCGGCATCCACGGTAAGTTCCCGGTCCAGAATATGGTCATGGAAAGTCACCGATACGCCATTATCCAGGGATGCCACCTGGGGCGGATTTTCCGGCTCAAACCGTGAGAAGATCACCCCCAGTTTTCTGGCCTCGGTATAATAATCCTCCAGCAGTCCGTAAGTCCGGATATCCCGGTAAAGGATATAGACCTGGGTGTCGGGATTTAACTTTTTGATGTGAATGGCGTTTTTAATCGCACTCTGGCAGCAGATGCGCGAGCAGTTGGGGTTTTCTTCGTTTCGGGAGCCCACGCACTGGATCATCACCACCTGGTCGAGGTTGTCGGCAGCGCCCGCTTCCTCAAGCTTTGCGCCCAGTTCAATCTGGGTCGCCACATGCGGGTTCTCACCGTAAAGGTATTCCCCGGGCTGATATTCGTCTGCGCCGGTGGCCAGGATCAATACGCCGTGATCGATTTTACGTTCATACATCCCCGGCCCGACAAGGACCTCAGTTTTGAAGTTGCCCTTGAAGCCGGAGAAGTCAACAACCAGGGAGTTTGTGAGCACCTGGATGTTTTGATGATTTTTGACCCGCTGACTTAAATCGGCGATATAGGCCGGGATGTCCCCGCCTTCAATGGTTTGGGTCAGCCGGTTAGCCAGGCCTCCCAGTTCCGCCTCCTTTTCCACCAGCACTACCTCGTAGCCCTGGTCGGCAATTCCCAATGCGGCATTCATGCCGGCGACCCCGCCGCCAATCACCAGCCCCCGCCGGGTCACGGGGATTTGCCGCTCTTTTAGCGGCATTAGTGAGGCGGCCCGGGCAACAGACATACGCACCAGTTCCTTGGCCTTTTGCGTGGCTTTTTCCGGATTATCCGCATGCACCCAGGAGTCCTGGTTCCGAATATTGGCCATTTCAAACAGGTACTTGTTGATGCCGCATTTTTCGAGCGTGTCCATGAATATCGGTTCATGGGTTTTCGGCGTGCAGGAGGAAACCACCACGCGGTTGATATTGTGCTCCTTCAACGTCTCCTTCATCTGGTCCTGGGCATCCTGGCTGCAGGTAAAGAGATTCTCCCCCGCATAGACCACGTACGGCAGGGATTCAGCATATTCTCGAACCGCCGGTACATCCACGACCCCGGCAATATTGATGCCGCAGTCGCAGACAAACACTCCGATGCGCGGCTCCTGGCCTGCCACATCAATT
Source organism: Desulfobacterales bacterium (assembly GCA_046543065.1). Lineage (GTDB taxonomy): Bacteria > Desulfobacterota > Desulfobacteria > Desulfobacterales > Desulfosalsimonadaceae > M55B175. Next base: position 23,061 of record JBKHAE010000007.1, on the reverse strand, counting down.
TCCTCGGGGATTTCAACTGCTTTTGTTTTTGTAAATCGGCCCTCGGCAAGGTTTCTGCCGGCGGCGCAGGCGGCTGCACTGGCCTCGGTGACCGAACTCGGGATGTCCTTGGGCCCCTGGAAGACCCCGCAGGCAAACACGCCCGCCCGGCTGGTGGAGACCGGCTCAAAGGGGGAGGTGACCGCAAAGTTATACCGATCCAGCTCAACGCCCAAGCGGCGGGCGTTTTCAATGGTCGATTCCGAGACCTGAAGGCCCACGGACAGGACCACCATATCGAATTCCTCCTCCGCCAGTTCCCCGTTTTCCGTGGCATATCGGAGTCGAAGATTGCCAGTCTCCCGGATTTCATCAATGGTATGCACCCGGGCTTTTTCAAATCGGACGCCGGCCTCATCCCTGGCCCGTAAATAATATTTTTCATAATCTTTGCCAAAGGTCCGGATGTCCATATTAAAGATCACCGCCTCTAGTTCATCCTTGGAATGCTCCTTGGCAATCATGGCTTCCTTGACCGCATACATGCAGCAGACCGATGAGCAGTAACCGTTGCCGCAGCGGTTGGTGTCCCGACTTCCGATGCACTGAAGCCAGGCGATGCGCTTGGGCTCCGTGTGGTCCGAAGGCCTGACCAGATGGCCCATGGTGGGTCCCGAGGCGCTTAAAAACCGCTCGAATTCAAGGCTGGTGACCACATTGGGACTGCTCTGGTAGTGGTAGATATCCTCCAGGGTCGAGGGATCAAACACATCATTTCCCGGGCACAGTATCACAGATCCCACGTCCAGGTCTTCTTCCAGAACCGTCTGGCTGTGATCGATGGCTTCGGCCAGGCAAGCGTCCACACATTGATAGCATTCCGAGCAGATGCCGCATTTAAGACACCGATCAGCCTCGATCCGGGCCTCGGATTCATCGTAGCCAAAGGAGACTTCCAGGAAATTGCATTCCCGGGCCTCAGGATCCAGGCAGCGCACCGGCACGCGAGGCTTATGGGGTTCGCCGATCACATCCGGCTTTTCATACGTCCAGTCTTTCTCCCGGTTCTCGTAAAGATCCAGGCCGTTGATGTAGCGATGAATGCTCTCAGCCGCTTCCCGGCCGCAGCCCACCGCATCCACCACGGATTTGGGGCCGTAAAAAGCGTCCCCGCCGGCAAAAACCCATTCAATAGGGGACTGAAGGGTGACCGGGTCAGCCTCCAGGCCGCCGGGTTTGGAAATGGCAATATTTTGATCGGTGATGCCGGAGAGCTCCGCCTTTTGGCCGATGGCGATGATGACCGTATCCCCGAAAAAGGACTGGCAGGCATCCTCATCAAATCGGGGCGAAAACCGGCCGTTTTCGTCAAACACGGCCGTGCAGGTTTTAAACTCGATTCCGGAGAACCGGTTGTTTTTATCGATGAAAAAGGATTTGGGACCAAAACTGTTCACAATTTCAATTTCGCCCTCAAGGGCTTCCTCGATTTCATGCTCCCAGGCGGGCATCTCCTCGCGGGCTTCCAGGCAGACCATTTTGACGTTTTCCGCGCCTTTGCGCTTGGCGGTAAGGGCCACGTCAATGGCCACGTTGCCGCCGCCGATCACCAGAACGTCGTTTCCGAGAGGCGTTTCTTTTCCCATGGCCGCATCGCGCAGAAAATCAACCCCCTGAAGCACGCCCTCGGCATCCTCGTTTTCAATGCCTAAGCTACGGCTGCTGTGCAGGCCGATGCCCAGGAATACGGCGGAATACCCATCCGCCTTCAGGCTGTCAAGGGTAATATCCTCACCAAAGGAGACACCGGTCTGAATGGATACCCCCATGTCCTCGATCATTTTGATTTCGTTTGCCAGGATATCCCTTGGCAGCCGGTACGCCGGGATGCCCACAGCCATCATGCCGCCGGCCATGGGCAGTTTTTCAAAGACCGTGACCGAATAGCCCTGTCGCCGCAGAAAATAGGCTGCGGAAAGCCCGGCCGGCCCGGCGCCGATCACCGCCACTTTTTCTTTTCGTTCCTCAGGGACTTCCGGCACGAAAAGCTTATCCTGGTTGTTCTCCCAGTCCGCCAGGAAGCGATGAAGCTCCCGGATGGCAATCGGCTCATCATAGTCACCCCGGGTGCAGACGCCCTCGCAGGGATGGTGGCAGACCCGGCCGCAGATGCCGGGAAAGGGGTGATCCTGCTTAAAGAGTTTCAGCGCCGCCTCGTATTTTTCTTCATTGATGAGTGCGATATAGCCCTGGATGCTCACATGCGCCGGGCAGGTCGCCTTGCACGGGGCGGTGCCCCGTTTGCTGATGGCATATGCCCCGGGAATGGCCTGGGCGTATTTCTTGTAAATGGCTTTTCGGGTGGATAAGCCCTGGTCATATTCGTTGGGCAGCTCTATGGGGCAGACCTTGGCGCACTCCCCGCAGGAGGTGCATTTGGCGGTATCAATATATCTGGGCTCCTGGCGGATACGGGCCTTGAAATGGCCCGGTTCGCCTTCCAGCCCCAATATTTCCGTTCCGGTTTTAAGCTCGATGTTTAAGTGCCGGCCGACCTCGACCAGTTTCGGCGAGATCACTCACATGGCACAGTCGTTTGTCGGAAATGTCTTATCGAGCTGGGACATCATGCCGCCGATGGCGGAAGACTTTTCCAGCAGGTAGACGTAATATCCGGAATTGGCCAGATCAATGGCGGACTGCATGCCGGCGATGCCGCCGCCGACCACCATTACAGATCCGACGGGTTGGGGGGATTGCTCGCTTGACGAATGCTGTGTCATTAACGATACTCCTGCTTTATTTGACGGCTGATTGTTCTGCCATCCATTTTTCCGGCGGCCCTTTTGCGGGAACGCTTATTTAATTCCGTATATGATTTCCGGAAGTTTATCTTCCCAGCCGATGGTTGCGATCAAGGCGCCGTTGAATCCTTTGGATTTAAGCGCCCTTATCGTTTCAGTGGCAATACGCGTGCACTCCCGGGCTTTATCCGGCGCTTTCTGGATCCGTTTGATCATCTCATCCGGAATATGAACATTTGACATGTTGCGGGCCATGTAGCGGGCCATGCCCACGGATTTTAAGAGCATTACCGTTGGGATAATAAACACGTCCGGGCGGGCAAGCTTTTCGATAAAAGGCTGAATCGATTCGGTGTCAAAAAGCGGCGGGGTGATCAAAAATCGGACACCGGCATCGATTTTGCCTTTCACCGCTTTGATTTCCCGGTCCAGGTCGCTTCCGGAAAGCCCGGCATTGGCAAAAGCGCCGACAAAAAACGAGGGTTTTCCGTCAAGTTCAATGCCGGCCATATCTTTTCCCGTCTGCAATGCGGCAATGGCGCCCAAAAGCTGATCAATATCAATATCATAGACGGCTGCGGCCTGATGATGATCCCCATAGCTGGGATCTTCGCCGGTGACCGCCATAATGTTCTGGATACCGCAGGCATAGGCAGCCAGAAGGTCGGCCTGAAGGGCAAGGCGGTTCCGGTCCCGGCATGAGACCTGCATGATGGTCTCCATCCGTTTGGTCTGAACCATCATGGCCGCCCCCAGGGCGCTCATCCGCATCACAGCATTGCTCATCTCCGGGATGACAAAGGCGCTGACTTCCTCTTTGACTTTTCCCGCGCTGTTTAGCATATGGGTGACATCCACACCTTTTGGCGGTTCAATTTCAGCAAGCAGAACAAATTTCCCGGCCTCGAGTTTATTTTTGAGCTGCATATTCCCTCCGGTGATGAGACTTATATGGACAAGGCGTCATAATTCCAGAAATGCCAATGGATTATGGAAAATCAGATTTTACCTTGATTACTAAAAATAAATAACACTGTCAATAGATGTAAACAGTATTTTTTATTTACAAACAGGGTATCTTGTAGCAAACATGGATAAGCATACACGGTTTTGTGTAAGGCACTGAGGCACTAAGGTACTAAGGGAGTTGGGCAATATTGAAATTTGGAATTTAACCCTGCACCCTGCACCCTGCACCCTGCACCTTACACCTTACACCTTACACCTTACACCTTGTCCCTTGCGCAAAGCCATGGCGAATGCAAATCAAAAGAGAGGGCCCCATGCCGCCAAACACTGCACAGTCCCCTGAATGGCGGGTTCTGGTCATTGATGACGAGGCGGATATCCGGGAAATCCTGCAAGTGGTTCTCGAAGACGCCGGATTTCAGGTGGAAGCCGCTGAAAACGGGGAAATCGGACTGGATCGCTGTCAGGCTGTCCGGCCGCATATCGTGATCACGGATATCCGCATGCCCGGCATTGATGGGATTCGGGTGCTTGAGGAGGTAAAAAACAAGTTTCCGGAAATAGAAGTGATCGTGATAACCGCCTTCAGCGATATGGAGGTGGCGATCCGCGCCCTTCAGCTGGATGCCTCAGATTTTATCACCAAGCCCATCAATGAAACCGCCCTGGAGGTCGCCTTAAATCGTGCCAAAGACCGGTACCTGTCCAAAAAAGAAATTCGCGAATATACGGCGCTTTTAGAGCAGCAGAACGCCAAAACGCTGCAGGAGCTGATTGGCAGCCATGTCTTCCGGGACAAGCTGATCGAATATTCAATGGACGGCATCCTTGGCTGCGATGAAACCGGGCAGGTCATCATTTTTAATCAAAGCCTCCAGCAGATGCTGGGCTACAGCCGGGAAACCGATTTTAAGGCATTAACCCTCGCGGATGTTTTACCGTCAGATAATTATCAGCTCTTTTTTGATGCCCTGGACGGTCCCGGCTATGGCGGCAGGGATCGGCTGTTTCTCTTTGAAACCGAATTGGCGGCAGAATCCGGAGATCGGGTACCCATGCAGGTGTCTGCCACCCGGATGTTTGAGGCGGCAAGCCACGCCGGGTTGGTCTGTTTTTTCCGCGATCTTCGCGAAATCCGGCGGCTTGAGCAGGAACTGGCCGATCAGGGCCGGATTCTGCATCAGGATAAAATGATGTCCCTGGGTCGTCTGGCCGCAAGCATTGTCCATGAAATCAATAATCCGCTTTCCGGGATGCTAAACTACATGCACCTCATGAAGCGGATCCTGGATCGGGGGCCGGTTTCCGGCAAAACCCATGAAGAGTTCCAGCAGTATCTCACCCTGGTTGAAAGCGAGACCAGCCGGTGCTCTAAAATTGTCTCCAGCCTGCTTTCATTTGCCCGGACATCCCAGCCGGTTTTTTTAAATATCCAGGTATCAGAGTTGTTGAATCGCTGCGTGCTGCTTTCCCAGCATAAATTAAAACTTCAGCATATCGACTGCCGGGTTTCCATTGCAGACGATCTCCCTCCCATTTACGGAGATTTTAACCAGCTCCAGCAGTGCATCATCAATCTCATATTCAATGCCGTGGATGCCATGCCGGATGGCGGAAAGCTTGAGATTTCAGCCGAGGCCGGCCAGGCGGGCGATAGGCTGGTTATCCGGGTTCGGGATTCGGGGCCGGGGATTCCGGAGTCGGATCTGCCCCGCATTTTTGAACCCTTTTTTTCCACCAAGGATGCGGGCTACGGCGTCGGCCTCGGATTGTCCACGGTCTACGGTATTGTAAAGCATCATGAGGGCAGTATCACTGCGGCCAATGAAGCTGCCGGGGGAGCCTGCTTTACACTGGAGCTGCCTGCGGCGAAAAATACCTAGCCGGCGGATCTGCTCTTGACCCATGGGAATTTATGGCATATGCTTAAAAAAATCGCAATTCAAACAGCGGGGTTGGCCGCTTTTGATAATCCATACGATGCTTATCGCCTACATTTCGCAGCTACAGCGCAGATTGACCGGACAGGTTCTGCCAGCCCCTTCATCCTCTCTGCCAGGAGGGTTCAATGACCCTTAGAGTCGGTTTCTATATCTGTCACTGCGGCATCAATATTGCCTCCAAAGTTCGGGTCGAAGAAGTTGCCGAGTATATCAGCCACCTAAAAAACGTTGTGGTTTCAAGGGATTACAAGTTCATGTGCTCGGACCCCGGCCAGGAACTCATTGAAACCGATATCCGGGAATACGGCCTGAATCGGGTGGTCATGGCCTCCTGTTCCCCCCGCCTCCATGAAAAAACCTTCCAGGGCGCCTGCCGCCGGGCCGGGCTTAATCCGTATTATTTTCAGATGGCCTCCGTGCGCGAGCAGGTTTCCTGGGTAACCGAGGATGCGGATATCGCCACCCGGAAGGCGAAGACCCTGGCAGCAGCCGCAGTCAACCGGGTGCAGTTCCACTATCCCCTGGAAACCCGGGAAGTGAGTGTCCATCCGGATGTGATGGTTGTCGGCGGCGGCATTGCCGGTATGCAGGCGGCCCTTGATTTGGGCAATGCCGGACATAAGGTTTATCTGGTGGAAAAGGATACCACCATCGGCGGCCATATGCTCCAGTTCGACAAAACTTTTCCAACGCTTGACTGCGCCGCCTGCATTGGCACCCCCAAGATGGTGGAGGTGGCCCAGAACGAAAATATTGAACTGCTCTCCTATTCGGAGGTCGAAGAGGTCAGCGGCTATATCGGCAATTATACGGTGACTGTGCGCCGAAAGCCGAGATATGTGGTGGAAGGCGTGTGCACCGGATGCGGCGAATGTATGAGCGTCTGCCCGGTTTCCATGCCAAGCGGCTGGGATGAAGGGCTTGCCAATCGAAAAGCCATTTACCGATCATTTCCCCAGGCAGTGCCCATTACCTATGTGATCGATAAAATGGACCGGGCGCCCTGCACCACCACCTGTCCGGCCGGTATTAACGTGCAGGGCTATGTGCAGTTAATCGGCCAGGGCAAATACCGTGAGGCGGTCCAATTGATTATGGAAAGGCTGCCGCTGCCCGGGGTGCTCGGCCGGGTATGCCCCCATCCGTGCGAGTCTGTCTGCCGGCGGGCCGAGGTGGACAGTGCGGTATCCATTCGGGAACTCAAACGATTTGCCGCGGATCAGGTGGATCTTTCCGAATTGCCCGTACCGGCAATCGAAGATCGGCCGGATAAAATTGCCGTGATCGGTGCCGGTCCGGCCGGGCTGACCGCTGCCTACTACCTGCGGCTGAAAGGATATCAGGTCACCATTTTCGAGGGCCGCGAGGTGCTGGGCGGCATGCTGCGATTGGGTATTCCGGACTATCGGCTCCCGCCGGCAATACTGGACCGCGAAATTGATTTTTTGTTAAACACCGGCATCCAGACCCGCTGCGGAGAGTGGCTGGGTCGGGATTTTACATTTGAAAGCCTTAAAAAAGATGGATTTTCCGCGGTGTTTATGGGCACTGGCGCGCATTTTCCCATGAAGATGGGGATTGCCGGCGAGGACACCGAGACGGGTGTTATGGATGCCATTGAATTTCTGCGCCGGGCGAACCTGGGGGAGGCCCCGGAGACCGGCGAGTCCGTGGTGGTGATCGGCGGCGGTAACGTAGCCGTGGATGCAGCCCGGGCTGCCAGGCGCCTGGGCGCGGATTCGGTGTCGCTTGTCTATCGGCGATCGCGCGCCGAGATGCCCGCCTATGAGGAAGAAATAACGGATGCTGAAGCCGAGGGCGTGCGCATATACTATCTCACCGCGCCGGTTCAAATAATCGGGCAGGGCGGCCGGGCAAGCGCCTTGCAATGTATCCGGACCGAGCTCGGCCAGCCGGATCAAAGCGGCCGGCGCCGGCCGGTGCCGGTGGAAGGCTCTGAATTTGAAATTTCCTGTGATCTCGTTATCCCGGCCATCGGGCAAAGCACGGGACTGGCGGATCAGCTGAAGGAAACGGAGATCGAGATCTCCCGGCGCGGCACCCTGATCGTTGATCCAAATACGCTGCAGACGTCAATTCCCTATGTGTTTGCCAGCGGGGATGCGGTGACCGGGCCGGCCTCGGTCATTGAGGCCGTGGCTCAGGCCCACAAGGCAGTGGCCGCTATTGACCGCTATATCCAAGGGGCGGATTTGGCAGCATATGCCGAAGAACTGGCCAAAGAGCCGGCGCCGGGGAGTGACTGGAAGCCCATACCCGAGAACCTGAAGCCGGAATCCCGGTGTGCGCCTTCACATCAAGCGGCGCCGGAGCGGATTCAGTCTTTTTCCGAGGTCAGTGCGGGGCTTGTGGACGCCGATGCCCGGAAAGAGGCCGCCAGGTGCTTAAACTGCGGCGGCTGCTGCGAGTGCATGCAGTGCGTTACCGCCTGCCAGGCCAATGCCATTGATCACCGGATGGCCCCTGAAATCCGCGAGGTCAAAGTGGGCAGTTTGATTGTGGCCACGGGCTACGATTTGATGGACCCCACCCCCATGAAGCCCTATGGGTATGGCAAGTATCCGAATGTTTATACGGGGCTTGAATTCGAGCGCCTGAGCAACGCCACCGGCCCTACCGGCGGTCAGATCCTGATAAAAGATGACAAGGGCGAATTCACCAAAAAACCGGAGAGCGTGGCCATTCTGCACTGCATCGGCAGTCGGGATGTCAATTACCATGAATACTGCTCCCGGGTCTGCTGTATGTATGCCCTGAAATTTACCCACCTGATCAAAGACAAGGTGGGCCACGATACCCCGGTCTATGATTTCTACATTGATCAGCGCTGTTTCGGTAAAGGCTACGAGGCGTTTTACCGGAAATGCCAGGAAGAGGGCACAACCTTTATCCGGGGAAAAGTCGCTGAAATCACCGATGAGGCCAAGACCCCGGAAGAGGCGGGAAAACTTGTGGCAATCGCCGAGGACACCCTGCTCGGCCGCCCCATACGGGTGCCGGTGGATATGGTGATTCTGTGCGTGGCCATGGAAGCCCGGCCGGACGCCCAGGAAGTAAGCCGCACATTCGGCATGAGTGTCGGGGCGGACGGTTTTTTCCTGGAAGAGCATCCCAAGCTGGGGCCTTTGGATACCCCCACGGGCGGCGTATTTATTGCCGGGGCATGCCAGGGACCCAAGGATATCCCCGATACCGTGGCCCAGGCCTCCGGCGCGGCTGCCAAGGCGCTTTCGCTTGCCACCCGGGGCCAGGTTCAGATACCGTCCGCCATCTCTTCGATTGACCCGGATTTGTGCGCCGGCTGCCAGATGTGTATTGCGCTGTGCCCGTATTCAGCGATCGAGTTCGATGACCGGCGGAAAATTTCGGTGGTCAATGAGGCGGTATGCAAGGGCTGCGGCAGCTGTGCGGCGATATGTCCCAGCGGGGCGGCTCAGGTCCGGCATTTTAAGGAAAAGCAGGTGATGTCGGAGCTGGACGGGCTGTTTAATGCGATTTATGCGGTGAGCCAGTGAATTTTAAGGAGGCCCAATGGAAGAAGAATTTGAACCCACCATTATTGCATTCGTCTGTAACTGGTGCACATATACCGCGGCCGACCTGGCCGGCACCTCCCGGCTGACCTATCCGCCGAATGTCCGGCTGATCCGGGTCATGTGCACCGGCATGGTGGATCCCAAGTATATCATCAAGGCCCTGCTGGACGGGGCGGACGCGGTGCTGGTGAGCGGCTGTCATCCCGGGGACTGCCATTATATCAACGGCAACTTCAAGGCCCGCCGCCGGATGCGGCTTTTAAAGGAGATTTTGCCCAATTTCGGCTTTGAACCCGAACGCCTTCGGCTTACCTGGATCGGGGCCAGCGACGGCATCCAGTTTGCCGATACCATCAAGGAGATGGTGTCGCAAATCAAGCAGATCGGACCGAATGCGTGCAAACAGCAAATGGTGATATAGGTTTCACCCGAACAGGTATGGAGATTTGGCATGAGCGATTGGTACAAGATCGACCGGCAAGGCGATGAGCTTCTTACCGATATCCGGGGATTTTTAAAATCCGTGCTTGAACTGGAAGGGATCAGCGGGGTGCTGGTCCCCCGGCGGCTGCCTGCCAAAGATACGGTAATGCCGGCCCTGGTCTCCAGGCCCGGGTTTTTAGATGATGCCGATCCCCTGGCGCCCGCGTTTACAGTGAATTCGGCCAAAAACTTATCCCGCTTAACGCGCAAAGGACTGGATGCAAATATCGCCGCTGTGATGCGATCCTGTGAAATACGGGCGTTTGTGGAATTGGTCAAGCTCCATCAGAGCGAGAGCGAACCGGTTACCCTGATTGGTATCGATTGCCTGGGGGCGTTGACCAATCGCTCCTATCCGAAGTTTGCCGCGGAAAATCCGGAAAAATCAAGTGACGTCTTCCAGAAGGCAAGGCTTTCCGGCAACGATCCGCCGGAGCCGGCGGTTATGAATAGTGCCTGCCGGATCTGCGAGCACCCGGTGCCGGAGACGGCTGACATTATCATCGGACTCTACGGCGTGGATCTGGCTGCCGGGCTTTTCCTGCAGGCCAAGACCGGGCGCGGCCGGGAGATTCTGGAAAAGATCGGCGCCAGCCCCGCCCAGGCGCCAAAGGATCGGGATGCGGTGGTAAAAAATTTAATTGATGAGCGCATCGCTGCCCGGGATCAGGTGTTTGAAGAAACCGCGGCGGCAGTGTCAAGCATTGAGAAACTGTCCGCCTACCTGGCGGACTGCGTCAACTGCTATAACTGCCGGGTGGCCTGTCCGGCCTGCTACTGCCGGGAGTGCGTATTCACAACAGATGTGTTCGATCATGATCCCATGCAATACCTCCAGTGGGCGGATCGCAAGGGGGCGCTCAAGATGCCCACGGACACCGTATTTTATCATATAACGCGGCTAACGCACATGAGCACCGCATGTGTGGGCTGCGGTCAGTGCTCCAACGCATGCCCCAATGATATCCCCCTAACCGAGCTTTTTCGGATGGTTTCCCATCGCACCCAGGCGGCATTTGATTATGAGGCCGGTCGGAGCCCGGAGGAGGCGCCGCCGCTTCTGGTGTTCAAGGAAGAGGAGTTTTCCGAAATTGTGGGCATCGGGAAATAACGGAGGCATATAATGGCATCTAAATCCGGATCAGCGCTTGTTATCGGGGCCGGCATCAGCGGCATCCGCTCGGCCATTGATCTGGCGGAAACCGGCTACCAGGTCTACCTGGTGGACAAGGCCCCGCATATCGGCGGGATACTTGAGCAGCTGGATCGCCAGTTTCCGACCAACCGGTGCGGGATGTGCAAAATGCTGCCGGCCGCGGAACCGGATCAGGCCATTCAGCAATGTCTGCGGCGCGGACTTTTTCATGACAACATCGAGGTGCTGACTGCCGCCGAAGTAACGGATATTTCGGGTGAAGCGGGAAATTTTTCCGCCACCCTGCACCAGCCCCCGGCGCTGGTGGACCCCAACCGGTGCGCGGGCTGCGGGGATTGTGCGGCCGCCTGTCCGGTCAAGGTCAAAGATGATTTCAATGCGGGGCTTTCCACCCGCAAAGCCATATACCGGCCCGCCCCCCAGATGCTGCCCGGGACTTACGTGATCGATCTTTCCGCATGCACCCACTGCGGTGAATGCGTGCCGGTATGTCCCACCGGGGCGATCCGCATGGCCACCGCAGACCGGGAGAAATTCAGGATCCTGGTGGTGGATGATGAGCTGATCGTCCGGGATTCCCTGCGGGCGCTTCTGACGGATGAAGGGTTTTTTGCCGACATGGCCGAATCCGGTGAAGAGGCGCTGGAGAAGCTGAAGGCGGATACGTTTCATTTGATGCTTTTGGATATCAAAATGCCGGGTATGGAAGGCGTGGATGTGTTAAAAGAGGCCCTGATCCTGCAGCCGGAGCTCCGGGTGGTGATGATGACGGCCTACGCCACAATCGAGACCGCGGTGGAGTCCATGAAAATCGGGGCGGTGGACTACCTGGTGAAACCCTTTGAGGAGACGTCGCTCCTGCCCCAGATCTACCGGCTTTATGAAGAGAGCGACGGAAGCCCCGAGCGCGTCCTTGACGTGGGCGCGGTGGTCATCTCCGCCGGCTGCCGCTATTTTAACCCGGCGGATGAAAAGGATGTTTTCGGCTACGGGGTTTACCCGGATGTGGTCACCCACCTGGAGTTTGAGCGCCTGATCAGCGGCACCGGCCCTTTTGGGGGGCAGATCCTGCGGCCGTCGGATAGGCAGCCGGTCAAAAAAATCGCCTGGATTCAGTGCGTGGGCTCAAGGGACCTTCAGACCGATTCTGATTTCTGCTCCAGCATCTGCTGCATGTCCGCTTTAAAGGAGGCGATGCTCGCCCGAGAGATGAGCGGCGGGGAAGTGGAAACGGTTATTTTCTATATGGATATGCGGGTGTTTGAAAAGCCGTTCCAGCAGTATCTGGATGAGGCGCTGGATGCCGGGGTCATGCTTAAGCGCTGCCGGGTCCACTCGGTGAGCCGCACGGATGATGATAGCCCAAAGCTTATGATCCGGTATGTGGATGCCGAAGGGGCCGAGGAAGGCTGGTTCGATCTGGTGGTGTTGTCAGTGGGCCAGCGGGCGGCGGATAGCGCCGGGAGATTCTCAGAGATGCTGGAGCTGGATCTTAATCAATGGGGTTATCTCGCTCCCCGGCCGTTTTCCCTTACCCGAACCGCAAAGCCCGGGGTTTTTCTCGGCGGTGCGGTATCCGGTTTAACCGATATTAATGACGCGGTGATTCGCGCCCAGGCAGCCGCCTGCGGGGCCGCTCTGGCCATCCATCGGAGCGGGGGCAGTCTGGAAGCGGTTGAAACGGCTGAGCGCCAGAGTCATGATATCAGCCGGGAAATGCCGAGTGTTCTGATTGTGTTGTGCACCTGCGGCGGCCGCCTGCCCAAGATAATTGATATGGGGGCGTTGTTTGAACAAATGCAAGCCGAGCCGGCCGTTGCACGGTGCCTGGAACTGGATCAGCTTTGTACGGATGATGGCTGGATGGCGTTCTTAGAAGAAATAAAAGACAAAACCGTAAACCGGATCCTTTTGGCCACTTGTTCGCCCAATGCTTATGCGCACCGGCGCGCAGAGATAGCCGAAGCCGCGGGCCTGCCGGAAGCGGCCGTTCAGATAAAGGATATTTATCTCGCCGAATGGTTTGCCGCGGATTCCGCGGCCGCTGATCAGATGCCCGTAAATACCGGCTATGTGGCGCGGAACCTAAAAATGGCGGTTTCCGGGCTAAAGCGGGCGGATTTGACAGGTTCGCCGCATGTGGATGTTTATCAGTCGGCCCTGGTAATCGGCGGCGGGATTGCCGGAATGACCGCGGCGCTATCCATTGCCGACCACGGCTTCCAGGTGGATCTGGTGGAAAAGACGGAAAACCTGGGGGGCAACCTGAATTGGCTCACCTACATGATTAATGGGACGGATGTGCGTGAGCTGCTTGAAAAAACAATCGCCCGGGTAAATGATCATTCCCTGATTAACGTGCATTTGAATGCATCCGTTTCTGAGACGATAGGAACAGTGGGTCGGTTTCAGAGCAAAATCAGGGAAGGGGATACTGAAAATCCGCTTTCCCACGGCGCCATGATCCTGGCCACCGGCGGCGTTGAGGCGGAGACCGAGAGCTACGGCCATGGGAAAAGTGGGGCCGTGATGACGCAGAAGGCGTTTGAAACCGCCCGGGCACAAGGCGACATCGATCCGGCCAATCTTTCATGTGTGGCCATGATCCAATGCGCGGACTGCCGGGAGGCGCCCAGGAACTACTGCAGCCGCATCTGCTGTATCTCCGCATTAAAACATGCCCTTTACCTGAAGCAGGAAAATCCGGAAATATCCGTTTATATCCTGTACCGGGATATGATGACCCCCGGGTTTTACGAAACCTATTATACCCGGGCCCGGCAGGAGGGAGTGATCTTTTTCCCATACACAACAGATGCCAAGCCTGAGGTTTTGCTGCCAGAAGGGGCTGAAGGCGAGGGGGGGGCTGTGCAGATCAAGACCCAGGACCCCATTCTCGGGCAAGAGGTTCAGATTGATGCGGATCTGCTGCTTCTTGCCACCGGCATTCGTCCGGTATTGCCGGATGCGCTGCTTCCGGAACTGGATGCCGGTGTGGATGCGCACGGCTTTTTCAAGGAAGCGGATTTTAAATGGCGGCCGGTGGAATCCCTGGCGGCCGGGGTGTTTGCCTGCGGCCTGGCGCTTTCCCCGCGCGCCGTTGATGACAGTATGGCTTCTGCTGAAGCCGCGGCCATGCGGGCTGTGCGCATGATTTCCCGCCAGCGGGTAAATCCCGGGCAGCGGGTGGCCGTGGTCCGCCATTCGCTCTGTTCGGCTTGTCAATTGTGCATTTCGGCATGCCCCTATGGGGCCCGGGCAGTTGATCCCGAAACCGGCGAGATTGTCGTGCATGCCATTAAATGCCAGGGGTGCGGGGCGTGTGCGGCCGTCTGCCCGAACAGCGCCACCATTTTATCCAGCGGATCAGAGCTTGAGATGTTTGAAATGATCGATGCCGCCATGGAATCCTTGTAAAAAGGGGGTCGTGATAAATGAAAACAGCCAAGCGCGCAAAGCCCCATGAAATATCGGATGCCATTCTGGCGCCCATACGGGAAGAGCTTTTGGCCTGCATCCAGTGCGGGACATGCACGGGCTCGTGCAGAAACGCCCATCTGATGGATTTTACGCCCAGGCGGCTCTGGCGGCTGGTGCTAACAGGAAACACCGAAGAGGTGTTTCACAGCCGAACTTTTGCCCTATGCTCGGCCTGCTATTACTGCACCCTGCGATGTCCCCGGGGGCTTCCCCTTACCGAAGCCATGCATGCCTTGAAACGGGCTGCAGCCCATGAAAATATTTTCGAATACCGGCCGAGCGCAAGGTTCCACGGGAGTTTTCTGGACAGTGTGCGCCGGCACGGCCGGGTAAACGAAATGGAGTTCATGCGCCGCTACTTTATTTTAATGAAAAATCCCGCCATTCCCATAAAATTTACGCCGTTGGGCATCCGGCTCTTGCGGAAGGGCAAAATTTCAATATTTCCGGATAAAAGAAAACCCGAGCATCCGCTGGATCAAATGTTTCGGCGCGTGGAAGAACTGGAGAAAGCGAAATGAAATACCTGTATTATCCGGGATGTTCGCTTGAAGGCACCGCCCTTGAATATGACCGCTCCACCCGGGCGCTTTTTCAGGCCTTAGGCATTGAATTGATTGAAATCGAAGGTTGGACCTGCTGCGGGGCCTCCGCGGCCGAGGCGGAAAGTGATCTGCTGTCCTATGCGCTGCCGGCCCGGAACCTGGCCATTGCCGAATCCATGGACGAGTCAATAAAGGATATCCTGGTCCCCTGCAGCGCCTGCTATCTCAACTTAAAACGGGCGGCCGAAGAGACGCGGAAACATCCGGATCTACTAAAACGGGTGAACCAGGCGTTGGAACCCGAGGGGCTGGAGCTCCAGAGCGCCAAACGGGTCCGGCACCTGCTGGATGTTCTGGTTTCCGATATCGGCGCTCAAGGTCTGGCCGATCACATCCAATCAGGCATGGACCGCTACCGGGTAGCCCCTTATTACGGCTGCCAGTGCCTGCGGCCCTATGCGGTCTTTGATGACCCGGAGGATCCTACCTCTATGGAACCACTGATTCTGGCCACTGGCGCCAGTATCCACGATTGGCGGATGGGGGCCAAATGCTGCGGGGCGTCACTTATGAACATCCAGCCGGAGATCGCCCAGGAGATGGTGGCCGCCATTCTTTCCGGCGCCAGCGGCGCGGATGCCATCGTAACGGTCTGCCCCATGTGCCAGATGAATCTCGAGGGCTATCAGAGCCAGATTTCCCGATCCGCCCATCAGGACCTTCACCGCCCCATTCTTTACCTCCCCCAGTTTCTGGGCCTTGCCATGGGAATCGACCCCAGGAACCTCTCCATTGAGATGAACCTTTCCAGTGTCTCCGCTTTTCTATAAAGTTTTTGAGTAATATCCCGAAACCGTCTTATTGATTGACAATCCGAAACATTGTTAATTAATATAACCCCAAATATTTTATAAAATATAAGGGGGTTTTAAATGGCAAAGGGCACATGTTTGAGGTATTTTTTTCGTTTCGGATTAGTGATCGGGCTATTCTTAGCATTATTTGTGATTATGATGCCAAAGGATGCGTCTGCAGGGTGAGCCTCGTGCAAACATACTTTGACCGTGTCAGTCAAAGCGGGATCAGGGACGGTTTTGGTTGATGATAATCCCCAATCAGGCAGCAAATCATATGATGAAAACAAACTTCTCAAAATAGAAGCTGTTCCAGCAAGCGGCTATCTATTTGACAGATGGGATGGGGATTTATCTGGAAGTAAAAATCCCACGGAAATTAAAATGACTTCAAAGAAAACTGTTGAAGTCTATTTCATCAGTAAAGCTGAGCTAGAGGCCCAGGATCCGGTGGCGCACGCCGGTTCAAATCAAACTTGTGACGAAGGCGAAACAGTCACCCTTGACGGATCGGACTCCAGCGATCCGCTGGACCGGTCACTTGCTTATAAGTGGGAGCAGACTGACGGCTCGCCCGCGGTCGAACTCTCAGGCGCCAATAAAAAAACCGCCACATTTACCGCCCCGGATATCACGGGTGAAAAGGAATGCCTGACGTTTCGTTTGACTGTAACAGATGCAGAAGGTGACCAGAATTCAGATGATGTCACAATATGCATCAATACGACCAACGTGGCGCCGGAGGCCGTCCTTGACAGAGTTTATCAAAGTGTCAACGGCGGAGAAGAAGTAACGATTGACGGTTCGGCTTCCAGTGACGAGGACGGCAGCATTGCCTCTTATCAGTGGCAGGTATGGAGCGGCAATCAGGATATCAAAAACGCAATTGATCCCATTCTGGCTGGAGAAACGGGCGCGTCGGCGACATTTACAGCGCCGAATATTGACGGCTATGTGGAAATCCAGATGACGGTGACGGATGACGAGGGCGCAACGGCTTCTGAAACCATGCAGCTATCCATTAGCTCGGTTGAGGGGCCTGTTTATACCTCTAAGCTTTATTTTCCGCATGTGGACAGCGGCGGCAAGTGGGAAACGGAGATATGCCTGGTAAACAAAAGTAATTCCTCAGTGTCCGGTCAGATTAAGCTCTATACCCCAAAGGGTAATCTCGTATCGCAGTCAAGCGAGACATTGGGTGCCTACGGGCGGAAGGCCTGGGTTGTGGGGGAGGAATTTAAGGATTCGGATGATATCCGCTACGCGATTTTTGAGAGCAACTCATCGAGTCTCTGCGGATATACCAAATTCTACCAGGAAGGGCTTTACCGGGTAGCGGTTCCGGCGGTTCAGGAGACCAATAAAGAGGCGATT
Source organism: Desulfobacterales bacterium (assembly GCA_046543065.1). GTDB lineage: Bacteria > Desulfobacterota > Desulfobacteria > Desulfobacterales > Desulfosalsimonadaceae > M55B175. The sequence goes on along the minus strand of JBKHAE010000007.1, from coordinate 5,917 downwards.
TATATTCCCCATATCGACTCAAGCAGCAGCTGGTGGACCGGCCTTGCGCTGGTCAATACGACCAATTCCACCAAAACCCTGACATTTACGTTCAGCAACGGTGCGGTTAAAAAGAAGGACTGGGCGGCCGGCGAGCACAAGAGCTTTACCATCGCCCAGCTTTTCAAGGATACTCCCCAGCCGGATATTGAATCCGCCGTGATTACCGGTGGCGCTGGCGTTATCGGCCTCGAGCTCTTTAGCAAGGGAAAGACCTTAAGCGGGGTTTTGTTAAAGGACGAGTCGGCGGATACCCTTTATTTTCCGCATGTGGACAGTGATAAATGGTGGACCGGTATTGCCGCCTACAACATGAACAGTGCAGATGCGAATTTAACGGTTACCCCTTATACCGAGTCGGGTGAGGTTTTGCCGGCAATTACGCCTGAGAGCATACCGGCAGGGAGCAAATATATCGGTGATATACCGACTTTAAAACTGCCTGATGCGACTGCCTGGTTTAAAGTTGACGCCTCCCAGCCGGTGAACGGGTTTGAACTGTTCGGCACCCGCAACGGCAACTCGCTTGCCGGCTATTCCACCGTGAATATCCAGCGGCAGAACGGGGTTTTCCCTAAACTGGAGCACGAGGGATGGACCGGAATCGCTTTTGTTAATACGACAGGTACAGAGGCAACAATTACTCTGCGCATTTATGATGATGGTGGGGAGAAACTTTCCCAGAAAGATATCACATTAGGCGGATATGCAAAATTGGTGGATCAGCCGGAGGACATTTTTGCCGGCTCAATTACAGCGGGCACTTACATAAAATTTATGTCGGACCAGAACGTGGTGGGGTTTCAGTTAAACGGCTCGGATGACGGCATGATGCTGGACGCGCTGCCCGGCATGTAAGAAATCTAATATGGTTATATTTTCAAAGCCATCCTTGTACCCATATTTATCGGGCGGGGATGGTTTTTTTATTCAGTCTCGAAAAGCCTGGTCCTTTGGGCAAGGTCAGAGATATATGGCTCTGCCTTTGAATGTTTGTCTAAAATCACAAATTCCAAGCACCAAATGACAAACAAATTCCAAATTTCAAGCACCAAATTCCAAACAAGGCGGTGCTTAATTGTTTTTGGTCATTGTAATTTGTTTGTTTTTTGTAATTTGTTATTTGTAATTTCATTAAGTCGATGAACTTTCAAGAAAACAAACCCCTTTGGGATTAACCAAACCCTGGTCCTTTGGGCCGGGATGCTTTACTTGGGAATCCTGACGGTAAACTTCGACCCTTCCCCTTTTTCGCTTTCCACCTGAATTTTGCCGTTGTGCTCGGTGACCACCTTGTTGGCGATAAAGAGGCCGAGGCCGGTGCCCTGTTTGCCTTTGGATGAATAGAAAAGGGTGAAGATATTCTTCTGGGTTTCCTCATCCATGCCGATGCCGTTGTCTTCAATTTCAAAAATTACTTCATTTTCATGTGTCCCGGCCGTAAAGGTGATTTTTGAGGCCCGCTCCTTATCCGCCAGGCAGGCGTCCATGGCGTTTTCCAGGATATTGACCAGCGCGGAGCGGAGCATGCCGGCGTCAACGTTAAATTCTCCCCCGGCGTTCTTAAAATTCCTTATAAATTCAATGTGCTGCCATTCCAGCTTGGCGGCCACCACTTCGGCCACATCCTTCGCAAAATCCGCTACATCAACCGGCTGGGTCTTTAGTTCCCGCTTTTTGGCATAGAATAATAGGTCTAGCACCATATTGCGGATCCGTTCGGTCATGGATTTAACCATCTGGAGGCCCTCTTTGGCCTGGGCGGTATCCTCTTTTTCAAGCCCGGAGTCCAGCATATACATCCCGCCGTCAAGGCCCGTGAGCAACCCCTTTAATCCGTGGGAGACCGAGCCCACCATAAGCCCCAGCGAGCTTAAATGATCCTGCAGATCGGTCAGCCGATCGATCGGGGTTGCCATGACCAGCACCCGCTGAATGATACCTTCGGCATTTCGAATCGGTGAGGTCCAGACCAGCACGGGGTATTTTCTGCCCTGGGCCGTGGTATAATCCGCTTTGGCCTCATGGGGCTGGCCGTCTCCAAAAGTGGCGGCTGCCGGGCATTCCTTGCAGGGCTCCGAGGCTTGTTTGCAAATCTGGTAGCAGCGCTTTTTATCAATTTCGTTGTCGAAGTTTTCCTTAAACCATCGATTGGTGGAGGTAAAATAGAACCGGCGATTGAGAATGCCGATAAAACAGGGCAGCTCATCAAAAACCGTATCATCTGAAAGTCCCGCCTCCTTGTCGCCGGCTGAAAGCTGCCGGTTTGACGAAGAGAGCTCCTGGGATTTTTCAAGGATCAGGTTTTCCAGATTTTCCGTATACTCCCGCATTTTCTCCCGAACCGCAATCCGCTCCCGGGCCTTTTTGAGTGCGGCCTCCATGGCATGGTCGTTAATGGGCTTGGTAATAAAATCCGTGGCGTCGTGGTGAAGGCTTTTAACCGCCACATCCATGTCTCCGTGGCCGGTGATCATGATCACTTCGGTTTCCGGATTTTCGTTTTTAATTTTTTCCAGCAGCTCGATCCCGTCCATGCCGGGCATTTTAATGTCTGTCAGCACGATCGGCGGTTGCACCTCGCGGAAAATATCCATCGCCGCTGCCCCGCTTTCAGCCGTGTAAACGGTGTAGCCGGCATCGGTCAGGGTGATTTCCAAAACCTCCCGGATATCCGGTTCATCATCAACGATTAAAATCGGCGGATTCTTCATTTGCTTGCCTTACAGGAAATTTAAGAATAAATCGGGCGCCGGCCTCACTCGGGGCAACAGAAATATCGCCGCCGCAGTCCCGGATGATGCCGTAGCTGATGGAGAGCCCAAGCCCCGTGCCTTTGCCCGCCTCTTTGGTGGTGAAAAAGGGTTCAAAGATGCGGTCGGTCATATTTTTGGGGATACCGGGGCCGGTATCAGAGAATTCAATAATAACCGAGCGGTTTTCGGTTCTGCCGGAAATCCGGATTAGTTTATCACCTTCCGAATAATCCATGCCCCCCCATTTTTCCTCGATGGCATCCCGGGCATTGACAAACAGATTGATAAACACCTGTTCGAGCCGATCCGGATCACCGTTAATCGTGGGCAGGTCTTCCGGCAGGTCCCATTCAACCAAGATTTCCCGGAGTTTTAACTGCTGCTGGAACATCTCGTAGGCTTTTGTGATGACATCCTGAATTTGCATGGGCTGAAGCTGCAGATCGGATTTGCGGGCAATGTCGCGCATGTGGTTGATGATCTTGGTGGCCCGGTCAATGTTGCTGTCAATTTTTTCAAGCATGGACTGAAACGTGGAAGCCGCCAGTTCAGCTCCGGACTGCTGCTTTTTCATCAGAAAGCCGCTGGCGGTTTTAATGACTGAAAGCGGCTGATTCAGCTCATGGGCGATGCCGGTGGCCATCTCGCCCAGGGTGGCCATTTTGCTTGCCTGGACCAATTGCTGTTCGGTTTCTAAGCGCTGGGTGATGTCGCTGGTGGTGATCAAGTAGACTTTAATACCGGCAAATTCCGAAGGCGAGACCCGTATATTGACATAGAGCCGATCCCCGTTTTTATGGAATTGCTTGACCTTGTTAATCACCGCCGAGCTGTGGATTTTATCCTGGTAGTACTCGACCTCGTTTTCATTGAAAAGCGCGGTAAACGGCCGGCTGATCAGTTCGGATTTGGTATATCCGTAAAGCGCCTCGGCGCTTTCATTGCAGTCCAGGATCTCCAGTGTATTGTTATCCAGGACAAACACCGGGTTGGGGATGTTGTTGAATATGGCATAGTATTTTTCTTCCGAGGTTTTTAGCTGCTCTTCCAGGCGTTTTCGGGGGGTGATGTCCAGGCACATCTCCATGGCGGCGATCACTTCCCCTTTCTCATTGGTAATCGGGGCGGTCCGGACAATCCAGTGCTTGGTCTCCCCGTATTTGTCAATGCCGGTTTCCTCGCCGAAATGGGGCTTTCCGTCGTTAAAGGTTTTTTCCACCGGGCAGTATTCGCATTTCTCATTCCGGCCCTTGTAGGCGAAATAGCAGTAATCATTGAATTTGGGCTCAAAATGTTTCGCAAATTCCGTGTTGAACTGGTTTAGACGAAAATTTCTGTCCACCACGGTAATAAAGCAGGGCACCTGTTCAAACAGTTTTTGATACTCCTGTTTCTGCTTGTTGACCTCCCCCTGTTTCCGGTCGATTTCATTGGCCATTTGGTTGACCGCCCGGGCGAGTTTGCCCATTTCATCGGACTGCCGGATATCCACCTTGGAGTGGTAATCGCCTTTTGCAATCAGTCGGGTGCCGCGGATCAGCTTCTGTATCGGCTGGTTGACAAAACGCATGACAAGCAGCCAGATGATAAGCGCGATGGCTATAAACAGAATGACAGTAAACCCGATGGTATACTTTTCCAGGGTGAGGATAAATTTATCCGTATTTTCCAGCGACACCACAACATCCAATACCCCGAGCACCGTCTGCTCCTCACGATGGAAATGGCAGGCAGCGGTGGTGCAGTCCGGCTCATTGCGGATCGGACTCACAATGCCCATCAGGCGGGGGCCATTCGAGCTTTTAACCATGCGCGTGCGCTGATCCAGGGTCAGGTGCTGCCGGGGCGGATCTCTGCGGTGGCATATGTGGCAGGCCTCGTCGGTAATTGCCGTTTCCCGGTTGATTTCTTCGGTCTTGTTGGAAAATTTGATTTCTCCGGACTTGTTGTAGATCCGGATCGCTTTGATTTCCTTTTGCTGGGCGATGTTGTTGATGATCTGGGTGATATCCGGGCGGGAGTTTAACATCATGGCATAGTGCGTGCCGAGTTTAATGGTGTTGCTCAGCCGGTCAATGTCCTGGGTGACGTTGTGGATCAACTTTTCCCGCTGATTGTGGATATTGAACCAGGTCCAGGCGGTCAGGGAGAGTGCCAGCACAATGCCGACGGAGACGATCAGCTTGGTCGCCAGACGGTCACGAAGGGTATCAAGTAATTTACCCATTAACCACTTATTACCCGATAATTTCTCTAACTTTTTTTAGAACTTCATTCGGATCAAACGGTTTGCTGAAATACGCCGCCACCTTTTTGATGGCCAGATGGCTGCTGGGCATGCCGCTGATCACAATAATCGGGATATCTTTGAATTCCGAATCTTTGGAGAGTTTCCGGTAAAACCGGGTGCCCCACTCCTGACTCATTTCCAAATCCAGGGTAATCAGATCCGGTTTTTCAGCTTTGACCACATCGTGACCTTCTACGCCATTTGCCGCGCTGCACGTCTCATATCCGTTGTCCTGAAACAGGGTTTCCAAATACTTCACGGTGTATGGATCATCATCGATGACTAAAATTTTTTTGGCCATGAAACGCTCCGTTTTATTGTTGTTTCGCGGATAAGCGGCGCCTGTTCGGCGGCTTAGTCCTGTTTATCCGGTTTTTGGTGGCATTCCCCGCAAAAAACCGGCCCGGCAGCCTCTTTTAAATGACAGCCTCTGCATTGCAGGTGATAGGCCCGAATCAGATCCATTTTGGAGTTATCATTTTGAGACAGATGGCATTGGGAACATTCCATACCGATGGAGGCCTCATATTCGAGTTTTTCGCCGTCCTCATACATATGGTGGCAAACGCTGCATTCATTGATGCCCGCCTTCTGATTGTGTGCATCATGGTGGAACTTCACGGGCGGACGCATGGGATCATCAAAGGCGCTGTCTTTGACAAAAAGAATGTCCCCCTGTGAATAAGCGGCAATCCCGCTAAGCAGGAGCAGTCCCCCGATTATCGATAATAGCGTCAGTACTTGTCTCATGCCCATGCGCGACTCCTTTGATTCAGAGGTATTAGGTATTAGGTGTTGTGGTCTGTTAAATTTGTATACCCCAATCCCCAAT
>JBKHAE010000006.1:0-46170 GCA_046543065.1 Desulfobacterales bacterium | reverse complement strand
AGACTTCCTGATCCTCTCGAACTTGGTATCCTCTTTCGCCGAGACGGCTGAGCATTTCGGCCATACGGTCGAGTTCATCCTTGCGGTTCCGGCTTTCCATCTTGTCCAGCGCCTTGCCGACAACCAGCACATCTTGAATCGCCGCGCACTCAAGGGCGGAGCCACGAGCGATTTCGAAATAACGCCTTCGGTCCGCTTCCGCGGACTTGCCATTACCTTCGGCGATATTGAGCGGTATCGACTGGCTGGCCCGAAGCCATTGATCCCGGGCGGGCCGATGGACTCCGTTCAGGCTGTCGGCCTTCTCGTAAACCCATGCAACGTAGCCTATTGAAAGGCGATAGACGTCCAGTTTTTCACGTGCAAGGGTCATATTTTTTTCGATCCCGATCCCGATCCCGATCCCGATAGCGATTTCGATTTCGATTTGGATTTGGATTTCGATTTGGATACAGAACAAATTAGCCGTCTTTGTATCTGCGGCAAACTTGAAAATCGCTCAATTTAGGTTATACAAAAGGATTGGCATACGAGAGCATCAATTCTGAAAAAAGTCAATACGGAATCAAACCTTTTGGCCAGCCCCCGGCAGACCGGCTTGATCAATTTCGCCAAAATGAATAGAGAACCAAACAAACAATTGAAAATCAGCCGGGGATGCGGTAGGGGATTGGCTAAAAAATATGCTGAAAAAATTTGAGGTTAATATACTATGAAGGATGAAAACGGCGTCTACTACTATCCGTTTCCGGAGAACAAGCGGGTGCGGATGTATGTGAAGGAAGCAAACCACACCATATATTTCCGTTTGTGGAGTGCGGATGACCCCAAGCTATGGGAAGAGCACGGATGGGTACCCTATGACGCCATTGAGGCGGCGGCAGAGATGTATAAGGGCAAAAAGTTCAACCCCAGCCAGGCCTATGACCTTAATATGGCCAGGGCGATGCTGAAAGAATCGTAAAATACCGGTTAGCCGTCATTTTTGGCATACTTGGCCCGAAGCCTGGGTTTTTCGATCTTTCCGGTGGGATTCCGGGGGATATCGTCAAAAAAAATCCGCCGCGGTCGCATATATTTGGGCAGATCCCCGCAGAACCGGCGGATGTCGTCTTCAGAAAGGCGCCTTCCCGGCTTTGGCGCAATGACCGCCGCCGCAATTTCACCCAGACGGATATCCGGCACGCCGATAACTCCGGCATCCAGTATGTCCTCATGGGTCATTAAAAAATTTTCAATTTCAACCGGGAAAATGTTTTCCCCGCCGGTAATAATCACATCCTTTTTCCGGTCAATCAGCCAGATAAACCCGTCTGCGTCCATGCGGGCGATATCGCCCGTATGGAGCCAGCCGTCCGTAAACACCGCATCCGTGGCATCCGGATTCCGGTAATAGCCGACCATCACACCCGGCCCCCGGAGCAGCAATTCCCCCGGCGCCCCGGAAGGAAGCTGCGTACCATGCTCATCAACAATCCGGCATTCCCAGTCAAACCCCGGAATGCCGATGGATCCGATTTTGTGGAAATTCTCCACCCCCAGATGCACGCAGCCCGGGCCTGTGGCCTCGGTTAGCCCGTAATTGGTGTCGTATTCATGGTGAGGGAAATACATTTTCCATTTCTGGATCAGGCTGGGCGGCACCGGCTGAGCGCCGATATGCATCAGCCGCCATTGATCCAGCTGATACCGGCTGAGATCAACCGCTTCGCTTTCAATGGCAACAAGTATGTCGTGGGCCCAGGGCACCAGCAGCCAGACAATGCTTACCTGCTCCTCGGACACCGCCTCAAGAATGGCCTCCGGACTGGTGCCCTTCAGGATTACCGCCCTGGCGCCGACAATCAGATTGCCGAACCAGTGCATTTTCGCGCCGGTATGGTAGAGGGGCGGGATGCAGAGGAAATTGTCCGCATGGGTCTGATTGTGATGGCGATTTTCCGCGTAACAGGCAAACTCCAGATGCCGATGGGTCAGATACACGCCCTTGGGTTTGCCCGTGGTGCCTGAGGTAAAATAGATACCCGCCCCGTCGCAAAGGCTTATCTGCACATCCGGGGCATCTTTTGCGGCTGACGATATAAAATCATTATAAAAAAAACTGTATGAGGGGCACCGGGATGGCGGACCGACAAACAGGTAAGAAACCACCCACTGATCCATCTCGGATTTGGCCGATTCAATCCGCTCAATGAATTCTTCACCGAATATCAGGGCCCGGGCCTCGGAAAGACGGACGCACCGGCTGATATCCGGTGCCTCAAACCGGAAATTAAGGGGAACGGCGATGGCCCCGGCTCGCAGGATGCCGAAATAGACCGGCAGCCACTCAATACAGTTCATCATGAGCTGAACCACCCGGTCGCCTTTTCCCACGCCTTGCTGCCGCAGAGCATTGGCGGTCTGGTTGGCCAGCGCGTCAAATTGGGCCCAGGTTATTTCAGCGCGATGGCCGGTGGCGGGCTCGCGCTCGACCAGCGCGGCCTCATCCCCATACATTCGGGCGTTACGGGCCAATATTTCAGTGATCACCATATGATTATCGCCTGATTTGATGGTTTCAGTGTGCCTTTATCAGCCTTTTGAATGCCCATTGCCCCTATCAAAAAAACCAAAAAAGTCAACCGCATTGTCCACGGCTAACACGGTGAATTTTTTCTGGCGAACAACCCCATAGCCATGGGGTTGTTCGCATGTAAGGTCGGCACGGTGGCCGACCCTACGATGGATCGGGTTTTTCCCCATTCGTAGGGCGGGCCACCGTGCCCGCCTGAAAAATAGACAGAACGAATTTACCGTGCCGCATCGTTATCTGAGCACTTGGGGCTGGGCGCCACAAATAAAAAGCCCCCGACCCGCATTTCCGCTGGCCGGAGGCTTTCTCTGGATTCAGATGTTATATTAATAATTACTTGTTGTCGTCTTTGACCTCTTCATAATCCGCATCAACCACATCCTCATCTTCAGCGCCGCCGCCCTGGGACTGGGATGCGCCGCCGCCGGCTTCTCCGGCGCCGGCCTGCTGCTCGCCGCTCTGGGAGGCCTGCTGATACATGGTTTCCGCCAGCTTATGGGAGGCCTGGGTCAGCTCTTCAGAGATGCTCTTGATCTTCTCCGCATCATCGCCTTCCATTTCCTTCTTGAGCCGGCCGATGATTTCTTCAATCTGGGATTTGGTGCCGGCGTCCACCTTATCGCCCAGCTCATTAAGCGATTTTTCCGTGGAGTAGATCAAAGAATCCGCATTGTTCCGGGCTTCCACCAGCTCTTTCTGCTTCTTGTCATCTTCGGCGTGCATCTCCGCGTCCTTGATCAACTGATCGATCTCCTCCTGGGACAGGCCGCTGGAGGCTGTAATCCGGATGGACTGCTCCTTGCCGGTGGCCTTGTCCTGTGCCGACACGTGCACAATGCCGTTTGCGTCAATATCAAAGGTCACCTCAATCTGGGGCACCCCCCGGGGCGCCGGCGGAATATCCGTCAGCTCAAACCTACCCAGGGTTTTATTGTGCGCCGCCATTTCGCGCTCGCCCTGAAGCACATGGATGGTCACCGCCTGCTGGTTGTCCTGGGCGGTCGAGAAAATCTGGCTCTTTCGGGTCGGAATGGTGGTGTTCTTCTCGATCAGCTTGGTCATCACGCCGCCCAGGGTTTCAATACCCAGAGACAGGGGCGTCACATCGAGAAGCAGCACATCTTTGACGTCGCCCTTTAACACACCGCCCTGGATGGCTGCGCCGATGGCCACCACTTCATCCGGGTTAACGCCCTTGTGGGGTTCTTTGCCGAAAATATTCTTGACCCGCTCCTGCACAGCCGGCATTCGGGTCATGCCGCCGACAAGAATCACCTCATCGATTTCATCGGCTTTCAGCCCGGCATCATTTAATGCGGTCTTGCAGGGGCCTTCCAGATTGTTCAACAAGTCTTCCACCAGGGACTCGAATTTCGCCCGGGTGATCTTGATATTCAAATGCTTGGGCCCATTGGCGTCAGCGGTGATAAACGGCAGGTTGACATCGGTCTGAAGCGCGGTGGAAAGCTCCATTTTGGCTTTTTCCGCACCTTCCTTTAACCGCTGAAGCGCCATCTTGTCATTGCGCACATCAATACCAGCATCTTTCTTGAACTCATCGGCCAGATAATCGATCAGCCGGAGATCAAAGTCGTCACCCCCCAAGTGGGTGTCCCCATGGGTGGCCTTGACTTCGAAGACCCCGTCGCCGATCTCTAAGATGGAGATATCAAAGGTGCCGCCGCCCAAATCGAAAACCGCGATTTTTTCATCGGATTTCTTGTCCAGGCCGTAGGCCAGCGAAGCGGCTGTCGGCTCGTTGATTATCCGCTGCACATTCAAGCCCGCAATTTTACCGGCGTCTTTTGTTGCCTGCCGCTGGCTGTCGTCAAAATAGGCCGGCACCGTGATGACCGCGTCCGTTACCGTTTCACCGAGATATTGCTCCGCCGTATCCTTAATATCTGCCAGAATAAACGAAGAGATTTCCGCCGGACTGTGCTGCTTGCCCCGCAGATTAATCCGGATATCCCCGTTGCTTGCTTTTTCAATCTTGTAGGGAATATTCTTGATATCGCGCTGGACCTCAGGGGAATCGAACTTCCGGCCGATCAGGCGCTTTACGCCAAATACCGTATTCTCCGGGTTAGTAATGGCCTGGCGTTTGGCCACCTGGCCAACCATGCGCTCCCCGTCTTCTGAAATCGCAACCACCGACGGGGTTGTCCGGTTGCCCTCAGGATTTGTAATCACATTGGTTTCTTTTTGTTCTCGAACCGCTACACAGGAATTGGTCGTACCGAGATCTATGCCGATTACCTTCCCCATTTTGTTTACCTCCTTATATAATTAGGATAAATTTTCAGATATACTTATATTTAATAAAATTATTCTTTAGATTTTGATTTAGGTTTAGAAACCACCACCATGGCCGGCCGAAGCAGCCGGTCATGAATCAGATATCCTTTTTGAAACTCATTGATAACCGTGTTTTCCGGATATTCATCGCTTTCTTCCTGCATCATGGCTTCGTGGTAAACCGGATCAAAGGGTTTGCCCTTGGCCTCTATCGGCGTAACATTGAACTTTTTCAAAATTTTGAGGATTTCGTTGAGGGTCATTTCAACGCCTTCGATCACACACGCCTCGCTGTTCACCCCTTTATCGGCATCCGACGAGGATATCGCCCGTTCGAGGTTATCCACCACGGTCAAAAGCTCTTTTAAAAGCGACTCGTTGGCATATTTCTTAAACTCTTCAGCCTGCCGATCCATCCGCTTTTTATAGTTTTCAAATTCAGCAGACAGCCTGAGCAGCCGGTCATGCTCATCCGATGCCTCCTGGCGCACCTGGTCCAGCTCTGATTTTAACTGCTCAATCGTGGTGTCTTCGGATAAATCCGTTTTGGATGCTGCTGCCTCTTCCCCTGCCGCCGCGTCTGCCGAATTTTCATCTTCTGTCTGCGTGCTGCCCTGTTTTGAATTATTCACATTGGCATCTGCCATATTTTTCTCCATCGCCTCGGTTTTTTTAGATTCGGATTTTTTAGCCAATTGCATCACCCCGATTTAATGAATGTTGCTTCATCTGATTTACCAGCTGGGATTATAACCCCGGTAGTATATTTAAAATGCTAAATCCATTTGTAATTTCGTGAAAAAGATAAGACGCGATAATGGAATGTCAAGAGACTAAGCAGGGGAAAAGCAGGGGGGCTTGCCGGCGTGTGCCACAGGATTAAACAAACACGATTGAACCTGGCTGTGAACCCTGCGTCGGGCTTTCGTGTAAAGCGGGGGGTAACTTGACCGGGATCGGTCCGCGACACAGGCTGCGCTGCTTATCGCTGCTTCCTTCCGGACCTGACGAGGTTCGCAACCGCCTGTTGCGCGGCGGCCGGTCAGAACCCCCCGCGATATCACTTAAAGCCCTTGGCAGGGAATTCAGCCCCGCATAAAGCGGATTTCGGGAAAAGGGTACCGCTAGCCCCCCGCCTATCACAGCCAGGAATTAGCACTATAAGACCGGACCAGGGCTTTTTCAAGAGGGAATTTAATATCCGCATATTGCCATCCCCTTAATTGCTGTATATATTCTCTTTAATTGATTTGCTAAGATAAAGGCCCATTATGTGCCCCCGGATTTCAACAACCAATCAGTTGCGCCAAACCATCGGCCGAACAATCCATGCCCATCGCATGATAGATTCCCGCGACAAGGTCTTAATCGGGGTATCCGGCGGGCCGGATTCGATCTGCCTGTGGCATGCGTTAATGGCCCTGGCCGATCAATTAAACATCCGCATCGGCGTGGCCCATTTGAACCACGGGCTCCGGGGGCCGGCATCAGACGAGGATGCCGGTTTCGTCCGGGAGACGGCAAAACACTACAACACGCCCTTTTTTTATCAAAAAGTAAATATCCGGGATTTGGCAAATAAATACAAACGCTCCCTTGAAGAGGCAGGCCGGATGGCGCGATATGATTTCTTTCAGGAAACCGCGGCTGCCCACGGGTTTGATAAAATCGCCCTTGGTCACCACCGCGACGATAACGCCGAACAGGTTTTGATGAATGTTTTGCGGGGGGCAGGGCTTGACGGTTTGGCCGGCATTCCGCCGGCCCGGGATCAAATTATCCGCCCGTTAATCCGGGTCTGCCGCCAGGACATTTTAGCCTATCTGGCAGAGAACCGTGTTGCATACGTGACGGATCAGACAAATGCGGATCCGTTATTTTTGCGAAACAAAATAAGGCATCACCTGATGCCTTATCTAAAAAAGGAGTTTAATCCGAATCTCCCGGACAGCTTAAACCGGCTCTCAAAGATCTGCCGAAGCGAAACCGATTGGCTTAAGGAATTGGCCATTCAAGCCCTGAACCAGGCAAGCATTTATCAGGATAAAACAGAACTGGCCCTTTCCATATCAAGCCTTAAAGGAGGCCATCGGGCCCACCTGCGGCGCATGATGCGGGCGGGGATTAAAACGGTAAAAGGCGATCTCCGCCGCATCCGGATGGCCCAGATAGATGCCGCCGTGGACCTTATATATAATGCGAGTGAAATGGCCTGGAGCGATTTATCCGACCGCATCCGCGTTGAAAAAAAGGGGGATCAGCTGATCATCCGGCAGGTCTCCGGAAATTTGCGCACCGACAGGCCCGGTCCGCCCATGCCGGCGTATCAATATCACATTCAGGCGACGGATCTGCCCCTTGATCTGTGGATTCCGGAAATCCAAAAAAGGATCACAATTTCAGCCCCCTATGAGGCTGATGGCTTAAATATAGACGATCCCGCCCCCGCTGTTGCGGTTTTTGATCTGGACCGGCTCCGGTTTCCGCTGATTATCAGAAACCCCGGACCCGGCGATCGATTCGTGCCCCTGGGCATGAGAGGCTCCCAGAAGCTAAAGGATTATTTTATCAACAGCAAAGTCCCGCAGCCGGATCGTCGGTTTTATCCGGTGCTGGCAACTGAGCACAAGATCATCTGGTTAGCCGGCCACCGGATTGCGGAAGCCGCAAAGGTCACCCCGGCTTCAAAAAGGCTTGTTAAAGCCGAATTGAAAGCCGGCTAATAAAAATTCGTTGTTGCTAAAGAATATCATTATTATTTATAATAGATTGATTTAGAGTTCATCAAAAAATCTGGAGGTAAAAACGATTGAACAACTTTAACAAAAACCTGGCGCTATGGATCGTCATCGTCCTGATGATGATCCTGCTCTACAACATATTCAGCCAGCAGCAGACCGGGCAGGCAGAGGTCAACTATACCGAATTTCTTTCCATGGTCGATAACGGCGAGATCAAGCAGGTCGTCATTCAGGGTCAGGATCTGCGTGTGACAGATGCCAAGGGCAGCCGGTTTAATGTTTATGCCCCCCCGGACAACGACCTGATCAAAATCCTCAGAAATAAAGGGGTTCCAATCCAGGCCAAACCCGAGCAGGAGACCCCATGGTTTGTGTCCGTACTTGTATCGTGGCTGCCCATGATCCTGCTTATCGCCATATGGATCTTTTTTATGCGGCAGATGCAGGGTGGCGGCGGCAAGGCGCTTTCCTTTGGCAAAAGCAGCGCCCGGATGCTCTCCGACCAGGCGGAAAAAATTACGTTCAATGACGTGGCCGGCGTGGATGAAGCCAAGGAAGAGGTCGCCGAACTGGTGGATTTTTTAAAAGACCCCAAAAAGTATACCAAACTCGGGGGCCGTATTCCCAAAGGTGTGTTGATGGTGGGCGGCCCGGGTACGGGAAAAACATTGCTTGCCCGCGCCATCGCCGGGGAAGCCGGTGTGCCGTTTTTCAGCATTTCCGGATCCGATTTCGTGGAAATGTTTGTGGGCGTCGGCGCCTCCCGGGTGCGGGATCTATTCGTCCAGGGCAAAAAAAACGCCCCCTGCATTATCTTCATCGATGAAATCGATGCGGTGGGCCGCCAGCGCGGCGCAGGGCTTGGCGGCGGCCATGACGAACGCGAGCAGACCTTAAACCAGCTGCTCGTGGAAATGGACGGATTTGAATCCAATGAAGGGGTGATTCTTATCGCATCCACCAACCGTCCGGATGTACTGGATCCGGCGCTTCTCCGGCCCGGCCGGTTCGACCGGCAGGTGGTAGTCCCCATGCCGGACATCAAAGGCCGTACGCAAATCATCAAGGTCCATCTCAAGCGCAGCCCCATTGACCCTCAAGTCAATCCGGAAGTGCTGGCCAAGGGCACCCCCGGCTTCTCCGGCGCGGATCTGGAGAATATGGTAAACGAGGCGGCACTGATTGCGGCCAAAAAGGACAAAGAGCAGGTCACCATGGAAGATTTTGAGGATGCCAAGGACAAGATCTTCATGGGGCTTGAACGAAAATCCAAGGTTATGCGCGAGGAGGACAAACGGACCACCGCCTATCACGAAGGCGGCCATGCGCTTGTGGCCCGATTTCTGCCGGAAACCGACTCGATTAACAAAATTACCATTATCCCGCGGGGACGGGCGGCCGGCGTCACCTGGTTCCTTCCGGAGGAGAAGGATTTCAAATACAAGGATCAGCTGCTCAGCGAATTATCCGTTGCCATGGGCGGCCGGGTCGCAGAAGAACTGGTTTTCGGCCGTATCAGTACGGGTGCGGCCAATGATATCAAGCAGGCGACCGAACTGGCCCACAACATGGTGAGAAACTGGGGGATGAGCGAGGCGCTGGGCCCGCTATCCTATGGGCAGCAGGGTGAGCAGATCTTTCTGGGTCGGGAGATCGCCCAGCATCGCGATTACTCCGAAGAGACCGCCAACCTGATCGATTCAGAAATCAGCCGGATAGTCAAGGAAAGCTATCAGGGGGCCAGAGACATCTTGAAAGACAATCGGGATATCCTGGATAAACTGGCGGAGATGCTGCTGGAAAAAGAAACCGTGATGGGCAAGGAGCTTGACGAGTTGATTTATGCCATGCGGCCGGGATTTAAGCTTCCTTCGGATGCATCTGAAGCAGGCGGCGGTGAGGCGGAAACGAACAATGAGAGTGACGACGCACCAACTGACGTGGCAGACGCAAAGGCTTGAGCTGGGCCCCAAAACCCGGATTATGGGCATATTAAATGTTACGCCGGATTCATTCTCGGACGGTGGTCGATTTTTTGCCCATGAAACCGCGCTGGCCCATGCGGAAAAAATGATCGCAGACGGGGCGGATATTATTGATATCGGCGGCGAATCCACCCGCCCGTTTTCAGAGCCGGTTTCAGCCGAAGAAGAATGCCGCCGTGTGCTGCCGGTGATCGAACAGCTGGCAGACCGGTTTGAGGTGCCCATCTCAATTGATACGACCAAGGCGAAAGTGGCCCAAGAAGCCATCTCCGCGGGCGCCTCTATCATCAATGACATCAGCGCCCTGCGATTTGATCCGGAAATGGGCCGGGTAGCGGCGGAAACCGATGCATTGACCATTCTCATGCACATGAAGGGCTCTCCGGCGGATATGCAGGTGGCCCCTGCCTATGATGATCTGATCACAGAGATATATCAGTTCCTGAAAGAAGCCATTTTGCGGGCGCAATCCTACGGGATTGATAAATCCAAACTCATCATTGATCCGGGTATCGGTTTCGGCAAAACGGCTGCGCACAACTTGTGCCTCATCCAAAAACTGGATGCGTTTCAGGAACTGGGCGTGCCCGTTTTGCTGGGATCTTCCAGAAAAGCGTTTATCCGAAAAATCCTCGGGGCCGCAAGCGGCAGCGGCGAACCGCCGCCGGAAGCTCCTGCAATTGAAACCGGCACCCAGGCCTCCATCACAGCGGGCGTATTAAACGGCGCCCATATGGTGAGGGTTCACGAAGTGGGCAATGCATCGGCAACCATTAAAATTGCCGATGCCATTAAAAATGCCTGCTTATCCGCCGGAGTACGCTGAGACCCCCATGGCTGCTTCTTTGGTCCGCCGCTTGGCGAAACCGTTTTTGATCAGTTTAATACTTTTGGCCCTGGCCAGCACTTCCGGTTTCCCGGCTGATGCGCAAGAGGGAACTGATCCGTCAAGCCGCCGTTTTAAAGACAGCCGGCCGGTTTCTGATAAAGCGGCGCAATCCATCACGGATGTACCGATCGAAAACGGCCCCATCAAACAGCAGCTTATGAGCTTACCCATTCACGCTGAAAAAACAGGGGCGGCCATCCGGATCCATCCCCCGAGCATTGACATCACGCTGCTTGGGCCGGCATCTGACCCCAAAACCCCAGATGAGTTAAAAAACGCGGCTTTTGCCTATATTCAGACAAATGGGCTGGCCGCCGGGATTTATGTCCGGCCGGCCCGGATTATCCTTCCGGAGGGCTATGTGCTGATTGACGCCCGGCCTGAACTTTTTTTGGTGGAAATTGCAGAAGCCGAAGAAACAGCCCCTTAAAAAAAGGATCGCTTAATGCTTTTGGTGGTGGACGTGGGCAACACCCATACGGTTATCGGCGTATTTGAAAAACAAGAATTGATCCGGGACTGGCGGATTCATACCGAACCCGCGATGACGGCTGACGAGTTCCATCTTCTGGTATCCGGGCTGTTTGAGCAGGCCGGGCTCAAGTTGGATGGAATCGAAAAAACGGTAGTTTCCTGCGTGGTGCCGCCGCTTATCAATATGATAGACGCGTTCTGCCGCAAACACATAGGCCATCTGCCCCTATGGATCTCCGCGCAGAATGTAGATATGCCGATATTATACGACAATCCAGCAGAGGTCGGCGCAGACCGGCTGGTCAATGCCGTGGCCGCCTACCAAAAATATGCGGCAAGCCTTATCGTGATCGATTTTGGAACCGCCACCACCTTTGACGTAATTTCGGAGAAGGGCGAATACATCGGCGGAGCCATTGCCCCCGGCATCGGCATCGCCGCAGAGGCGCTTTTCAGCCGGGCATCCAAGCTCCCGAGGGTGGAGTTTCAGCCGCCGCCGCAGGTTATCGGCACCAATACCGCAGACAGCATGAAATCCGGCATTCTTTTTGGTTATGCGGAACTGGTGGACGGCATGGTACGGCGTATTCAAAGCCAACTTAAGCCGGCCGAGCCCAAAGTGATTGCCACAGGCGGCATGGCCCCGGTCATGCGGGATATCTCCCAGACCATTGAATCCGTGGAACCCGAATTGACGATAGAGGGCTTGCGGATGATCAGCGAGCAGTCAAAATAAACCGCTTTGCCTTTATGCCATCCCCATCTGGGCTTCCAGGCGCTTTATTTCCTGCTGAATTTCCGTTTTTTCCGCTTCAGAGAGGTCTTCATGGGCCAGCTGCCGGCGCAGAGACAGAAGCACCATTTCCAGCCGGTAATCTGTGCAGGTATATCGGCTGTCTTGAGACATATTCCTAAACTTTAGATTTTGCCGAATTTTTGGGCGCTTTCCTTATAAACACTGTAAAACAGATCGCGCTCATTGATTCCCCGGGTCAGGATCTGGTCCAGGCTGCCCATATCCTTGGGATTAATGGTGATATTTACGCTTTTTAAAAAAGCGGTCATATAATCCATGGTGGGAAACCGATCCGAGATCAAGCCCACATAAATATCCCGGCGTACCTCCATCTGCATCCGCTCCAGATAGATCAGAATCCCGTTGGATTCCGGATCGCTCTCGTTAAAGCCTTCATTGACAAGCACCAGGTCATAGGTGTGGTACTTCATCTTGCGAAGCGCATCGCGAATGCCTTCCGGCTCGGTAATATTGTATTCCATGATATCGAGCACTTCTTTGATCTGCTTGACCCGGGCCGTGTCATTTTCGCAGATCAGCGCGGTTTTTCCTTCTTCCTCAAGAAAATCAAAGGGCTTTTCACTGGCATCATAGCCCGCTTCATCCACGCCCCCCTTCGGCTCCGCCGCTTCAGCGCCGCTTTCGAAAAAAACCGAATCTCCGCCGGTGTTATTTTCCGAAACCTGATCCGGGCGCAGATCAATGGTTATTTTGGATTTGCATTTCGGGCACCGAACAGAGGAAATCTTTCCCACCGGAAGCTTCTCATCCGGGACGTTTAGCTTGCTTTGACACTGATCGCATTTAATTTCCATTTGTTTTACCCAATCCCTGTAAATTTATGCCTGGCGCGAAAGGCATGTTCTACCGGCGCTTTTTTTTGTTATAGGTCATATCGATTTCCAGGTTATCAATATCCGTGGTGGTCTCGCCCCGGGCGCTTTTTACCATATCAATGCCGCGGCCGACAATGGAACGCCGGGAGGCATAGTTTTCAGCGGTTTCTTCGGTGACCAGGCCTTTTTCAAAAAGTTTGATAATGTGGTTATCAAATGTGGTCATACCAAATGCCGCGCCCGCCTCCATGATATCGTAAAACGTGGCGCCTTCACCTTCACCATTTAGAATCGCATCCTTGACGCGCAGACTGGTGCTCATCATCTCAAATGCCGCCACCCGGCCGCCGCCCATCTTGGGTAAAAGCCGCTGGCAGGCCACCCACTTGAGCGCGCCGGCCAGGCGGTTTCGAATCTGATTTTCCTCTTCAATGGAGAACATCCCCAGAATCCGGTTAACCGTTTGGGAGACATCCGTGGTATGCAGGGTGGTCAGGACCAAGTGCCCGGTTTCTGCAGCATTTAGACCAATTTCGATGGTTTCCCGGTCCCGCATCTCGCCCACCAGAATCACTTTGGGCGCCTGGCGGAGCGCCGCCCGCAGGCCGGTGGAAAAGGAGTTAAAATCCGTTCCCATCTCCCGTTGATTGAACGTGGCCTTTTTATGGGAATGCACATACTCGATCGGGTCTTCCAGGGTAATAATATGAACGGATTTATTCTTGTTGATTTCTTCCAGAATGGCGGCAAGCGAGGTGGTCTTACCGGTTCCTGTGGCCCCGGTAAAAAAGATGATCCCGTTTCGTTCCCCGGACATTTTGTAAAATGATTCCGGAAGCCCCATCTCCTTTATGGTGGGCACCTTGGTTTCAAGCTGCCGGAGCACGATTGAGTATTCGCCGGAGCGGGAAAAGACATTCACACGAAACCTGGCTTTGCCCGGCAAGGAATAGGAGAGGTCGCAGGAGCCTTCGCTGATAAGCGTTTCCGTCAGCCGCCGGTCCCGGTTAATTAAATTTAAGGCGACCATCTCGGTCTGAAACGGGGTGAGCGATTTTAAGGGCGGATTCATATCCACGCCCACCAGTTCCCCGAAGGTTTCCACCTGAAGGGGTTTGCCCACGGTGAAGTTTAAGTCTGAAACGCTCTGGTGGGAATCGAGCATGGTGGTCAGTAAATAGTCGAGTTCCTGTTTTCGCATTGCCGTCTCCTTGGCAATATTATTTAGGCTTCTGTAAAATCAACCGGCGGCGCATTCAAAAGCGGCCGGAAACGCTGTTTCTCATTGGCTTTGAGGTAACAGTCATCCGCACTGACATAGCCCTTGTTGTAGAGATCCATGATCGCATCATCCAGTACCTGCATCCCGTATTTTTTTCCGGTCTGCATGGAGGAGGCCAATTGGTGGGTTTTCTGCTCCCGGATCAAATTTCTGACCGCCGGGGTGGCGATAAGAATTTCAAGAGCCGGGACCCGGCCCTTCCGGTCGATCCGCTTAAACAACACCTGTGCCACCACCGCCCGGATGGAGTCGGAGAGGTTAGAGCGCACCTGGGCCTGCTGATTCTCCGGAAACACCTCCACAATCCGGTCCACCGTTTTCATGGCGCTGGATGTATGCAGGGTGGCAAAAACCAAATGCCCCGTGGCGGCGGCCTCAATGGCCAGTGAAATGGTTTCCAGGTCCCGCATCTCGCCCACCAGAATAATATCCGGATCCTCCCGGAGCGCGCCCCGAAGCGCAGCACTGAAGGACTTCGTATGAAGACCGATTTCCCGCTGATTGATAATGCAGCCCCGGCTTTCATGCACGAATTCGATGGGATCCTCCACGGTAATCACATGATCCTTGCGAAGCCGATTGGCCTCATCGATGATCGCCGCCAGAGTGGTTGATTTTCCGCTGCCGGTCGGCCCGGTAACCACCACAAGCCCCCGGGGGAGGGTGGCGAGCTTGGCCACCACGAACGGCAGTCCAAGCTGCTCGCAGGTCATGATATTGTTGGGGATCTGCCGGAAAACCGCCCCAACCCCGTTTCGCTGCATAAAAAAGTTGGCCCGGTATCTGGCCAGCCCCGGGATCTCATAGCCGAAATCCACGTCCCCGGTTTCTTCGAAAACCTTGATTTTATCCTCGGGCGCAATCTCATAGAGCATCGCTCGAAGCTGATCATTGTCCAGCTGCTGGTACTTGACCCGCTCGACTTCCCCCCGGATGCGCAGGGCTGGCTGCTGGCCGGCGATCAGATGAAGATCGGATGCGCCTTGATCATTCATCAGTTTAAAAAACGCATCAATTTTCGCCATGGGCGACTCCTGCCAAAATATTAAGAATTAAACAACATATTAAGCGATTACCATTGCCAAATGCCTGAGGCTTGCCACCAAGAAGCTCTGCAAGAAAATTATGCCCAGCAAAATGATAATGGGAGAAATATCAATTCCCCCGAAAACGGTGGGGATTCGTTTTCTTATCTGAAACAAAAGCGGATCGACCATCTGACGGATGAACCGAACAATGGGATTATAAGGGTCCGGGTTGACCCATGACAAGACGGCATGGGCGATAACAATGAACATGTATAGCGTCAAAACCGCATCAAGCACGCGCGCAATGCCTTCAAGAAAATGAGAAAAAATAAACATCAATATAAGCTTTCTTTTTTTTAGCGCTCATTGACAACTCAATTATTAAAGTAATGCTCTATAAATAAATTATATATTGATTCGAAGTCAAGCCTTTCCCTTAAATCAATTGACAGCTCCGCACCAAAGAAGCTATGAATCACGGGACGGCAAGCCCCAACAACATCAACCGGTTAGTTATGGGCAAGGATATGATCATCAGGAGGCAGCATGGCCGAATTGACTGAAAAAATCGGCTTTATCGGCGCCGGAAATATGGCTGAGGCAATTATCGGCGCGATTATTGCGGCGGATCTCGCGCCGGCAGAAAACATTTTTGCGAGCGATATTGACCCGGAACGGATCCAATCGCTAAAAAACACCTATCAGGTGCTTTCGGCGGGTTCCAATAAAGCGGTGATCGACTCGTGCGATATCATCTTTTTTGCCGTAAAACCCCAGCAGATGAACGGGGTTTTGAAAAATCTGGCCGCAGAGACCGCTTTTATTCCCCGCGACCGTAAAAAACGGCTTGTTTCCATTGCTGCAGGTATCCGGATCACCGCGTTTGAAAAAATTATCTATGATCAGCTCACGGAATCCGATAAGCATCAAATGCCAATCCTGCGGGTGATGCCGAACACCCCGGCCCTGGTCCGGGCCGGTACGGCGGCGATTTGCGCCAATGAATATGCCGCGCCGGCGGATATCGAGGCCATAAGAACCCTGCTTTCGGCAATGGGAACCGTTTTTGACTGTCATGAACCGGACATGAATGCGTTTACCGCGCTGGCGGGTTCCGGGCCGGCTTATGGATTCTATCTGATCGAGGCGATGGCAGAAGCCGGGACCAACTTGGGCCTCAAAAAAACCGATGCGCTAAATATGACGGTTTCAACACTTTCCGGGGCACTGAAACTTCTTGAGAAATCAGGCGCCGAACCCGAAGCCCTGCGCCAGAAGGTGACCTCTCCGGGCGGCACCACGGAAGCCGCCTTATCGGTGTTGGAAAACCATCGAATTAAATCGCATATCATCGAAGCAGTGACCGCTGCGGCCAAACGGGCGGCGGAATTAAGCGAATAATTTTTAGAAGAGAAACCTAATTAGCCTATGTTTACCCAAACCGTATCCATCTCTGCGGCATTTCTGGCGGGCCTGTCCTCTTTTTTTACCCCATGTGTCCTGCCGTTGATCCCGGCCTATTTTACCTTTATCACCGGCTTTTCAATTGAAGAATTGACCGCTGGCCAAAATGGGCAAATTCGCCGTAAAGTGATTATTTCCACACTCTCCTTTGTCTGCGGTTTTTCCCTGCTCTTTATCCTTATGGGGGCATTTGCATCTTTTATCGGGGCCTTCTTTTTGCGCTATAGTTCGATTATTGAAATCGGCATTGGATTGATTTTGCTTTTTTTCGGCCTTCATCTTATCGGCTGGCTTCGCATCAATTGGCTGCAAATGGAAAAACGGGTTCATATAAGGGAAAAGCCACTTCATATCATGGGCACGTTTCTTGTCGGGATGGCGTTTGGGGCCGGGTGGAGCCCCTGCACAGGCCCTTTCCTTGGATCCATACTGGCCATAGCAGCCAGCAAAGAAACAATTTGGCAAGGCGTTGGCCTGTTATCGGTTTATGCCCTCGGTTTAGCCATTCCCTTTATTCTGATATCAATCTTTATTGATTTTCTTATGATCATCATACAGCGGGCCAAACCGGCTATGCGCTACATCAATACAATTGCCGGCTGCCTTCTCATCCTGGTGGGGATTTTTTTGTTGACGCGCAACCTTGCCATACTTACCCTTTTCTAAAAATTATTTTTTCATAGGGAGATACTTATGCGTATAAAAAACTGGGCCGGGCCCATACTTTTTTGGGTCCTGATATTCGCCGGTTCGCCCGGACTGGCATCAAATGCTGAAATTAACTGGACATCCTATCAATCGGGGATGGAAAAAATCGCCGATGAGAACAAAAAGGGATTTATCCATTTTTATACGGACTGGTGCACCTACTGCAAGCTGATGGATCAGAAAACCTTTTCCGATGATTCGGTGATCGCCTTTTTAAATGAAAATTTCGTTTCCATCCGAGTCGATGCCGAAGAGCAGCAGAGTGTGGCCAAAAAATATGGCGCGAGCAGCTTTCCGACCAACGGGTTTATTGCCGAAGATCAATCCGAAATCGGCAAACGGCCGGGCTTTATTCCGCCGGATCTTTTACTGAAAATGCTTGAGTTCATTGATTCGGAAAGTTTTAAGACCATGAATTTCAAGGAATTTATGGATCAATAGGCCCCAACCTATATTAAATATACGCAAACACACCTGCTAATGCCGTTTCCGTTTGATGCCGGACTGCTCCAGCACATCATTTCCGATACACCCCATCCCGCCCCGCCGGATGGGGACCGGTTTATTCCCACCAGCGTTTTCATGCTGGTATTTAACAGAGACCAAACCCCTTTTCTGCTGACCGTATTAAAGGCAGACAACAAGGGGTATCCGTGGCGCAATCAAGTGGCCCTGCCGGGCGGGCACGTGGATGAAACCGACAGCTCTTCGCTGGCGGCCGCCTTTCGGGAAACCGAAGAGGAACTCCATATTGCGCACGGCGCGATTGAGTTTGTGGGATCCCTGGGGCATTTTCAAACCATTCAGCGAAAAGATATTGAGGTCTTCCTGGGGCTTTTTCAAGGAGATGAGAGCGATATTTACTTTGACCCGAACGAAATCTCCCGGGTATTAACCCCCTCGGTTCCCGTGCTTTTCAAGCAGCATCTGGACCAGCAGTTTAACGGCCGTATTCCAGGGGTGATGGAGCTTGTATACCCGGTCGGGGACATCGTGATTTGGGGGGTAACCGCTCGAATCGTTCATTATTTTCTGGAATGCATGCGGATTCGACTGTCCGAGGAGGCGATAGAGGCCCTGCTTGCGGCGGCGATTTAGAGGGGGGCTTGTTATAAAAAAGCCGGATCACAGCGAAAATCGGTTTCGGTATCGCCGGATCATTCGAAAAAGTATCGAAAGGCAGACGCAACCGCTTAGGACAACAAGCAATATCGGCACCCAGACATGGTTTTGATTTTTTTCAATGGTTCCCGCAACCCGGATGCCTTCGATGCCAAACACCAAAACCGCGGCCATCAGGACCAATACGCCGATGCATACGGCATTCGTATCATACCAGGCTACGATGGCCTTCCGAAACACAGGGGATGGGTTCATGGCGCAATCCAAAACAGATAGAGGTTAATATGGGCCGCTCGTTGATTTCCTTTATATCAAACCCTGGCCCAAGTGTCCAGTCGCCTGGCCTGGCGTCCCAAACCGGGCGGGTCTTTTTTAAGTATATTTCTGCGGTCCTGCTTTTGGGCCTCTGCCTGGGATGTGCGGCAACCCCGAAGGATCTGCGGATCGAGGGCTACCAGCAATCCTATCCCCCGGAAACCATTGTTCAGACCGCTTCCGGATTGCCGGTCACTTTTGATCAAATGATTGAAGATCTCTGTACCGTCCGTGTCATATATGTCGGCGAACAGCATAGCCAGGCGCGGCACCACGCCATTCAGTTAAAGATTCTCAAGCAACTAAGCGATGTTTATCCGGATCTCACTGTCGGCATGGAGATGTTTTCCCGGCCGTATCAGCCCATTCTTGATCAATGGCGCAGAGGGGGGCTGTCTGAGCAGGCATTCATCGAAAAATCCCACTGGTATGCCAACTGGAAATTTGACTATGGGCTTTATGCGGACCTGCTTTCATTTGTTAAAGAACACCGCATTCCATTGTTCGGGTTAAATATTGCCTTTCATATCCCCTCCAAAGTGGCGGCGGGCGGCCTTGCCAACCTGCTGCCCGAGCAAAAGCGGCATCTGCCGGATACCATTGACACAAGCCATGAGGAGCATCGGGAATTCGTCAGATCCGTGTTTGAAAAACATCCCCGGCGCGGCCTTAAAAACTTTGAATACTTTTATGAGGCCCAGTGCGTCTGGGAGGATGCCATGGCAGCGGCCGTTGCAGAAAATCTCGGCAGCCGCCGGATGGTGGTTTTTGCCGGCAGCGGCCATCTCCGGCATCATTACGGCATCCCGATGCGGGCCCATAGCCGGAATTCACTGGCCTATCGCACGGTGATACCGGTGTCTGCGGGCCAGACGGTCCAGGCGGAGATCGCCGACTATATCTGGGTCACGAGGGACAGGCCTGCCAGACCCCCGCACCCGATGCCTAATCAGGATTGATGGCTTCGCAAAAAGTCCAATATCAGTGTTTTGAGGCATTCCTCGGGATTTGCGCGCCACGATCTTGAACATTTTGCTTTGCCATATCAAAATGTACTTTTTACAAGCCTGCCAGGATTAAATAACACAATATATTGAATTTTTTATTGACGAAACTCTATATGTTGTGATAACTATATTATACAGTATGCAATATCTAAAACCTAAATTGAGCGATTTTCTCTATTTAGGTAAAAATTCTTTTTCAGCCTAAAGGGGAATGGACATGTTTGACAGCATCAAAAAACGAAACGGCCGGATTGTTAAGTTTGATTCCGCAAAAATCACCGCCGCCATTGACAAAGCCGGCAAAGCTACCGGCGAATTCAGTGAAAAAGAGGCGAAAAACCTGACGCTGCGGGTCCTGACCCTGGCCCACGAGATGCCGTTAAACCATCCGCCGGAGGTCGAAGAGATTCAGGATATCGTGGAGCGGGTGCTTTTGAATTCCACGTTTCACAAGACCGCCAAGGCCTATATCCTGTACCGGGAGCAGCACGCCCAGCTCAGAAATATCGCCACCAAGGCCCATGTGGAGCTGGTGGAAAACTATGTACAAAAACTGGATTGGAAAATCCGCGAAAACAGCAACATGAGTTATTCCCTGCAGGGCCTGAACAATTACATCTCTTCGGATATTACCTCGGAATACTGGCTAAACCGCATCTACCCGCCGGAAATCCGAAATGCCCATAAAAGCGGGGATATTCATATCCATGACTTAAGCCTGCTTTCGGTTTACTGCGTGGGGTGGGATCTGCAGGATTTATTGACCGTGGGCTTCAAAGGCGTTCCGGGCAAAGTGGAAAGCGCCCCGCCCAAGCACCTTCGCTCCGCCCTGGGTCAGGTGGTCAATTTCTTCTATACCCTCCAGGGCGAGGCGGCCGGCGCCCAGGCGGTTTCCAATTTTGACACGCTGCTCGCCCCATTCGTGCGCTATGACAATTTAAGCTTTAAAGAGGTCAAACAGGCCCTGCAGGAATTTGTTTTCAATATCAACATCCCCACCCGCGTCGGTTTTCAGACGCCGTTTACCAACATCACCATGGATTTAACCGTTCCCAGCACCTTAAAGGACATGCCGGTGATTATCGGCGGCGTCCATCAAAAAGAAACCTACAGTGAATTCCAGCATGAAATGGATGTTTTAAACAGCGCCTTTGCCGAAGTCATGATGGAGGGCGATGCCAAAGGCCGCGTCTTTACTTTTCCGATCCCCACCTATAACATCACTGAAGACTTTAACTGGGACAACCCCACCCTGGAAAACCTCTGGAAGATGACCGGCAAATACGGAATCCCGTATTTTTCAAACTTTGTTAATTCGGATATGTCCCCGGAGGATGCCCGCTCCATGTGCTGCCGCCTGCGGCTGGACAACCGGGAGCTGATGAAGCGCGGCGGCGGCCTTTTCGGCGCCAATCCCCTGACCGGCTCCATCGGGGTCGTGACCCTTAATCTACCCCGCATCGGGTATCTGGCTGAAAGCCGGGAGGACTTTTTCAACCGCCTGCACCGGCTCGCCCACACTGCCAAGGACAGTCTTTCGGTGAAGCGGAAAGTGCTTGAAAAATTCACCGAACAGAACCTCTATCCCTATTCCAGATTTTATCTTCGCGCCATCAAGGAACGGACCAATGCCTATTGGAGCAACCATTTCTCAACCATCGGCATCATCGGCATGAATGAAGCCTGCCTAAACCTGCTGGGCGAGGATATCGGCACTGACGAAGGCCACGCTTTCTCTGTTGAAGTGCTCGATTACCTGCGGGAAATAATGGAGAGCATCCAGGAAGAAACCGGTGAAATTTTTAATCTGGAGGCAACGCCCGGGGAAGGAACAGCCTACCGGCTGGCGCTCATCGATAAGAACCAGTATCAGGACATCCAGTGCGCCAACGAGCCCCAATATCAGAGCGGTGCGGATCCCTTTTACACCAATTCGACCCAGCTGCCGGTCAATTACACGGATGATATTTTCGAGGCCCTGGAGCTTCAGGATGATCTGCAGACCCGGTATACCGGCGGGACGGTGTTTCATATCTTCCTGGGCGAACAGGTAACCGATCTGGATGCTACGAAATCGCTGATAAAGCGGGTTACGGATAATTTTCGGCTGCCGTATTTTACCCTGTCCCCCACCTTCAGTATCTGTGACAGCCATGGCTATATCACCGGCTATCATGAAACCTGTCCGACCTGCCATGAAAAAACCGAAATTTATTCCCGGATCGTAGGCTATCTCCGGCCGATCAACCAGTGGAACAATGGCAAGCAGTCTGAATTCGATATCCGGGAAACCTTTGATCTGGAGCAAGTCGAAGCGCTTGAATTTTCATGAAAATCAGCGGCATCCAGAAAACATCCCTGATCGACTATCCCGGCAAGGTCAGCTGCGTACTTTTTCTCGCCGGATGCAATTTCAACTGCCCCTACTGTCATAATCCTGAATTGGTCCGGGGAAAAAACGACCGGCCGGCCGTGGACCCGGATCAACTGACCGCATTCCTTTTAAAACGGCGGCGGTTACTTGAAGGGGTGGTCATTACCGGGGGCGAGCCCAGCCTGCATGCCGATCTTCCGGAATTGTGCCGCAGCATAAAGCAAATGGGATTTTCCGTAAAGCTTGATACCAACGGCTCCCATCCGGCCATGCTCAAACAACTGATCAGCGATCAACTGATCGACTTTGTAGCCATGGACATTAAAACCGATCCGGATCGCTACGATCCAATCATTTGCCGCACGTGTGATCCATCAGATATTATCGCCTCTGTCCGGGCCATTCTGGACTCCCAGCTGCCCCATGAGTTCCGGACCACCTGTGTAGGGCCCATTGTGGATCAGGCGGCCATTGAAGTGATGGCCGGACTGATTCACGGGGCCAAGCGCCACGCACTGCAACGGGTCCAGCATGAATCCGTGAACGTGCTTTGTCCTGAATTTTTTAAAACCCGCGACTGGTTTATTAATGATGCCGTTCTGGCGCATTACCAGTCCATTATGGCCGCGCACGTTGAAACCTGTGTCATCCGATAACCCCCCTTGGGCGATTTTCCCGTTGACAGCCTCCTTTTTCTTCAGTATCTTTCCGTTAACGTAAAGTTTTAATCGTACCACACGAAAAAAAGGAATAGCCAATGTTTGACCATCTTTTGCCTGAGGCATCAAAAAAAATCCGGGATGAAGCCCGCGACTTGGTAAACTGGGTTCCCCGCCAAATGATTATCGATATGGATCAGGATAAAATCAAATTTCCCAAGGAATTTCTCCAGGAAGCCGGCCGGCGCAACCTCATGGGATGCCGCTACCCCAAAGAATGGGGGGGGCGGGATTTGGACTGGGTAAGCACGGTGACGGTGATGGAAGAAGTCGGGACCCTCGGCTATATATTCGCCTGTACCTTCGGGGTCGGGGCGGAGCTCGTCTGCGACGCCATCATTCAGCACGGCACGGACGCCCTAAAAGAAAAGTATGTAAAGCCGCTGCTTAAAGGGGAAATGTTTGCTGCCGAATGCCTGACCGAACCCCGGGGCGGGTCGGATTTTTTCGGCACCACGACCACGGCTGAGGATAAGGGCGATTATTTTCTGGTAAACGGCCAGAAACGATTTATTGTAGGCGCAGAAGGGGCGGACTATTTTCTGGTTTACGCCAAGACCGATCCGAAGGCCAAACCCCACGAGGCCTTGACCTGCCTGATTGTCGACCGGGGGCCCGGGGTTGAGACCAAATATCTTTACGGCCTGATGGGCTGCCGGGGCGGGGGGGCCGGCAGGGTGGTTTTCAAAGACGCGAAGGTACCCAAGGAAAACGTGGTCGGCCAAGTCAACGGGGCCTATGCGGTGTTTAAAACCATGATGATTCCGGAACGGCTGGGAACCGCAGCCATGACCATTGGCAGCGCCCGCCCCGCATTGGATGTGGCCACCGGCTACACCACCCGGCGCAAAGCCTTCGGCAGCACCATCAACAACTTTCAGGGGGTGAGCTTTCAGGTGGCCGAAAGCGCTATGCTGCTGGATGCCAGCCGATCCATCATTTATACCACCGCCCGTGCCGTTGATGAAAAGGTCGAAGAGCATCGGCTTCGCCGCATGATCTCCGAGGCCAAAAAATTTGTCACCGAATCCTGCCAGAAAGCCGCCAATCATGCGATGCAGGTAATGGGCGGCATCGGCTACACCAACATATTCCCCATTGAACGCATTGTCCGGGACCTGCGGCTGGCGTCCATCTGGACCGGCTCCAATGAGGTGATGGCCATGATTATCGCCCACGAATGGTACCGGGAATACTTCAATACCATGAAAGGCCCCGGCCAGATCAGGGATTACGAAAACGATGCAGCAGAGGCGGATGCGCCGGAGGAGAAAATCTATGAATAATCAGAAACGGAGGCTATGTGCACTGGCTGTTAGAGATCGCTAAAATCGTCGCCATCCTGGCGGCCGCAGGAATTCTTGGAAACTGGTTTTTAAAAGAGGTCAAACAGGCAAAAAAAATGGGCCGGCCCTGGTATACCCCGTACTTTTCGGTGCCGGGCGCTCTGATCCTCATCGCCCTGCTGCTTCCATTTCTGGCATGGCTGACCCGCCAATAAAATACATCGGCGGGCGGGACTTAACGATCCCCGCCCGCCGAAAATGTTTACTGAATCTAAATTGAAATTCGCTTAATTTAGGTAAAGTCAGCTCAGCGTATCCTCTCCGAGCTCTTTTTCCAGAAGCTCGCGGTACCAGCAGGCGAACTCAAACATCCCCACATACCGTTCATCCTCATTTACGATGCCAAGACACAATTCAAACGCCCCCCGGCCATACTCATTGGAATAGGTGCTCTGATTCCGGGATCTCAAAAACTGCTGTACCAGCATCTGCGTCGTCCGTCGGGTGCGATCGCGCCGGATATCAATGGGATCTTTCGGTTTTAGAAACGGATCCCATTGTTCATACCCGCGCTTTAATACCTGCTTCTGCCGGCGGGGCGACATCCGGTCAAAAATCGCCTGTTTCAAACGTTCAATTTCTTTTGGATCCTCACTCATTTTTTCCCTCTTCGCGCTTTTCATCTGATGGGGGCGTTCCGATACCGAGATATTGTTCATCATAATCGGTCAGCAACGCCATGGACAGCGGCACCAAAACATCCGCCATTTTGACATGCCGGGATTCAATCTCCTGGACGAACTCCGCAGAGATAGCCATTAGTTGATCATGAATCACATCCTGATTAAATGTGGGGTACCGCTTGCCCTCGACAAACCCGGAATGGCCGCAGGTATGCCCTTTGCCTCCGATTGCCAGGGGAATTCCGTAAACCCGGCATGCGATCGGACGATACGCATACAGGTCGCATCGCTTGTCCTCATTTAAGAGCGGGCATCGAATCCGCTCCTGACCCACATCTGTTAACACCTTTTCCTCATCCGTGCCGTTTTGCGCTGACTGAAAGGCACTTTTTTTTATCTTATAGATCTTTCGGTCCGCCGCATTGGCCTTTTCAAGAAGCGCCTCCCGGGCGGCTCCGGTATACTCCCGTTTAAAATGATAGTTGATATATAACGCTTCGATCAGGGTTAAATCAAACAATGCATAGCAGCAGTCCGCGCAGCCGGGCGTACACTTTACCTCCTCGGGAAACTGGGCCTTAACCTGGGCAAACGCCTTATCCGCCTTTTCCACGAGCGCCTCATACCTTTTAAAAAAAGGGGTAAAATCAATATTCATCATCTGTCTCCCTTCAAACAATTTATTGAATCAGCAGCCATATCCTGCCGATAGGGTATTTTGCATAGCTGCAATGTTTCACGTGAAACATTACGCGTTGCTGGCTATTTACCGATACAAAACTGCTCAAATATCCGGTCCAGAATATCCGGCTGAACATTTTCACCGGTAACCTCCTGAATCGCTGCCAGGGCTTCCTGTAAATCTATAACGATAAGTTCTATGGTTTGGTTTTCAAGCAGCCCTTTCCGGGCGGCCCTTAATGCGGCATAGCTTTTCTCAAGGGCCTGCTTTTGGCGTAAATTGGGAACGATTTCATTAACCCCCGGAGCTTGCTGATCGCCGGCATAGGATGCCAGAAAGGCCTTCAGCCGGTCAATCCCCTGACTGTATTTGGCAGATATCCGGACCGAGGGATACCCCTTCCATTCTTCCGGAAGGACTGATCGCTCGGTCAAATCAATTTTATTCAGCACAAGCAGTTTGTGCTTGTGCTTGAATCGCGTCATAAAGCCGCGATGGACCGGTTCAATCGGCTGATGGGAATCAAGTACAAATAAAATCAGATCTGCCGCCTCGATGTGGGTATAGGCCTTATCGATTCCCGCTGCCTCAATCGGCTCCGGCTTGTCGCGAATACCGGCGGTATCGGTAATTACAACGGGTACCCCGCCAATTATAAAACCATCCTCAACCAGATCCCGCGTGGTGCCGGGATACTCAGTCACGATGGCGCGTTCCCGGTCTAACAGTTGGTTCAAAAGACTTGATTTGCCGGCATTCGGGGTCCCCGCAATGACCACCTTAAGCCCCTCCCGCAGAAAGCTGCGGTCTTCATATTCTCGGAGCAACCGTTTGATAGGCGTAATTAACTGTTGATCCAGTCGCTCAGCTATTTGGTGAGCAGCAGGATCTTCGGGCACATCTTCCGGAAAATCAATCCCTGCCTCAAACTCGGCTAACATATCCAAAAGGGCATTTTTGAGCAATTCGACTTCAGACCCAAAATGCCCTTCCAGATGCTTAACAGCCAGATCTATGCCGGTGGCGGACCGGGCATGGATCAAGTCAATTACGGCCTCTGCCTGGGTTAAATCCATACGACCGTTCAAAAACGCTCTTCGGGTAAACTCCCCGGGACCTGCGAGCCGAACACCACGGGAGAGAAGCAGCTCCAGGATGGATCTTAATACCAGCGGACCGGCATGGGCCTGGATTTCGGCCACATCTTCACCGGTATAAGAGGCGGGCCCGCGCATCACCACCAACATGGCCGAATCAATGTAACGGCCTGCCGCCGGTTCTATAATATGGCCGTAATACATGCGGCGGGATTCCGGAGTCCAGGCATCGGCAGGGGAGCCACTGGAAGGGGGCTCTCTTCGGAATATGGATAAGGCGGCAGGGATGGCCGCCGGGCCACTGACTTTAATAATCCCGATGCCCCCATATCCGGCAGGCGTAGCGATTGCGGCAATGGTGGCGGTGTCCATAAAACAACCCTGTCGGTTTTGTAAAAGCCGAATTCTATTGATTTTGCCGGGTTCGGGACCCGGTTTTTGAAGGACCTTTCCGGCGCTTGGGCATGATCATCAGTTTTCGATAGTAGCCTTCGCCCACGCTTTGCGTCCGCACCGCCTTATTGTTTTTCAGGGCCAGATGCACAATGCGGCGGTCATGGGCGTTCATCCGGTTCATGGTCGAGGGCTTGCCGGTACGGCGGGCCTTATCCGCCAGTCGATTGGCGGCTTCAGTCAATTCCTTGCGACGGGTCTCAAGGTAGCCCTCCACGTCTACCACAATTCGATACCCTTTTCCGCACTGCTTGTTTATCGTCTTATCCACAAGGTATTGCATCGCCTCCAGGGTTTGTCCTTTTCGGCCGATCAGAATGGCGGGCTCCCCGCCGCCAATATGGATGCGGTGCTGATCATTGTCCTGATGAATGGATACCTGAGCTTCAGGCGAGAGCAGGCTCAAAATCTGCTTTAACAGGTCTTCCGCAACAGCAATCGCCTCATCGGTAGCCATAGCCGCAGGTTCAGGCTCAGGCTCAGGCTCCCCCCCGGTTTGGGCCTCCGCCGCCTCCGGGGGCTCAACGGTATCAGGCGCCTCGCCAAAGGCCTCATTGATCAACGCATTGATGGCCGACCGGCTTTCTTTTTCCTCGGCCGCTGCCTGGGATGAGGCGCCTTCATAAACGCCATCCGTTGGTTCTGCGGGAGCTGTTTTCGGCGGTGTCACCCGGATCAAGGCTTTTTTGGTGCGAACCAGCCCGAAAATGCCGGTTGAGCCGTAAGAGATTATGTCGTAAATCAAGTTGCCCTTGGAAACCTTTAATTCCTGGCATGCTTTTTCAACCGCTTGTTCGACACTTTTGCCCTCAAAATCCAAAAAATCACTCATGAAAACGCCTCCATCTACACATGCTTTTTCGTGATATAGTATTGTTGGGCGATGGAAATAACATTGTTGACCAGCCAATACAGAACCAACCCGGCAGGGAAATTGATAAAAATAACGGTTAATACCAGGGGCATCATCATCATGAATTTGGCCTGTGCCGGATCCCCGGGCGGCGGGGAAAGTTTCTGCTGAAGAAACATGGTCGCGCCCATAATAATGGTCAGCACCGGTATCCCGTACGGCGGCAGCATCAGCGGTATATTGATATCAAAGTGAAACAGGCGATCCGGCGCAGACAGATCGTTGATCCACAGCATAAACGGGGCATGCCGCAGTTCAATGGCCTCATAGAGCATCCGGTAGAAAGCAATAAACACCGGAATTTGGACCAGCATGGGCAGACATCCGCTCATCGGGTTAACCTTATAGGTCTTATAAAGGCGCATGACCTCTTCGTTCATACGCTTCTTGTCATCCTTGTACTTCTTGCGGATATCAGCCATTAACGGCTGCAGCTTCTTCATTTCGGCCATTGATCTATAGCTTTTGGATCCCAGGGGCCAGAAAATGATCTTAAACAGGATGGTCAGCAGAATAATTGCCACGCCATAGTTGGCAACCAGATGGTCATGGATAAAATTCATCAGCCACAGGCAGGGTTTGGCAATAATATCGAAAAATCCAAAATTCAGGGCCGCCTGCAGGTTATCGTCATATTCGCGCAGGGTAGACATCCGCTTGGGACCGAAATAAAGCGAAAAATCGGCTGTATCCTGGGTTTTTGCCAAAATTTTCTCAATCGGCTGGATATAGTTGACGCTGACCATATCTGTTTCCGGTTCATGCGCCAGTGTAAACCGGGTTTCGCCATCATATGCCGGCACAGCCACGGTCATGAAGTAGCGATCGCATATGCCCGCCCATCCAATTCGGCCCGTATACGTATCCTTGTCTTCGATGTCGCCGACATCGATTTCTTCCAGGCCCTGGTTAATATAGGCAAACGGACCTTCAAAAGAAAAGCGGGAGCGATCCGGGTCCATCGGGTTTTGCAGCGTCAGGATCAAATCCCCGGTAATCGGCTGATCCGACAGGTTTCTAATCAGGACTTTCAAAGAAACCCGGTAACTTTCCGGAAAAAAGGTATATTGCTTTTCAACGACAATGCCCTCCGGGGACTCCCAGAAAAACGAAAGGGTCTCCCGGGAATTGCCAATCTCCAGGCTATCCCCGCTGTAATTCTTAGTAAACCGGGCATTCGACCAGCTTTTCCGATCATGGCCGGCCAAATGAACCAATGCGGTGCCGGCATAATTTTCCCCGGGGATCAACTGCTTCAGGGGCGCATTCGGCGCCGCCTCCTGTCTGTAGTTTTGAAGCACAAAACTGGTTAAAGCCGCTCCCCTTTCAGAGATTTCCGCTGTATAGAGCGAAGAGCGAACGGTGACGGATTTAAACGCCTTTTCCGGAATCTTTTGATCCGCCTGAGTGAGTTCTGTGCCGGAAGTCCCGGGCTTTGCCGCAGAGGCCGGCTTATCAGGCCTTTTCTGCGTCTCAGCCGGTTTATCAGGCGCCTGCGGAGGGGCCGGCGGATGGCTTGCAAAAAAGACCTCCCACAGAAAAAAAACAAAAATTGATAGCACAATTGCCAAAAATAAACGCCACTGTTCCATAAATTACTCCTGCCCGAATATCATTTGCCTGCTGCCCTGACCCCGCCTTATATGACGCGATCAAATGTGTTCAGATCGAAAAATGCCAAGTTTGACGGCTTTGCAAAAGTGGTCTTGACGCCGGCCAATAGCAGGACGGTTACACAACCGGCTGCCGGAATCGGCTTTCCGCAAAACGGTTTTTTCCTGTAAACCGGTATGATGCAGCCGGCCCAGGCCGATCGTCAGCCACATTTTTTGAAAAAACCCTCACCGGTTTCGCCATTTACAGCTTGCTGGGGGAAGTCGGAAAACACTGCGCAGATCGGATCATGGGACAGGATCCACCCCGCCGGGGTGAAACGGATGGCACTTAAGAATCCGCTTGACGGCCAGAATTGAACCCTTAATGGCGCCGTGGCGGATAACCGCTTCATAGGCGTACTGGGAGCAGGAGGGATAAAAGCGGCAAGCCCCTCCCAACACAGGCGACAACGTCACCTGATATAATCTTATTATAAACAGAATAAAAAACTTAATCGCGAACCCGCCTTATTCTGGAAAAAAGCCCGGCCAGAGCGTCTTGCACTCCGCGCGCGGTTAAACTGGCGGCTGCCGGCTTGGCAATAATATTAATGTCCCAGTTGGTTTCAAGCGCAAATCGATTTTTCCGAAAAAATTCACGGATGAGTCGCTTCAGCCGATTCCGGGTCACCGCTTTTCCCACGCGCTTGGATACCGTAACGCCCAATCGGGGGCGATCTGTCCGGCCCGTCTGATAAATAAGGATAAAATAGGGATCTTGTAACTTTTTGCCGGATTTCGATACAGATAAAAATTCGGCCCGTCTTAACAGCCGATCCGATGGCTGAAACCCCTCGGTCCTATCCGATTGCCCCTGGTTTTGAAAAAAGCTCACTATAGAATCCGACAACACCCGTTGGATCGCTTAAAGCGATTGCTCCGTTAAGCCCCCATCTAAGCGATGAGTCGTTTCCTTCCTTTGGCCCGCCGGCGATTTAGCACCCGTCGGCCCTGTTTGGTGGACATCCGTTTTAAAAATCCGTGTCTTCGTGCCCGTCTTAGTCGGCTGGGTTGATATGTCCGTTTCATGCCTCTATACTTCCTTTACGATATATTTTGCCACATACTGTTTATTGATATAAATTTTTAAAAAAAGCATATTTTGCTTAATTTTGTCAAGCATTAATTCATGTCGTCAAAATCAGCCCGCCCCTTTATAAACCTCAATGATGTTATACTCTTCCAGATGATAACCCTCCATGGGGTAGATGATCACCTGCCGCTCCAATTTCTTTTCAAGCATATTGATGATGTTGCTGGCTTCACCCAGCAGCAGGTCCGCAATTTCCGGGTGCACCCGCAGGCTGATGCGGTCCCCGGCAACATCCTGGGAAAGCCGGATCACCTCCCGATAAATATTATTGCATATGGTCTGCCGGGACAGGAGCGCGCCCTCCCCGTCACAGTAAAAACAAGGCTCGCAAAGCATCCGGTTTAAGGACTGGACGATCCGCTTGCGGGTCATCTGGATTAACCCCATGTCGGACATGGGCAGTACATGGGTTTTGGCCTTATCCTTTCTAAGGGATTCCTTCAAGGCATTAAACACCTTTTCCTGGTTGGATTTACGCTCCATATCGATAAAATCGATGATGATAATCCCCCCGAGATTCCGCAGGCGGATCTGATAGGCGATCTCCTTGACCGCCTCAAGGTTGGTCTTTAAAACCGTTTCCTCAAAATTATGCTTGCCCACGTACCGGCCGGTATTGACATCAATGGCCACGAGCGCTTCGGTCATCTCAATCACGATATAGCCGCCGCACTTGAGCCAAACCTTTTTCTTCAATGCCCGGACAATATCGCCCTCCAGATTGTAGGCGTCGAATATGGGCTCCGTGCCGGTATACAGGGCCACCGCACCTTTTAACCGGGGCATGAATTTCTCAATAAACGACAGTACGGAAGTATACACATTCGGCGAATCAATGGTCACCCGGTCCGCATCATGGGTCAGGAGATCCCTTACGCTTCGCAGGGTGACGGTCAGTTCCTCATGTAACAGGGCGGGCGCGCCCATGGTCCGGTGTTTCTGCTGGATATCGGCCCAGAGGTTGACCAGAAACTCCATTTCCTGGGCCATTTTTTCCTCAGAAATGCCTTCTCCGGCGGTTCTCACAATATAGCCGAAGCTGCCGATCCGCAAGGATTCGGCCAAATCCTTTAACCGCAAGCGCTCGGCCTCCTCGCTGATTCGCCGGGATATGCCGACATGATCCACCGTGGGCATAAACACCAGAAAACGGCCGGGCAGGGAAATAAAGGTGGTAAGCCGTGCCCCCTTGCTCCCGATCGGCGAGCGGGCGACCTGAACCAGAATTTCTTCACCTTCTGAAATCAGCTCTTCGATGGGCGGCCTGGCGGGCGGCAGCGTTTTTTCAGCCCGTTCTTCACCCGCGCCATCGCCTCTCTCCTCGTCTGCGGCCAGATCCACCAAATCGTTAAAATCGTCATTATCGGCGCCACGACCGCTAATTATATCATCCACATAGATAAACGCCGCCTGCTGGAGGCCGATATCCACGAATGCCGCCTGCATGCCCGGAAGAACGCGCTGAATGCGGCCTTTATAGACATTTCCGGCGATATTATGTTCATCGCTTCGTTCGACGAAAAGCTCCACAACCATCCCATCTTCCAGCAAGGCAACCCGAACCTCCGGCCCGACCGAGTTTATGACGATCTCTTTTTCCATATCAAACAATCTGCTCCTCCTGACTAGATTGGGGATGATTCCTTTTCTGCCGGCAGCTTTATCACCTTTAGCCGCAAGACGGATTCCGTGGACAGGCCGAATATGGCCTGAACCGCTTCCCCCGGCCTGACGGTCTGGCCCGGCAGGTGGTTGAGGCTGAGCAACAGCTGCGCCCCGCTTTCAAGTCGGATATCCCGAACCACCTTTGCCAGATCGATATCCAGAGTGCGTCCCTTTTGGGTCCGCCGTTTTATCCAGAAGGTATCGGCCGCCTTAAACCGATCAAGCGCGGCCGCATCAAATGCCCCGGCTTTTTGATAAATCTCATACACCCGGATCACCTCCGGTTCGGGGCCGGATTTTGGCGGCGCTTTCCGGCAGTCAATCAGCGTCAATCCCGCCGGCAGCTCTTGATTTACGGCCCGGACAGCCTGGTCACAGTCAATTTCCCCGGCCACGGTCAAATAAAACGTCTCACATCGGCTTTCCACGCCCACCGGGATGGCCTCATGAAAAGAGCATTTGGGCTTTGGATGAAATCCCTGGGTGTATTTCATGCCGATGCCTGCGCGCCGCAGGGCGCGCTGAAAAATGTGGATCAACTCCAAATGACCGAAATACTTGGCTGATTCAAGCTTTGCATACCGCATTCGCAAACGATTTTCAACGCTTGATTCATTACCGGCCTCAGCCTCTGCCGGCAAAATTTCGTCAAAATCGGTTTTATTCACCGCCAGGCGCGGGCGGACGGATTCAAAGTCGCACGCCCCGCAGCCGCTGCATCCATCCCACCGGCAATCCCCGGTGGCGGCCTCGCCAAGCGCCTTTTCGTTTTCTTCCCGCAAAAAGGCCTTATCGATACGGCAGTCAATCCCATCCCAGGGCAGCGGCTCACCAAAGGCTCTGGTCCGGCTGATAAAAAAATCGATGTCAACGCCCGTATCCCGGCAGGCGGCAAGCCACGCATCATAATCGAATGTATCCGACCAGCCGTCAAACTGACATCCCTTCTGGTAAGCCGCTTCCAGCAAATCTCCCAGCCGTCGGTCCCCCCGGGCCCACAGGCCCTCTAACCGGCTGACCTCCGGGTTCTGCCATTTAAAATGAACGCCCGGGAGCTTTAAGCGATGGTGCAGGGCCGCAATAATTTTTTTAGCCTTCTCAACCGGAAGCTGTGCCTGCCATTGAAAGGGGGTGTGCGGCTTGGGGATAAAAGTTGCCACACTGACGTTAATCATTGCCTTGCGGCCGGCAATCCCTTTTTTCCGGCGGATCTTATGGACCAGATCCACGATGGCGTCAATATCGGCCTCGGTTTCTGAGGGCAGCCCGATCATAAAATAGAGCTTAATCGTCCGCCAGCCCAGGGAAAACGCCTGGGTGACAGTTTCCAGGATTTCGGCCTCGGAGATATTTTTATTAATGACCCGCCTGAGGCGCTCGCTGCCCGCCTCCGGGGCAATGGTAAAGCCGGTTTTCCGCACCTTTTTGACCAGTTCCATCATCTCCGGCGCAAGCGTCCCGGCCCGGAAGGATGGCAGGGAGATGGCCACCGGATCCGAAGAATGCCTGAGGATCAGTTCCTTCATAAGCGGGCTGAGACAACTGTAATCCCCGGTGCTCAGAGACAGAAGCGAAATATCCTCATACCCGGTCCGGTTAAGAGCTGTCTCAGCCAAATCCCGAAGGTTTGAAAGCGAGCGTTCGCGCACCGGCCGGTAGATCATGCCCGCCTGGCAGAAGCGGCATCCCCGGGTACAGCCCCGGGCCAGCTCGACCCGCAGCCGGTCGTGAATCGGTTTGCCGAAAGGCACAATGGGGTGATCCGGAAAAGAAACGCCATCCAAATCCGGCACAATGGCGCGGGAAACCGATGTATAGTCCTCAAGCTTGGGCGTAAGTACTTGAAATCCACTTTCATCCCAATACGGCTCGAAAAAAGCGGGGATATAGACCCCCGCGATCCGGGACCAGGCATAAAGCAGCGTATCTCTGTCGCCCTGACCGGATTCCGCCCATTCCCGCCAGGCCCGGGCCATCTCCAGAATCACCGATTCGCCGTCGCCCACCACCATGGCATCAAAAAACTCGGCCATGGGCTCCGGGTTGCACGTGCAGGGGCCGCCCGCGATAACCAGGGGATGGGAGGCATTGCGCTGGCTTTGCCGCAAGGGGATGCCGGCCAAATCCAGCATGGCCAGAACATTGGTGAAATTCAGCTCATAGAGGAGCGAAAACCCGATAATGTCAAAATCAGCCAGCGGGGTCTGGGTTTCCAGTGAAAAAAGCGGCAGATTGGCCCGGCGGAGGCAGGCGGCCATGTCCAGTCCCGGGGTAAACACCCGTTCAGCCGCGATATCCGGTTCGTTATTTAAAATCTGGTATAGAATCTGGAGGCCGAAATGGGAAGTCCCGATATCATAGAGATCAGGAAACGCCAGCGCCATCCGGAGATTTACCGTACCCGGCGGTTTTTTCACCGTATTGATTTCAGAGCCGAGATACCGGCTGGGCTTGGAAACCAGCGGCCGGATATCATCAATCGTAGAGTTATCCATCGGCTACTGCATGCTGGCCTGGACAAACTCCAGGGTCTGGCGGACATCCTCCTGGAAGAAACATTTAAGCCCCGCATGCCAGTTTTCCGATTCAAGCTTCTGTCGGATACGGCGGGCGGTGTCCATTTTCAAAAGCTCCTTCATCCGGATAAACGGCCGGTTGGGGGTATCAATCCATTGGGCGACCACCTGCTTGGCTCGATCCAGAAGCTCCGCCTCTGCCACCACCTCATCGACCAGGGCCATTTCTTTGGCTTTGTGGACATCCACCATTTGACCGTTAAACATGACATCGCGAAACTTAAGGCTGCCGTCAAATCCAAACCGCATCACCTCGTGCTGGCAGATGGTCAAAGGAAGTCCGATCTTGATCTCGCTCATGCCGATCTTAATTTTGGGGTGATCCTTGACGATCCGGTAATCCGCGGCCATGGAATAGATCAGGCCGGCTGCGGCGGCATGGCCGTTTATGGCAGAGACCACCGGTTTGCTGCAGGTAAAAAGGGACAGGAGCACTTCCTCTTCAAAGGCAAAAAACGCGACCGCTTCCTCGAGATCCTTGAAATTGATGAAAATCGGCAGGTCAAAGCCGCTGGAGAAAAATCGGCCTTCCCCGGTCAGAATCAGTCCCTTGGGGGAGGGATTGTCATTGACCGTGCGGATAATTTCGTTAAGCTCTTCAAGCATCGGCCGGTTAATTGGATTGGTTTTCGGGTTATTTAGCTTAACAATCTGAATGTCGTCTTCGATATATGGCTCAAGCATGGCAACTCCCCTCTGTTTTGGAAATTTCTGTTTTTAAATAAAAAATTCTATTTATGGGAAACTGCTTTCCCCTGTCAAGGAAGAATAAGGCTTGCACACGGCTAATTTGTTCTAACCGCAAAATCCATAACCACGGTGCTGTTAACGCTAAGGTTGGGATTCGTTTTCTTCAGAATCGAAATCGCTATCGGGATCGAAATCGATGCTGTAGACTTCCTGATCCTCTCGAACTTGGTATCCTCTTCCGCCGAGACGGCTGAGCATCGCGGCCATACGGTCGAGTTCATCCTTGCGGTTCCGGCTTTCCATCTTGTCCAGCGCCTTGCCGACAACCAGCACATCTTGAATCGCCGCGCACTCAAGGGCGGAGCCACGAGCGATTTCGAAATAACGCCTTCGGTCCGCTTCCGCGGACTTGCCATTACCTTCGGCGATATTGAGCGGTATCGACTGGCTGGCCCGAAGCCATTGATCCCGGGCGGGCCGATGGACTCCGTTCAGGCTGTCGGCCTTCTCGTAAACCCATGCAACGTAG
The DNA here is from genome assembly GCA_046543065.1 of Desulfobacterales bacterium. Lineage (GTDB taxonomy): Bacteria > Desulfobacterota > Desulfobacteria > Desulfobacterales > Desulfosalsimonadaceae > M55B175. The sequence goes on along the minus strand of JBKHAE010000006.1, from coordinate 10,235 downwards.
CCTATTGAAAGGCGATAGACGTCCAGTTTTTCGTGTCCAAGGGTCATATTTATTCGATTTCGATCCCGATCCCGATAGCGATTTCGATTTGGATACAGAACAAATTAGCCCGCTTTATCCGGCAATTTCCATTGCGTAAAAATCCTTAAGCCGTTATATTGTCTGCTTAAATTTTTAAGCAAAGGACAAACGCCATGAAGCAGCCCAAAGACCCCAACAATCCCGGATTATTTGAAGGAACAGAAATCGCCGGCTATACCGTCCAAAAAATCGCCGAACTGCCGGAAATCAAATCCGTCTACTATGAATTGACCCATACCCGCACCGGGGCCGGGCATATCCATATCAGCAACAATGATACGGAAAACACGTTTTGCGTGGCATTAAAAACCGTCCCCCGGGACTCCACCGGAGTGGCCCATATACTTGAGCATACGGTTTTGTGCGGATCCATCCACTATCCGGTCCGGGATCCGTTTTTTTCCATGATGAAGCGAAGCCTCAGCACCTTCATGAACGCGCTCACCGCCTCGGACTGGACCATGTATCCCTTTTGTACGCAGAACCGCAAGGATTATTACAATCTCATGGCGGTTTATCTGGACTCGGTCTTTTTCCCCAAACTGGATCGACTGAGCTTTAAACAGGAGGGCCACCGCCTGGAATTCGAGCCGGATCCCAGCGACCCCAACCAGCTGCGCCTGGCCTACAAAGGCGTGGTCTACAATGAAATGAAGGGCGCCCTCTCCTCCCCGGACCAGGTCATGGCCCGCTCCATTCTAAACGCCCTGTATCCGGATACCACCTATGGGTATAATTCCGGCGGCAACCCGGCCGAGATCCCCAAGCTCACCCATGAACAGCTCATCGCATTCCACCGGCGCCACTATCACCCGAGCAATGCCTATTTCTACACCTATGGCAATATGCCGCTGGATGCGCACCTAAAATATATAGATGAGACCATTCTCACCCATTTCAATGCTATTGACCCGGACACGGATGTGCCTACCCAGCCGCGCTGGCAGGCGCCAAAGACCGCCGAATATACGTATCCCATTGATCCGGCCGAAGATGACGGCAAAAAATGCCAGATATGTCTGGCCTGGCTGACGGCGGATATACGGGATGCATTTGAAATTCTGGTGCTTACCATACTCGAGCAGATTCTGCTGGGAAACCCCGGCTCCCCGCTTAGAAAAGCGCTGCTTGATTCCGAAATCGGCAGCACCCTATCGGATGGCACGGGATTTGACGGGGAAAACAAGGATACCATGTTTGCCTGCGGGTTAAAGGATGTGGCCGCAGATGCCGGTGATCAGATCGAGCGGCTCATCTTTGACACCCTGCAGGAAATCGTGGACACCGGCATTGACGACCGGCTGGTGGAATCCGCCATCCACCAGATCGAATTTTATCGAAAGGAGGTCACCAACTCGCCCTTTCCCTATGGCCTGAAACTTCTGCTCCGCTTCTGCGGGGACTGGCTGCATGGCGGTGATCCGGCGGTGCTCCTGCAGTTTGACTCCCTGCTGGAGCGGCTGAAAGCCGAGATGGAAAACAAGGGCTTTTTGGAATCAAAAATCAAAGCCTATTTTCTCGACAACCCGCACCGGGTCCGTTTGCTGCTTCGCCCGGATCCGGAACAGGCGGAAAAAGAAAACCGGCGCACTGCCGAAGAACTGGCGGCGCTCGAAAAAGAGCTCACACCTGAGGATATCGAAACCATCCAGCAGGACACGCAGTCCCTAATCGAACTCCAGGAGGCTAAGGAAGATCTTTCCTGCCTGCCCACATTGGCGCGCGAGGACATATCGCCTGATGTCAATACCGTGGATCCGCCCCGTGAACATGAAAATCCGCCGGTTTATCAGTATGCGCAGCCTACGCTGGGGATTGTCTATCTCTCCGCGGTCATGGATATTGAGACCATGCCTTCGGACATGCTGCCGATGCTTCCCTTTTTCTGCTATTCCCTCACCCGCCTGGGCACCAAGTACTACGATTACTCGGAACTGGCCCAATTAATTGATTTATATACCGGCGGCATGGGGCTGACCGTTAATGCAGGCACCCGTTTTGGTGACAGCGGGGAGAACAACTGCCTGCCGATGGTGAGCTTTAACTCCAAGTGCCTGTCCCGGAACCAGGAAAAAATGTTTGAACTGGTGACCGAGGTGCTTAAAAATGTTGAATTCACGGATACCGGCCTGCTAAAGCGGCTGCTCCTCGAATACCGGGCAGAGATGGAATCCGCGATTGTGGCAAACGGCCACCGGTTTGCCATTTCACTGGCCGCCCGCAACTTCACCCTGACCAACACCTTAAATGAAGCCTGGCACGGCATCCATCAGCTGGAGAGCATCAAGGACTTAAGCGAGGACTTATCCGAAGACAAACTCCACGCCATTGCCGACCATCTTCACCAGATCCGGGACAATCTGTTCAGAGCGGGCAAAATGAAGGTCGCGCTCATCGGCGAACCCCCGGATCTGGATCAGGCCATGCCGCATATGCAGGCACTTGTCCGGGAGCTCGGCAAAAAACCGGCGGATACATTCCGCGCCCCGCCTATCCAGATGCCCGGAGAAATCCCCCGGGAGGGGTGGAGCACCTCTTCTTCGGTCTCTTTTGTGGCCAGCGCTTTTGAAACCGTCCGAATGGATCATCCGGACGCCCCGGCGCTTGCGGTGATCAGCAAAACCCTGCGCTCCATGTTTATCCATCGGGAAATCCGGGAGAAGGGCGGCGCATACGGGGGATTCGCCGCATACCAGCCTGAGAGCGGTCTGTTCTACTTCGGCTCCTACCGGGATCCGCATATCGTAAATACCCTCAAGGTCTACGACGCAGCCGCGCGTTTTATTACTTCTGGCGATTATTCAGATGAGAACATCCAGGAGGCCATCCTCCAGGCCTGTGCGGACATTGACCGGCCGGATGCCCCCGGCGGGGCAGCCTCAAAGGACTTTTACCGGAGACTGATCAACCTAAGCGATGACACGCGCCGGGCGTTTAAGAAAAAACTGGTGCAGCTGGATCGGGACACTGTTCTTCAAACCGCCCAAAAATACTTTGGAGAAAATAAAGGCCCCATTGCTGTGGCGGTGATCTCAAATGAAGCCGCGCTAAAAGAGGCCAACCAGCAGCTAAAGGAAAAACCGCTGGCGCTCAGACGGATTTAGAACTCTAAGGTATCAGGCTTCAGGACTGAAACACTGAAACCTGAAACCTGAGCCAAACTTATTGCCCCGCCTGTCCGCTTAGCAAGCCGGCCAGCTGTCCAGCGGCATTTTTGGACAGTGTGCCCCTGGCCGTTGCAATATCAATGGTGGCAAGCCCCAGGCGGGTGTAGAGCTCGGCTGCCTCGGGCGATACTTCCCGGATGGCGGCCAAATGATCTGCGACCGTGGCCACATCCCCCCGGGCAATGGGGCCGGTCAGGGCTTCGGGGATGCCTGTCTGTTCAATGTTATTCAAAGTCCCGCTGATCAAAGGTTTTAGCACGCAATAGGCTTCAGACTCGGACACACCGGAAGCTTTAAGAAGATCGAATGAAAGCCGCATCAGGGTGACCAGATAATTGGATGCCGCAACAGCTGCCGCGTGATACAGGATTTTTCCCTCCGTCCGAATGCTGATGGGGTCGGCGCCGAGCGCCTCGGCTATCTGCCATGCCTGCTCCACGGCCGCGGACTCGCCTTCAATGGCCATTTTGATGCCGGCAAAGGGATTTTCCTCCGTGACCGCGGCAAAGCTCTGGAGCGGATGCATGGAGCCAACCGCCGCCCCGCATTGCCTGGCAGCAGCAAGGATGTCGGAGGAAAGCGCCCCGGAGCAATGCAGCACCGCCGCGTTTTCCTGAACCCCCCGGTTTTCGGCAATCTCTTCGCAGGCAGGGACGATGGCCTGATCCGGTGTGCTAATAAAAACCACATCCGCCTTGGCGGAAGCCTCCCAGGCATGATCGTACACGGCGCCTTCCGCACCAGCGGCTTCGGCCGCCTGAAGTGCCGATTCCCGGGATCTGCTGGCAAAACCCGCCGGCGGATACCCGGCTTTAGACAGATGGCGGGCGAGCGCCGTACCGACCCGCCCGCATCCGATAATGGCAAATGAAGATTTCATGGCTCCCCCCCTTTTTCTTGTTTTGCTGCGCGGTTTTAGTGTGCAGGATGCAGGTTTCAGGTTTCAGTGTTCAGGTATAGGGTGTGCCCCTGCTTCGTCCTTATCCCTGCCCCCTGCCCCCTGCACCTTGACCTTGCACCTTACACCCTATACCTTAAACCCTGCCCCTTTCTCACGCCAGCATGCCGCCGTCACAGACGATGCATGTGCCCGTGGTAAATGAGGCCGCATTTGAAACCATATACAAGGCAGCTCCGGACATTTCATCCGGCTGGGCGTGTCGACCCATAGGGATCTGCTGAATAACATAATCATGGATCTGCTTATTGCTTATAAGCGCCTCTGAAAATTTGGTCTCGGTCATGCCGGGCAGCAGGGCGTTGATCCGAATTTTCTTCGGCGCAAGTTCCTTGGCATACGCTTTGGTCATGGAGATCATGGCAGCCTTTGAGATGGAGTAAATGCCCTGCATAAATGCCGGCCGAATCCCATTTGCCGAGGATACATTCAATATGGCCCCGCCGCCGGCCGCCTCCATCAAGGGCACGGCTTTCTGGATCATGAAAAACGGCCCCTTCAGGTTAACATCCATGATCTTATCCCAGTGGCTCTCCTCCGCGGAGATCAGTTCCCCGAAGTGGGGATTGGTGGCCGCGTTGTTGATCAGAATATCCAGCTTGCCGTGCTTTTCCCTGACATTATCAAACAGGGCCTGGATCTGATCCAGATACCCCGCATGGCAGGCCATGGTTTCCGCCTGGCCGCCGGCCTGATTGATTTCCCCTGCCACCCGGTCAAGGGCCTCAGGCTTTCGGCTCACCAGTATGCATCTGGCCCCCTGGGCGGCCAGAGTTTTGGCGATGGATTCGCCGATGCCCCGGCTTGCGCCGGTAATCAGTGCAATTTTGTCAGTTAGGGAAAAATCGACCATACCTGTCTCCTTTCATTTACCAATGACTATGTTTCGTATCCCAAAAGGTGGTGCCGTCTATGGACCATCAAATTTAGGTTCATCATACGATCCGGGAGATTTTGTGTCAATTTAAAAAACCGAGCGATTGTTCGCTTTTTTAAATTGACAATCGCACGCGCGCCCGCTAAGTTCTAAATTCTAAATCCCAAATATCAAACAAATCCCAAATTCCAAGCACCAATTTTCCAAACAACCCGTTTCGGCCTCAGTTGTTGTTTGAAATTTTGGTCTTTGAGATTTGATTATTGTTTGTAATTTGTAATTTGAGATTTGGTGCTTTTCTGCAAAGATTAGGATATTTACAAAATATGGACGGTAATAATTATGTCGATCATCATTGCCATACCCCCGCATACAGCATCAGAAGGCGTGGTTTCTGAATTGGTGGCGTGCGCCCGAAGGCTTCAGTCGCTTACCGAAACACCGATTCAGATGGCAAGTGTCGGTCCTCAGGCTATGGTAGACGGCCAAAAAATGGCTGACGAAACTGGCATTGATGTCTTAACCGTACCGATCGAGGGCCCTGAAGCGGCCACGGCCGAAGTCTTTACCGACGTTCTTGCGGATATAACCTCAGAGATAGCCTCTGCATGGGTTGTCCTGCCGCATACCGCCGCCGGATTGGATGCGGCGCCGGCACTGGCCGTAAAGTTAAGTGCCGCCTGCATAACCGGGGTCGAAAAAATTGAAACAGCGGAGGGGCGCATCTGCTTTACCCGGGAAATCTTTAACGGCAAGCTCACAGCCTGTTTAACCCCTGAAACGAAACATACTGTGATCACTGCTCAAACCGGCGCTTTTGCAGCGGGACCCCAAGCCGCGCCGGCAGCCGGCGCGCACACGCTACGCCCCATTGAAACAGGCAAAGAGCGCTCCCGATTTAAAGAAATTTTCAAAGAATCTGCGGATACCGCCTCTCTGGAGCAGGCGGATGTGCTGGTGGCCGCCGGAAACGGCGTTAAGGAGCCGGAAAATTTGGAGCTTATCCGTCAACTGGCCGCCCTTTTTGCCAAATCCGCGGTCTGCGGCTCCCGCCCGGTCTGCGACAAGAACTGGCTGCCCCACAGCCGGCAGGTGGGCGTGACCGGCGCGATTGTCAACCCCAGGCTCTATATCGCCTGCGGTATCTCCGGCGCAAGCCAACATCTGGCCGGCATCCGGCAGGCCAAAACCATTGTGGCCATTAACAAGGATCCCCGGGCTGCCATCTGCAATGCGGCGGATATCTGTGTTATCGAGGACCTGACCACCTTTATTCCATTGTTGATAGAGACCTATAAAGGCTATGGGGATTGACTGTTGTGGCCCGCGCTTAAAACTGCTACGAATTTTTTAGGAAATCACTGATGACAACCAGCGCACAATTGGAATCCATATACCAAAACCTGCTCTCAGCCTTCGGTCCCCGGCACTGGTGGCCGGCAGATACCGCCGAGGAAGTCGTCATCGGGGCGATACTAACCCAGAACGTGGCCTGGAAAAACGCGCGCAAAGCCATGGAAGCGCTCAATCAACATCGTCTCTTGGCACTTTCTGCCATCCATCAGACAAATACTTCAGATTTGGCTCCGCTGATCCGCTCTTCCCGGTTCTATCACCAAAAAGCCGGGCGGCTCAAAAATTTCACCACCCTTTTATTCCACCAGTTTGACGGGGATTTGGATGCGTTGTTTGGCCTGGATATGGCCCCGCTTCGCCGGATGCTGCTCAATTTAAATGGATTCGGGCCGGAAACCGTGGATTCCATCCTGCTTTATGCGGCGGAAAAGCCGATTTTTGTCATTGACGCCTACACCCGGCGGATCTTTGAGCGGCTGGGCCTGGCGGAAACGGGATGGACTTACCAGGCATACCAGACGTTTTTCATGTCCCGGCTTCCCCAAGACGTCGTATTATTTAATGATTATCATGCCCAGATCGTGCATCTGGGCAACAGGATATGCAAAAAACGGCAGCCGCTCTGTGCCCAGTGCCCGCTGGCAGACCAGTGCAGCGGCCCGATGGAGTCTTTGCCATGATTGATCCCAGCAACCCGGAATCCCTGCAGAAACGAATAAAAGAACTGGAAGCCCAGGTCGAGGGCTGTCAGTCTGAAATTCGCAGCCTCAAACAAAACGCCCGGACATATCGCCTGCTGGTTGAAAATGTGCCGGACATGATCTGGATCATGTCAACGGAGAAGCTAAAACTCCATTACTTAAGCCCCTCTGTTGAGCAAATGCTCGGCTATAGCCTGGAAGAAACCCTGAAAAAACCGTTTTCCGAAATTATCACACCTGAATCCTTTGAGTATGCAGCCCGATATTTTGCCGCAGCGAGATGGGAGCTTAAAGAAAAAAAAGGGGCCCCCAAAAAAATTTATAAGCTGGAGCTGGAATATCTTCGCAAAGACGGCTCAACGGTCTGGGTGGAAGTCACCGCCCGCCCGATGCTGGATGAAAACGGCGATATCACTCGGATCATCGGGGTTTCCCGGGATATATCGGACCGGGTGGCCGCCCAGCGCGCGCTTGAAAAAAGCGAAGCCAAATACCGAGCCCTTTTTGAGGATTCCCGCGACACCATTTACATCACCGCCAGATCCGGGGAATTTATTGACATCAACCCGGCCGGAGAAAAGCTCTTTGGATACCGCCGGGAGGAAATCATCGGGCTAAATATCCTGGATCTATACGAAAACCCGGATGAACGGGACCAATTTATCCAGGAAATCGAAGCCAAAGGCGAGGTGCGCGATTATGCCCTGCGGTTTCGCAAAAAAGATGGCACCAGCATTGACTGCCTGATCACCGCCGCCCTCTGGATGGGCGAGGATAACACCATCGACGGCTATCAGGGGATTATCCGGGACATCACCCTGCAGAAGCGCTTTAAGGAGCACTTGCAGCATGTCCAGAAAATGGAGGCCATCGGCACCCTGGCCGGCGGCATTGCCCATAATTTCAACAATCTGCTGATGGCCATCCAGGGCAATACGTCGCTGGTGCTAATGAAAACCCCGCCTGATGACCCCAACCACAAGAAGCTTAAAACCATTGAACGCCATATCCAGTACGGCTCTGAACTGAGCAATCAACTGCTGGGCTTTGCCAGGGGCGGCCAGTATCACGTCAAAACCCTGAATTTAAACCCCCTGATCCGCATGAGCGCCAAAATGCTTTCCTCCACCCGCAAAGAAATTACTTGCCACACGCGCCTGGAGCCGGATATCTGGTCCGTGGAGGCAGACCCGGGGCAGATCGAGCAGGTGTTGATGAACCTTTTCGTTAATGCCTGCCAGGCCATGTCCGATAAAGGTGAGATATATATCCAGACTGAAAACATAACACTCAGCGAATTCCAGCTGGCCGCCTTTCAGGCAAAAGCCGGCAGCTATGTCAAGATATCTGTCACAGATACGGGGGCCGGCATGGATGAAAAAACCCGGCAGAAAATATTTGAGCCCTTCTTTACCACCAAACAGCAGGGCGAAGGCACCGGCCTGGGGCTTTCCTCGGTCTACGGCATTGTCAAGCACCATGGGGGCTATATCACCGTATACAGCGAAATCGGCAAAGGCACCACGTTTAATATCTATCTGCCGGCCATAAAAAAAGCGCCGGTTGAGGAAAAAGAGGTAACTGACACCCTGCTCAAAGGGTCTGAGACCATTCTGGTGGTGGATGATGAAAAAATTATCGCTGAAACCGGACAGATCATGCTCGAAGAGCTGGGATACACGGCTTTAACCGCGCTAAGCGGCCAGGCCGCCATTGAAACCTATGCCCGACATAAAGACCGGATCGCGCTGGTAATCCTGGATATGATCATGCCGAACATGAGCGGCCGGGAGACGTTTTCGGCCCTAAAAGAGGCCAACCCGGACATCCATGTCCTGCTCTCCAGCGGCTACAGCATAAACGGGGCGGCCAGTGAACTGCTGAGACAAGGCTGCAGCGGTTTTATCCAAAAGCCCTTTAATCTGATCCAGTTGTCGAAGAAGGTAAGAGAAGTTCTGGACGCCCATAAAACCAGTGGGCTTTCCTGAAACACACCCCATTCCCGGCGCATTAGATCATTTTTGATCAAACCTGGCAGCCTGTTGGCTGTTTCATATTTATACTGAAATGCCTCAATCCCTTCAAAAGAATGCAAAAATTTATATTTTAAAAATTTTTAACGCTCATTTTAGGTTATAAAAGTCCGGGGTATGCAGGTTAACCAAAAAGGCAAAGGAGAAAGGAGAACCTATTTTTTTAATGCATACCCCGGAACCATGCATTTCACACGAATACCGGACTAGAACTGGAGATCGAACTGCGCATAACCCCAGTCCGCATCTTCATCTGCCAGATAGTAATTTTCAGTTGCGTCCTCGCCGAAGAAATGGGCATACCCGACCGTAAATCCCATATTGGCAGCAAGCTGGTATTGGGCGGACAGGTCCACCTCCATGCCGAGCTCATCATCGCCGCCGGTACTGCGCCGTTCATAGCCGAACGCCTCATCATTATACACGCCTGAGCCGACATACCAATAATCCGTGCCCTCGTCATCTTCTGCCAGCATGTAATAATGGCCGTCCATCTGGAGCTCAAGTTTTTCCATGGGATTGAGTATGATCTGCAAATAGGCATCATAGAGATTGGAAAATGCCGTTGCATCCATTGCTCCGTGATATTTGTGGTTGGACGGTAACAGATTGAAAAAAGTCTCATTGTCATCGTCGCCCGGACTATCATCGCCCGAGGCATAGGCAAACCCAAGCCGGGACCACGGCTGCCAGGCCACTGCCGGCAATCGGTATCCGGCCTCAGCAACGGCCGCATAGGCTTCCTGGTCGGCTTCTCCCCAATCACCGCTTTGATAACAGCCCCAAAGCATAAAATCAAAGTCCCCGGCACCCACATCAGGATAAACGCCCAATACGGATGCGCCCACTGTGTTTATTTCAAGTTTGCCCCCCGGAATAAAGCCTGCATCGGAAATTATATCCCGGTCGTCCCGGTAGAAATAATCAAACAGCCGGAATTCCAGATTCGACAGCGTGTCTTTTTTAACAGTGAACGCACCGCCGCCAATAAACACATCGTTTAACTGATCTAAAGTTTCCCGGTTTTTAGTGAGGGCGCGCCGGGCGCGCGATTAAAAAATA
>JBKHAE010000105.1:0-12647 GCA_046543065.1 Desulfobacterales bacterium | reverse complement strand
CACTCAATACCACGGTTGTCCCGATGCGGGGAAAACCCGGAAAACTGGGGTTTATATCCCAGAGCGGTACCTATGTGGCCCAGACCATTCCCTATCTTGAAAAGCGGGGCATCCATTACAGCAAGGCGGTTAGCCTGGGCAATGAGGCAAATGTCAATATTATTGATGTGCTCGAATATCTGGGGCAAGACGAGCAGACCCGGGCCATATCCATGTATATTGAAACCATTCGCGATGTGCCGCGTTTTCTGGAGGTGGCCGGACGGATAACCCCTCATAAGCCCGTAATCGCCCAGTATGTGGGCGGATCTGAGGCCGGCGCCCGGGCGGGGCTTAGCCATACCGGTGCTCTGGCGGGAAAGGATTACCTGTATGAGGGATTGTTCAGGCAGGCCGGGGTAATCCGGGTTTCAACCGTTGAGGAGCTTTATAATCTGGGCGTGGCCCTGGCTGAGCAGCCGCGTATCCAGGGTAACCGGATTGCCATTTTGACCAACTCCGGCGGACCGGGCTCAGCCATGGCCGATACCTGCGAGCGGCTTGGATGCCAGGTGCCGCCTTTCAGCCAGTCCCTTCAGGATAAGATCCGGCCGCTGGTGCCTTCCCATGCGCCCTGCGGCAATCCGGTGGATCTCACCTTTTCCATGGACCCCGCTCTGATGACCGATACGCTGGCTGATATGATCATGAAAAGCGGGGAGGTGGACGGTCTTATCATGCACGGGGCCATGTCCACCGGGTTTATGAAGGCGGTTTATCCGAATGTGTCGCAGATGATGCCAGATCTTTCATTATCCGATATGGTGGCACAGATGCAGAAGGACTTGTCTGAGACCGTGAAGCGGCCATTTGAAAACGGCATTCCGGTCACGCTCTCCTCTTTTTTTGACCGGGAGGATCAGTATACCCGGGATTTTGAGGATAACGGCATTCCGGTATTTGACGGCCCGGAAAAGGCCGCGCGGGCCATGGCGGCCATGGCGGCATACCATGATATCCGGAAGCGGCCGGCCCAGAGCCGGCCCGAACTGCCTGAAGCCGCCCAAAGCGCAAGCGGGATCATTGAAAAGGCCATTAATAATCAGCAGAATGCGCTGGATGAATTCGCCGCCAAGCAGCTGCTTGCGGCATACGGCATTCCGGTGCCGGCCGAGCAGGTGGTAAACAGCCCTGAGAAACTTAGCGAAGTATTGGAAAAATTTTCCTTTCCCCTGGTGCTAAAGGCCAATCATCCGGAAATCCTGCATAAAACCGAAAAGGGCTTGGTCTTTTTAAATATTGAAACCCCTGAGGCTGCCCGCCGGGCTTACACGGCGATTCAGGACCGGGCCGGGGATTCTGTTCCCGTGCTTATCGGCGAGATGATTCAGGGCGGGCGGGAGTTTCTGGCGGGCGTGGCCGATGATGCGCAATTCGGGCAATGCGTGGCCTTTGGCGTGGGCGGTGTGCTGACCGAGGCATTGACCGATATTGTCTACCGGGTGGCGCCGATCAGCGAGGCAGAGGCCGTACAAATGCTCTCGGATATCCGTACCACCAAGCTCCTGGCGTCCTACCGGGGCATGCCCGCGGTGGACAAGGCGGCAATGGCTGCTTTAATCAGCCGGCTCAGCCGGATTCCGCTTATCCATCCGGAAATCCGGGAGATTGATATCAACCCGATTATTATCGCACAGGATTCCCCGATGGCGGCTGATGCCCTGGTGTTGTTAAAATAAACGTTCGTTTTCTCTGCTATTTCTGCTTGTTTTCCGATTTATCGGGCTTGCCTTGCGCTTTGGGGTTGCCCGTGAACCCTATGCATTGTATAGTTTAACAGGGTTCATCAATCAACGGGGCTTTCATTCGGATATTAGAAGAGGAAACAAGTTTGTTTCAATCCGTTAACTCATCATTTATTAAATCATCAACTGCGCCTGAAACGGCGGAAAAGCAGGCGGGGCTTATTGACAGCATCTATCTGACTGTCGGCGATCCGGCGGGCTGGCGGTCGTTGCTTCGGGATCTGGTGGCGGCAACCGCCTCCAGATCGGCAAGGCTGCTGGTGATGAACGATAGAGCCGACAGGGTCATTTCCAGCCTTAAGATCAATATCGATGACCATTACCATCGTCAATATACCGATCACTTCGTAAACAAGTGTCCCTGGCGCCCTGAACTTCGCCGCATGGCCCCCGGCCGCCTCTACTCCACCTATCTGCATTTCAGCTGTCCGCAGCCGGATTTTTATCGTACTGAATTTTTTAATGACTGGGCCAGGCATCAGGATATTCATCACGGGATCTGCGGCACCATCTATTGCGATGCAAAGCAGACCGTGCAGCTTTTAATCCAGCGCACCCGGGACCAGGGCCACTACACGGAAGCCGATACAGCCTTTGTTAATTGCCTTGTGCCGCACATGCAGCATTCTTTTTTGCTCGCCGGGAAAATCGCCCATACCCGCGCCCGGGCAGAAGCCATCGCCATTGCCGCCGGATGCGAGGCGCTGCCTTTTCTGGTGCTGGATAAGGCGCTGCATGTCACCTACTGCACGCCGGAGGCAGAGCGTCTTGTTACCGGCAATTGCATGCTGCAGGTAAAGAAAGGCAAACTGTTGATCACTGATGAGCTGCAGGACCGCCGCTTGAACAGATTGCTCAGGGAGTGTGTGAGCGCCGCAGATACGCGTATGCTGCAAACCGGGGGAGGACGCCTGGCCGTGCCGCGCCTGGAGGGGAGCGACCTGCAGCTGCTGGTCAGGCCGCTGCATCCGGAAATTCCCTTACTGCTCGGCGAGCCGGGGGTTTATGCGGCGGTTTATATCTATGACCCCGCAGCGATGATCAAAATCGACCCGGTGCGTTTGCGCGAGCTCTACTCAATGACCGGGGCTGAGGCCAGGGTGGCAGTCGCCATGACGGCGACACCGGATTCAGCCGAGATTGCCAGGCAATGCGCCATTAGCCTCCATACGCTGAGATCGCATATCAAGTCAATTTTTAGCAAAACCCAGACCCACAACCGGGCGGAGTTGATGAAGCGATTGTTGACCAGTCCGGCCCGGGTGCGCTAGGCGCTGGCCCGGGAGATTCCAGAATTTATCCGGTTTTAAAAAGGGGCTTTGCATGGATAAGCCTTTGAATTCAATAATGACTTATACTCTGCCCGCCCATGACGGCATCCCGATGGCCTGCGATTGCGGCGGGCAGGGAGAGCCCCGGCTCTTGTTCGTACACGGATGGACCTGCCGCCGGGCTTACTGGCTGCCCCAGTTAAAGCATTTCAGCGCCGATTTCCGGGTGGCGGCGCCGGATTTGCCCGGTCACGGTGATACGGGCAGTCATCTGCGCAGTCAATGGGGGGTGGCGGCCTTTAGCCGGGACATCGCGGCTTGTGTCCGTGAACTCGGGGATGGCCAGGTAATCCTGATCGGGCATTCCATGGGTGGTGCTGTGGCCCTGGAAGCGGCCCGCCGCCTCAAAGACGCCGCCCTTGCGGTGATCCTGGTGGACACTTTTGTCATCGATTATGGCGGCCTGACAGCGGAGGCCATTCAGGAAATCGCAGCGCCTTTCGAGGCTGATTTCTGCGGGGCTGTCGCCGGACTGGTGGAACAGACGGCCACCGCGGCTACGCCGCAGGCCCTGAAGGAGCGTCTGGTCCGGGAGATGTCTGAAGCGGATCCGACCTGTGCCCTTCCGGTATGGCGGGACCTGCTCGCCTGGAATCCCCGGCCCGCTTTTGAAGAATTGAAAATCCCCATTTATGCCATAAACGGAGCGTTGATCCCGGAGTCGGCCCGCCGGCGTTGTGCCCCGTTCGTGCAAGAGACGATTATCCCGGGCTCCGGCCATTTTTTGCAGATGGAAGATCCGCCTGCATTTAACCACGCGCTGGAAAAGATCCTGGCCGGACGCCGGTAGTTTTCTCCCGCACCGACAATCCCGACACCTTTTTTTTCCGCCGGGCGCTTCCCCGCCGTTTTTTTGATTGTTTCCCTTTTTTATTCAAAATCACCCATTTGGGGGATGTTTCCTTTTTTGGGGCCTGCTATGGTTATCAACACACAGGGGTACTGACCTGTGCTGTTTGAGACGTTTTTAGCGCGGCATCCGCTTTGGCGCTTCATGGACGGATTTTCTGAGGACACAAAGGATTTAACAATCAAAGGAAGGGATTGTTTTCATGAAAAGTTTACGGTTTACCTGTTTTATGGTGATTTTTACAAGTGTTCTGCTGATCGGATTTTTGGGCTGCAACGGGGGGTCTTCGTCCTCGAGTAATGACAACAATACGAACAATCCGGGGGATGAAAATACGACAGAACAAACCACTCTCTATGATGACTACAAGACACTGTCGGATTTCGCCAAAGCTACATCTGTGGCAAAGCTCAAGTTCATGTCGGTAATGAGCAATGGCTTTGAGGACTCTTATGGGGCAGTCGAGCCGGAAGCCGGGTATGTCGCGGCGTATGTCGACAGCCATACCCGCGTGCTCGAATCCCTGGAGAATGTTACGGCTGCAGTGGAGCGGATCAATGCGGCCAAAAAAGAGCCCCGGGCTGATTTTGCGCCAGCCAGCCAAGTCATGTTTTTAAACGCGGCATCATCGGCCCAAAACGTGATGGCCGCCGATGACGATACCGGGGGCAAGACCGAGGATTCTTTTCTCATTTCGGCCTGGGATTTTCTTGTCAACGGATTGGGGGGAAGCGCCGCGCAGAGCCGCGAGCGGGTGGTCGACACACTGGACCAGTTATCGGAAGAAGGCAGGCGCGAGGCTTACGAATATGCACGGACCGCCAGGGGCATCATGAACCGTGACGATGTGGAGGATAATGCCGAAGACTTCTGGAAAAGCCTCAAGGAAGGCAAGTATGACAACCAATGCGCTGTGTTGTATAATGATCTGACGGCTCCAGCCGCTATCGGAGCTGATATTGAATTTGCGGATGTCGCTGAAAGAAACTCTGCAAGCGGCAGGGCTGATTTTGATGCCGTGCTGGAAGAGGGCACTGATCTTGTAGAAAAAGGCAAAAGTTTCAACCCGGCCATTGATGGCGATGCCCTTAAAGGCGAGCTAGAAAATCTGGCCGAAAAAGAAATGCAGCAAGAAGCGAAGAAATTTCAGGAGCACACCGAAGAACACCACTATGGCGACACTGACAATGCTGCTGAAAGCTTTGCAGAGTCGGTTGAAAATGCTGCAAAGTCGGGTGCTTTTGATCCGGATTCTGTCAAGGATTTAAGTGATGCCACGAAAAAGGCCGTTGATGCCATTGTTCCGGCAGACGATGACGGGCTTCCCCTGGACCAGGGCCTTTTAACTGTCAATGACGACAGCGGGCAAACAGAGGATGGTGCTATCGTCATAGCCGAGGGAGAGGATACCGGGGGCAATCCATCAGTTTATATCAGCGACATGATAGGCTCAGATATGACGATGACCCTGCCCGAGGGATTCTGGGACGTTACCGCAGCCGGTGTTGACTCCGTGATCGACAGTATTTCAGCGGAAGTCCAGGCGGGACTGGAGACCCTTGCAACCGTGGACACCTCGGAATCGGGCGATGATGGCAATGGGGACGACGAGGATGATCCTGCCAACGGGGATGATGAGGAACCCGGGGACGAGCCCGGGGACGACGATGACATTCCGGCACCGGCAATGGACCTGTCTTTCGAGAAGTCGGGCGAAGCCGGGGATTTGATCACCTACAATGTGACGGCAGTTGTTTCAGGGGTTACTGAGACAACATCTGTAACAATTTCCGTGCAGAACGCATCAACATCAGACTCCACCAAAACTATTTCAGAGGACAGTACCGTAAGCTGGTCCGTTTTAATGACGGAAAAGGACGCGGTGGTCACCGTGACGCGCAGCGATACCGGTGAGAGCAAGTCTATCACCCTGGCGGGAAAACCCGCAGAAGTCAATTACGACGGGACATATAAGGGCACGGCGGTAACTACCTTTGAGGGGGAGGACTGCTATTGTATTGACAGCGTTACACTTATGGTGACGGTAAGCGGCAGCACCTTAAGCGGCCATGTTACCGGCACCCTTTCCGGCAACCAGATATCCGGGCGGATGAATAAATGGGAGGAACTTATTTTTACCGGCACCATTGACGGCAATGTCATGAGCGGCACATGGTATGATTCAGAAGACGGGTGCTGCAGCGGCACTTTCCGCCTGACCAAACAATAATCCTTGCCGCGATTTGGCGGGGGGCTGGCTTTTTACGCCGCCCCCCGCTTTTTTTAGTTGTCCGTTCCGCGTCTTCTGCTGCATGGCAATTGCCTGTGCCCTGCAAATTCCTTATAAATTCCTTATAAATCTTGACAAATCGCTTATAAATCGATATGGGTGACGAAAGTTCACACCTATAACCCGTTGCCGGCGCGTCAACTGGAATCGATTCTATGCCTTCTCAGGATTCAAACGCATCACAGACCCGGAAAATAAAGGAACTCGAAGAAGAAAACCGGCGCCTGGAAAGTCAGTTATACCATTATCAGCAGAATGAGGAACGGTTCCAGCGGCTTTTGAACAGCACCGAGGAAGGCTATTTCGAGGTCAATCTCGCCGGGGATATGATGTTTTTCAATGATGCGGTGTGCGAGATATTCGGCTATTCCCGGGAGGAGTTAAAGGGGAAGAACAACCGGGAATACACCACCCCGGAAACCGCTGCCCGCATGTATCAGGTCTTCAATCAAGTCTATCAAACCGGCAAACCTGCTGAAATTACCGATTATGAAATTATCCGCAAAAACGGCGAGCACCGCTACCTGGAGCTGTCCACCTATCTGATATATGCCGAAAACGGCCATCCCGCCGGATTCGGCGGCGTGGGCCGGGATGTTACGGAGCGGAAAAAAAATGAGATTTCGCTCAAGGAAAGCGAGGAGCGGTTCCGGCGGCTGCTGGAAGCCACCTTCGGCGGGATTTGCATCCATGACCAGGGGAGAATTATTGACTGCAATAAAGAACTTGCCCGGATGACCGGCTATGACCATGATGAGCTCATCGGTATGGACGGGCTCAATCTTGCAGCTCCGGAGTGGCGTAATGTTCTTAAAGAGAAAATCATGTCCACTGAAGAGGCGCAGTATGATCTGGTCGGCCTGGGAAAGGACGGCCGGCGGATTCCGGTGGAAATCCGCAGCAAAACCATCCCCTATTACGGAAAAACCGTGCGGGTGGCCGAATTCAGGGATATCAGCGACAGGAAGAAATATGAGGAGGCGCTGCGAAAAAGCCGGGTGAGATACCGGGAGTTGTATAAGGAGGCTCATCAGGCTGAAGAGCTTTATCAGTCGCTTCTGGATTCTTCGCCGGATGCCATTGTTCTGCTGGATACCGATCAAACGGTTCAATACATCAATTCGGCATTCACCCATCTCTTCGGCTGGACCCAGGGCGCGCTTAAAGACAAGGCTATTCCCTACATTCCCCATCCCCGGAAAAACTGGTTTAAAGAATTTATCCGCAGGCTGCTTGAAGCGGGTGAGCCGGTGAGGGGTGAGGAAAGCCAGGTTTTAACCCGCGACGGCCGGTTTTTGGATGTCAGTATCAGTGCGGCCCGGTATATGGACTACAAGGGGTATCCGGCCGGCGCCCTGATTATTTTCAGGGATATTACCGAGGCCAAGCGCTATCAATGGCATATGTCTCAGGCTCAGAAAATGGAATCCGTCGGCACCATGGCCGGCGGCATTGCCCATGATTTTAATAATTTGCTGATGGGCATACAGGGCCGGCTCTCCCTTATCATGATGCAGATGGAGGGCGGCGGTAAGACTTACGGCCATTTAAAGGAGATTGAGGATTATACCGTCCGGGCGGCGGAATTGACCCAGCAGTTGCTCGACTTTTCCAGATCGGAACGGATTGAAACCGCGCCCACGGATATCAATGAGCTGGTGCATGCCCAGGCCCAGCTCTTCGGCCGCACCCGCAAGGAATTGACCATCCACGAGGATTTTGCCGGGGATTTATGGACCGCGGAAGTCAACCCCCGGCAGATTGATCAGGTGCTCTTGAACATTTTTGTCAATGCCGCCCATGCCATGCCAGATGGCGGAGATTTGTATGTCAAAACCTTAAACGAGATTCTGGATGCCGGCCGTACCCAACCCTATGATGCGGCGCCCGGCAATTATATCAAAATCTCCATTACAGATACGGGCATGGGCATGGATCCGGCAATTCAGCGCCGGGTTTTTGAGCCCTTTTTTACCACCAAGGAAAGAGGGCGGGGCACCGGCCTGGGTCTGGCCTCCGCCTATAGCATTATTAAAAATCATGGCGGCTTTATCACCATTTACAGTGTGAAGGGGAAGGGCGCGACCTTTAATATTTATCTGCCGGCATCTGTCCGGGAATCAGAGGCAACGGCCGCAGCCAGCCGGGAGCTCATCACCGGCTCGGGCACTATTTTACTTGTGGATGATGAGGAGATGATCATTGAGGTGGGCGAGGAGATGCTCCGTACCCTGGGCTATGACGTGCTCATCGCCCGCCGGGGAAGCGAGGCGGTAGAGATTCTGGAAAATGATCCGGACGCCGTCCATATGGTGATTCTTGATCTGATCATGCCGGAGATGAACGGCAGTGAAACCTTTGACCGGCTGAAATCCATTAAGCCGGATGTCAGGGTTCTGCTCTCCAGCGGCTACAGCTTAAACGGTCAGGCTGAATCTCTGATGCAGCAGGGATGCAGCGGATTTATCCAAAAACCGTTTAATCTTGTGGAACTTTCCCAGAAATTATATAATATTTTATATGAAGCCAACTGATTTTTTCGGGCCAGGCAGAGAGGCTCGACATTAATATGTTCGCACACATCCGCGGGGTGCTGACCCTTCTTTCCTATATTATTTTTACGGCCCTTATTTTTATCGTCCTCCTCTTTGTGGCCATATTAAAGCTCATCATTCCGGTAAAACCCTTCCGCGATATATGCAGCCGGATTTTGGACGTTCTTGCGAGCACGGGCTGGGTTTTCTGCGCCAACACCACCCACCGGGTTTTGACCCGGACCCGGTTCGATGTCCGTGGACTGGAAGATGTCAAGGGAGACCGCTGGTGCCTGCTGCTTTCCAATCACCAGACCTGGGTGGACATACTGGTGCTGATCCGGGTGTTTTTTCGAAGAGTGCCGCCGTATAAGTTTTTTATCAAAAAGGAGCTGCTATGGCTGCCCATGATGGGTATCGCCTTCTGGGCGCTGGATTTTCCGGTTATGAAAAGATACTCCAAAGAATTTGTTGAAAAGTATCCTCACCTCAAGGGCCAGGATTTAGAGGCCACACGACGGGCGTGTGAAAAGTTTAAGAACAAGCCGGTCACGATTATGAATTTTGTTGAAGGCACCCGGTTTACTGCGGCCAAGCATCAAAAGCAGCAATCCCCCTATAAGCATCTGCTAAGGCCCAGGGCCGGCGGCACGGCCCTGGTGCTGTATGCTATGGGCGAAGTGCTGGAGCAGGTAGTGGATGTCACCATCGTCTATCCGGAAGGCGTTCCCGAGCTCTGGGCCTATTTTTGCGGCCGTAACCGGGAAATTGTCGTAGACATCCGCCGGATGCGGGTCACTCCGGACTTGATCGGCAATTATTTCACGAATGCGGATTTCAAAGATCATTTTTACCAATGGATAAATGATGTTTGGGCGGATAAAGATGCCCGGATCGGGGCATATCTGGCTGAGCGCGGGCATCTGTTCGCTGAGTGAGAGAAGAGAGCCTTAAATTATTGCAGGAGGGGCTTGCCGATGGAAGGTGAACAGAAGAAAAGTTTTGTTTTGGACACCAATGTCATTCTGCATGACAGTTCCTGTATTCATCACTTTCAGGAGCACAACATCGTAATTCCGATTTCCGTATTGGAGGAACTGGATCAGTTTAAAAAGGGTAATGAAACGCTTAATTTTCATGCCCGGGAGTTTTTACGGACGCTCGATGCATTGAGCGGGGATAAGCTGTTTAACGGCGGCGTCCGGATCGGTCCGGAGGCCGGAAAAATCGCCGTCAAGCTGGAGCAGGAGTTTCATACGGATCTGTCTCTTAATTTTCCCAGCCACAAGCACGATCACCGGATATTAAACACCGCCTACTACCTGGCCAAGGAAAAACCCGATATCGCGGTCATCCTGGTTACCAAAGATGTCAATCTGCGCATGAAAGCCAAAGCCATAGGATTGATGGCGCAGGATTATACTTCCGACCATGTGCGGGATATTAACACCCTGTATACCGGCAAACGGGTGGCGGAATACGTTCCCCGGGAGCTTATCGACCAGCTGTATCAGAAACCCTATGAGATTGAATTCGCGGAGCTGGATATCCACCCCCCGCTTATCTCCAATGAATACCTGATCATGCGCAATAACAGAAAAAGCGCGCTGGCCCGGTATGACCCGTCCATGGAGCTCCTGCGGCGAGTGGACAAGAAAACCGCCTATAACATCACGCCGCGTAACGCGGAACAAACCTTTGCCCTGAACGCCCTTCTTGACCCTGACATCCACCTGGTCAGCATCACCGGAAAAGCAGGCACCGGAAAAACCCTTCTGGCCCTGGCCGCCGCCCTTGAGACCAAGCGTTTTTATCGGCAGATATTTATGGCCCGGCCGGTGGTGCCTTTAAGTAACCGCGATATGGGCTACCTCCCGGGCGATATCCCAGCCAAACTCGACCCCTATATGCAGCCCTTGTATGACAATTTATCAGTCATTCAGAATCAATTCTCTGAAAATGAACCCTCCCACCGCCGGATTACTGAAATGCTGGAGGCGCACAAGCTTGTGATTGCCCCGCTTAGCTATATCCGGGGCAGAAGCCTGGTTAAAATCTTTTTTATTGTTGACGAGGCCCAGAATTTAACCCCCCATGAAATCAAAACCATTATTACCCGCTGCGGGGAAGGGACAAAGATCGTCTTTACGGGTGATATTTACCAGATTGATCATCCCTATCTGGACACCCTGTCCAACGGCCTGAGCTACCTGATCGAGAAAATGCAGGGCCAGAAGATTTATGCGCATGTCTCCCTTGAAAAAGGGGAGCGCTCTGAATTGGCCGAGCTGGCCAGTGATCTGCTGTAGCCATACGAACAGCGGCAGTATCTTTGCCATCCACGGGGTGTGCCCAAAATTTCTGTATCCGGTGTTTCGACTGTTTCGCCCATAGGTGACAATAGCTCGACATCATTTTCCCCTTTTAAAAGTGGCTTCACAATGAGGGTATTGTTTCTGTGGATTATCGGGCCGGCAATCCTTCAACCATCTGCTGAATCGCCTTTTTTACAACTTTGGCTGTTTGCGGTGAGAGGGCCTTTCCTGCCGCACCGCCGAGAACGCCGCCGGCAACACCGCCTACAACCCTGCCGGAGCCGCTGCCGACCCGTGAGCCGGTTATGGCGCCAATCACTGCGCCCCCTGCTGTTGCCAGTGTCTTTCCGCTGCCGCCGCCGCCGGTGCCGACCCAGAGAACCTCTGCGGTCTGTGTATCAATCATTTTTCCGGTAACGCTTACTTTTTCCCCCTCCACGTTGGCATCGAGGGTTACAACGGCCGGGACATTCAAGACCTTGCCCAGCCGGGCCGCCTCGGAATCGGTGGTACGGTCGGAACGCTGGAAATCCTGCTCATTCAATATGTTGTCCACTCTGCTTCTTTCGATCACGCGATAGCCTTTTTTAAGCATTTCAGCTATAAAGAAATCCTCGACCTGATTCTTCGGCGCATCCCCTCGAATATCTCCGGAAACTTCAACCAGTGCGACTTTTTCCGGCTTAACCTCTTGGAAAGCCGGGGAGATGGTGCTGTCGCCTGTTGCACAACCGGCTAACCAGATCAAAACAACGGCCAATACCAACTTACGAAATAATGCAGAATATTTCATTTTTTCCCTCCACTTTGTTTGAAATTGATTGTTATTTAATATAGTTATCCTACAGGTGATTTTTTGATGAAGCAAATAGAAAATAAGGACTCGAAGTGATGGCAAGAAATCAATCGGGCCCGAAATGCAAACGGTTCAGACTTTTCCGAAAAATGTCTGCTCTTGACATGCCAAAAGAAGAATAATAGTATATGCATATATACTTAATTAAAGGGAGGTTTAATGCCGGACGCGGAAAAAACGGCGCGGATATTCAAGGTGCTCTCGGTGGGTACGCGCGTACGCATGGTCGAGTTGCTCAAACACCGGTGCTTATGCGTCAATGCGCTGGCAAAATCTCTGGGGATTTCCCCGGCGGCCGTCTCCCAGCACCTCCGCATCCTGCGGGATGCAGAGATCGTTGTGGCTGAAAAACGAGGCTATTTCGTCCACTACCGGATCAATGAAGAAACCATGTATCAATGGCGCAAGACCGCGGATGAATTGCTAAGATCAGAGCCGGCGGCAAAGTTCATCATTACCGGCAATTAAAAGAAAAGGGAGGCTATTATGTGTGAAAGCAAAGATTGCTGCCAAAAACCCGAACTGCTAAAGGACAAGCCCGGCAACTGCACGCCGGAGCAGATTCGGATCTGCCATGGCGAGATGCAGGGGCATCCCTGCACAGGTAAGCAGGAGCAAACGGAACAAGACGACTAGCCCGAGTTTCCTATTTATGGATACATTAGCAACTCTATTTTTGCAAATCCA
>JBKHAE010000104.1:0-12780 GCA_046543065.1 Desulfobacterales bacterium | reverse complement strand
CAGGGAAATCCCCAAAATGGAAGGCCGGGACCTGGTGAGCGGCGTGTCCACACCAATTCCCTATTTCTGGACCGATCGTCCGGAACCCCTTTCCGCCGAAACGGTTCTCGATGATACGATCTGGCGCGCAAAAAGCGGAAAGTACCGGGTGGTCGCCTTTGATTTCGGGGTGAAATACAACATTCTAAGGTGTCTTGTGGATGTCGGGTGTGAAGTGCTGGTGGTTCCGGCGAAAACCAAAGCCGAGACCGTCCGGGCGCTTTCGCCGGACGGTATTTTTTTGTCAAACGGCCCCGGGGACCCGGAGCCGCTGACCGATATGGTTGAAACGGTAAGGGCGTTGATTGGCTTTCGGCCCATGTTCGGCATCTGTTTAGGCATCCAGCTGATCGGCCTGGCGCTTGGCGGGCGCACCTATAAGCTTAAATTCGGCCATCACGGGGCCAACCAGCCGGTGCAGTATCTCGCGACCCGGCAGGTTGAGATCACCTCCCAGAATCACGGGTTTGTGGTGGATCCGGAAAGCCTGGATCCGGAGATTGTGGAAATTACGCATATGAATTTAAACGACAACACCCTGGAAGGCTTTCGGCATCGGCATGAGCCGTTGTTTGCCGTTCAGTATCATCCGGAAGCCGCCCCCGGCCCCCATGATGCCCGGTATTTGTTTGAGGAATTCGGGGAGATGATAAAGGCACTGAAGTGCTAATGCAAAGATAAAATCTCAAATTTCAAATCTCAAAACACAAACAATACCCAAATTCCAATGACCAAAATTCAAAACAACAGGCGTTCGGCAAAAGAGGGGTTGTTTTAAGCATTGGGATTTGGTTTTTGGAATTTGTTTGTCATTTGAATATTGTAATTTGGAATTTAATTACGAACCGTGAACCGTGAACCGTGAACCGTGAACCCTAAACCCTGAACCTTTCTTATGCCCAAACGAGACGACATTCATAAAATTCTGATCATCGGCGCCGGCCCCATTATCATCAGCCAGGCCTGCGAGTTTGACTATTCCGGCACCCAGGCCTGCAAGGCACTGAAGGAAGAGGGCTACGAGGTGGTGCTCGTCAACAGCAATCCGGCGACCATCATGACCGATCCGGAGATGGCGGACTGCACCTATATCGAGCCGGTAACCCCGAAATCAGTGGAAATGATCATTGAAAAAGAGCGCCCCGATGCCCTGCTGCCCACCCTGGGCGGCCAGACGGGCTTGAATACCGCTGTAGCTGTCGCTGAGAAAGGGGTTCTGGAAAAATACGGCGTCGAGATGATCGGTGCCAACCTTGAATCGATTCAAAAGGCGGAAGCCCGGGACCAGTTCCGCTGGGCCATGGAAAAGATCGGACTGCGGAGCCCCAGAAGCGATTTTGCGCAAGATATGGAAACGGTGTGGCGGATTGCCGATAGAATCGGCTACCCGATTATCGTGCGGCCGAGCTTTACCCTGGGCGGAACCGGCGGCGGGGTGGCCTACAACCCGGAAGATTTGAAAAACATGGCCGAGGCGGGCCTGGACGCCAGTATGACCACCCAGGTAATGATCGAGGAGTCGGTGCTCGGATGGAAGGAATACGAACTCGAGGTCATGCGGGATAAAAACGATAATGTGGTGATTGTCTGCGCCATTGAAAACATGGACCCCATGGGTGTTCATACCGGGGATTCCATCACCGTGGCCCCCGCCCAGACATTGACGGATCGGGAATATCAGGTCATGCGGGATGCCTCGATAGCCATTCTGCGGGAAATCGGAGTGGATACGGGAGGCTCCAACGTCCAGTTTGCCGTTAATCCGGAGACCGGGGAGATGCTCGTCATCGAAATGAACCCCCGGGTATCCCGGAGCTCGGCGCTTGCCTCCAAGGCCACGGGCTTTCCCATTGCCAAGATTGCAGCCAAATTGGCCGTTGGTTATACCCTGGATGAGCTGCCCAATGATATTACCGGTGAGACCGTGGCCTCTTTTGAGCCGTCCCTGGACTACTGCGTGGTGAAGATTCCGCGGTGGACCTTTGAGAAGTTCCCGGAGGCAGAAGACGTGCTCACAACGTCCATGCGCTCCGTCGGCGAGACCATGGCCATCGGCCGGACGTTTAAAGAGGCGCTTCAAAAAGGGCTTCGATCCCTTGAGATCAACCGCTACGGGTTCGGGGCGGACGGCAAGGATCACCTGGATGCGGAAGCGTTTCCCGAATCGGCCGAAGAGATTGAGCGGCTTTTGGCCCGGCCCTCCTCCAATCGGATTTTTTACTTGAGATACGCCCTGCTGGCCGGCATGCCCATAGAAACCATTTATGGGCTAACCGGCATTGATCCGTGGTTTTTGCATCAGCTAAAGCAGATTGTTGACATGGAGGATCGGGTAAAGGAAACCGGCGCCCCCCTGCCGCCCGAATTGCTGGCACGCGCTAAATCCTTCGGGTTTTGCGACTTTCAGCTGGGGGTATTGACCGGCACGGATGAGAAAACCATTCGGGATCAGCGCAAGTCTCAAAAAATCCGGCCGGTGTATAAGCTGGTGGATACTTGTGCGGCGGAGTTTGAGGCAGCCACCCCCTATTATTATTCGACCTATGAGCAGGAGAATGAAGCCAGGGTGTCTGAGCGCAGAAAAATTATGATTTTGGGGGGCGGGCCGAACCGGATCGGTCAGGGCATTGAATTTGACTACTGCTGTGTGCATGCCTCGTTTGCGCTCCGGGAGCTGGGGATTGAATCCATTATGGTCAACAGCAATCCCGAGACGGTGAGCACGGATTATGATACGTCAAACAAGCTCTACTTTGAGCCGCTGACCCACGAGGATGTCCTTCATATCGTGGAAACCGAAAAACCGGACGGCGTGATCGTCCAGTTCGGCGGCCAGACCCCGCTTAATTTGTCCATCCCGCTGCTTGAATCCGGCGCGCCGGTTATCGGCACGCATCCTATGAGCATTGCCCGTGCGGAAGACCGCAAACAGTTCCAGGCCATGTTAAATAAACTGGATTTGAAGCAGGCGCCCAATGATACGGCCATGAGTGTGGCCGAAGCCCTTAACGTGGCCGAACGCATCGGGTTTCCCGTGATCGTCCGGCCGTCATATGTGCTGGGGGGGCGGGCCATGAAAATCGTCTATGACGGGCAAACACTGGAAAACTTTACCCGCCTGGCGCTGATCGCCTCGCCGGATCACCCGGTATTGATTGACAAATTTTTGGAAGATGCGGTCGAGGTGGATGTGGATGCGGTCTGCGACGGGCGCGCGACCATTGTCGGCGGCATCATGGAGCATATTGAGGCCGCAGGCGTCCATTCCGGGGACTCGGCCTGCGTGCTGCCGCCTTATTCATTGTCAACCGATGAGATTGAATCCGTGACCGCGGCCACCAAGGCCATGGCTAAAGAATTGGACGTGATCGGGCTGATGAATGTCCAGTATGCCATCAAAGACGGCCATCTGTATGTACTGGAAGTCAATCCCCGGGCCTCGCGTACGATTCCCTTTGTCAGCAAGGCCAGCGGTGTGCCCCTGGCCAAAATTGCCACCAAGGTGATGCTCGGCTGGAGTCTTGCAGACCTTGGATTAACCGCTGAAATCATGCCCGCCCATATATCGGTCAAGGAAGCGGTCATGCCGTTTGACCGGTTTCCGGACGTGGATACCCTGCTGGGACCGGAGATGAAATCCACGGGTGAAGTGATGGGCATAGACAAAGAGTTCGGCCGGGCCTATGCCAAGGCCCAGATCGGTGCCGGCCAGCACCTGCCGGTTGAAGGCGATGTTTTTATCAGCGTCCAGGATGCGGATAAACAGGCGGTGCTGCCGGTGGCCGCCGCATTCCGGGATATCGGTTTTGAGATCATTGCCACGCGCGGCACGTCAGAGTTTTTTTCAAACAACGGAATCGAAAATCGAATGATCAACAAGGTCTCCGCCGGCCGCCCACACGTGGTGGATGCTATTTTAAACCGCGAGATCCATCTGGTCATCAACACAGGTACCGGAGATGAAACCCGGCGGGACGGATACATGATCCGCCGGGCGGCATTAAAATTCGGCATTCCCTATGCCACGACCATAGCCGGCGCCAAGGCCATGAGCCGCGGCATTGCCGCCTTAAAGCAGAAGGCGCTGACGGTTGCCCCGATTCAGAGCTATCACTAATAGGTATTGGGTCTTAGGTATTAGGTATAGGGTGCAAGGTGTAGGGTGTAGAAAATTAAAGACTTAGTGCCTTGGGGCCTAGGGTTTTAGGTGTCAGGTTTCAGGAATGATTATATTTTTAACTGTAAACTGTAAACTGTAAACTGTAAACTGTGAACCGTGAACTTTTAACTGTGAACTGTGAACCGTGAATAAGTCAGCCAATCCATTTATCAAAGCCCCGGAAACAGAGGACCGGCCCCGCGAAGCCTGCGGCGTTTTCGGCATCTTTAACCATAAAGAGGCGGCGAAACTCACCTATTTCGGTCTTTATGCTTTGCAGCACCGGGGCCAGGAGAGCGCGGGCATTGCCGTGGCCAGGCAAAAAAAGATTGACTGCCACAAGGGCATGGGCCTGGTGCCGGAGGTGTTTGACGCCGCGAGCCTGGAATGGCTGGACGGAAAATACTCGGCCATCGGCCATGTGCGCTACTCCACCACCGGCGATTCGGTCATCACCAACGCGCAGCCGTTTGTGGTCACCCATGAAGGTAAATCCTATGCGGTGGCGCACAACGGCAATCTGGTCAATGCCCACCTTTTAAAGCGGGAGCTGGAGGCGGAAGGCTCGATCTTTCAGACCACCATGGACAGCGAAATCTTTCTGCACCTGTTGGTCAAGAACCTGGGCCACGGGTTTGAGGAAGCGCTGTCCCGGACCGTCAGGCGTCTGAGGGGCGCCTACGCCCTGGTGTTTCTAACCGGCAAGGGCGAACTGGTGGGAATAAAGGATCCGAACGGGTTTCGGCCGCTGTGCCTGGGCCGAAAACCCAACGGCCGTTACGTGCTGGCCTCCGAAACCTGCGCCCTGGACCTGGTGCAGGCTGAATTTATCCGGGAGCTGGCGCCGGGCGAGATTGTGATCATTGATGAAACCGGCATCAGAAGCTTACACCCGCATCCAGCGGTTCGCCAGTCCTGTTGCATTTTTGAATTTATTTACTTTGCCCGGCCGGACAGCAGTATTTTCGGCCGGAATGTGTATCAGACACGTAAGGCCCACGGCCGCCAGCTCGCCCGGGAGGCGCCGGTGGATGCGGATCTGGTGATGCCCTTTCCGGATTCAGGCAACTATGCGGCGCTTGGCTATGCAGAGGAATCCGGGCTGCCCTTTGACCTGGCCATGATCCGGAATCATTATGTGGGGCGTACATTTATTCAGCCCACCCAAAGCATGCGGGATTTCGGGGTGCGGATGAAACTAAACCCCGTAAAAGACCTGCTGGCGGGGAAGGAAATTATTGTCATTGAGGACTCCATCATCCGGGGCACCACAGCCAAAACCCGGATCAAAACCCTGCGGGAGCTGGGGGTGAAGCGTATCCACATGCGTATTGCCTGTCCGCCGCATCGGTTTCCGTGCCATTACGGCATTGATTTTCCCACCAAAGGCGAACTGATTGCCGCCCGTAAAAGCGTTGAAGAGCTTCGCGCCTATCTTGATCTGGACTCCCTGCACTATCTGAGCCTGGAAGGGCTTTTGAGGGCTACCGGCGGGGCGGATCCGGAAAATAATTTTTGTAAGGCTTGCTTTGATGGATGTTATCCGGTAGAATTCGATCGAAATGTGTCTAAGGGATGTTTGGCATAGAAGAACCCGGGAGATTCGATGCCTGCTCTTTCTCGGGCAGGCGGCAGGTCCAAATTGATTTTTGATTGGGGGGCAATCAATGATCGAGACAAAGTATTTAAAGGATAATGTCCAGAACATACAGAAGCTTCTGGCGATTCCCGGCTTAAAGGAGTTTGAGACCCGCTCCCTGGCAAAGCTCTTGCGGCTAAGCAAAATCCGGGAATACGAAGATAACGAGCTGATTATAAAGGAAGGCGATAACGATCCCTGGCTCTATTTTTTACTGTCTGGAAAGCTGCGGATCAAGAAAAACGATGTGGAAATCGGCCGGATTTACCAGGTGGGGGAAATTTTCGGTGAAATGCGGATTATCGACAGCCTGACGCGCTCCGCCTCTGTATACGCGGATGGTCCGACGATCTGCCTGTGTGTGGACACCTCGGCCAAGGGACGGCTTGCCACGGTCAAGGAGCGGGATGAAAAGCTCGATTTTCTGCTGCTTTTGTATCGGATATTTGCCGAATATATTTCGATCCGCCTGCGGGCCACCAATGAGGAACTGATCAAAGCCAAAGAGACCATAAAGGAATTAAGAGACTGGAAGACCGAATAGTTTCAGCGTCTTCTCAGCCCCCTCCCTGTTATGAATAAAACGGTCGCGTTCGCCAAACACTCGGTCAATGTCTTCTTCCACATTTTAACCCAATGCAACCTGAACTGCCGGCACTGCTATATCAATCCCGCCCAGCACGGCAGTGACATCCTTTCCCTGGATACCATCACTCAGTGGCTGAATCTGTTTCCGGATGAAAATCGCCAGGCCAACCTGATTCTTTTGGGCGGCGAGCCAACGCTGCATCCCCAACTGGATCGGATCATTTTGGCCGCCCGGCAGATGGGGTATGGCTCCATCACCATTGATACCAACGGCTATTTATTCCATGACATTTTAAATAAAGTCACACCCTCTGATGTGGATTTTATCAGCTTCAGTCTGGATGGGGCCATGCCGGCAACCAATGATGCCATCCGCGGCAATGGATGCTATGATACATGCCTTACAGGCATCCGGGCGGCGGTGGCGCGCGGATTTAAAACCAGCCTGATCTATACGGTGAGCAACGAAAATATCGGGGAACTCGAGATGATGCCCCCGCTGCTGGAAGCGCTAGGCGTCAGCCGGTTTTTTATTCAGGTGATCGGCATTCGGGGTAAATCCGCCGGATCCGGTAAGGATCAGCTTCAGGTGGATCGGGAAACCTGGCTTGAGTTGATACCGCGGGTGGCTGAAAAAGTAGCCAGTGCCGGTATAACAGTAACCTATCCCAAAGTCTTTTTATCGCCGGAAGAACCGTTCGAATGCGCCGGTCAGTTGGCGGAGAACTACTTTATTTTCCCCAATGGCCGGGTGTACCGCTGCCCCCTGTGTGAGGACTATCCCCTGCACAGCCTTTTAATAAAGGATGGAAGGCTGGAGAAAACCGGCCGGATCAATGAGGCGGATTTGTTTTCCCTGACCATTCCCGAGGGCTGCGTGATGAACAAACTGGTGCAGCCCGGAAATCTAAGTTATCAGGCCGACGGCACGCCGGAATACCGGATTGCCTGCTGCCTGCTAAAGGAAGAAGTGCCCGGCCGGAATTAGTTCGAGCAATTTGTTTTTTTAACCACCCAAACGGTCAATTAGAACATTATCGCTTCAAACCTGTTTGAATTCCAATCAATTCAGATTTAATTTAATCAAAAATGCTTTTTTTAACCTGGAGGTGGCCGTGATATTAGTTACTGGCGAGCTGTTGGTGGATATTTTTCCGGATTATAAGCGCATCGGCGGCGCTCCGTTTAATTTTGCCTATCATTTAAAAAATTTCGGCATGCCGGTGCGATTTGTCTCACGGCTCGGCCGGGATGCTTATGGGGACGAAATTCTTTCCATGTTATCGCGCAATCGGTTTGATGCATCGGATATACAGATGGATGAGACCCATGCCACCGGGCAGGTCCATGTCTCGTTTGACCGCGCGGGCAATCCGGAATTCGATATCATGGCGGATGCAGCCTTTGATTATATTGATTTCACGCCATACCAGGAATTGCCGGCCAAGCCGGTGCTGGTCTATTTCGGCACCCTGATTCAGCGCACCGAGGGTGGGTCCGCACGGCTTCAGGCATTTCTTGACGGTCTTGATCCGGATGTCCCCTGTTTTTACGATATCAACCTCAGGCAGGGCACGCATCAGCCGAAGGTGATCAATCATTCCCTGCGTAAGGCGGACATTGTTAAATTAAATGAGGACGAACTGGATTATATCCGCCGGGAGATTCTCCAGACAGATGATAGAACCGAGGCCGGGGTGTTTGCCCTGATGGCGCAATACAATATCGACGTGCTTTCTTTGACCCGGGGCAGCGAGGGAAGCGAATTGTTTATAGGCGACCATGAGCATTTTTCGGTTTCCGCCACAAATGTGGATCCGATTGTGGATACGGTGGGTGCAGGCGATGCGTACGCGGCGGTGCTCGCCCTGGGCTATCTGCGCGGATGGCATCCCGAGCGGATTCTCTCACATGCCACCATGTTTTCCGCCAGTATCTGCCGTATCGAAGGGGCTGTGCCCGAGGATACCGCATTTTATCAGCATATGCGGAATATGATCGAAGGGGAGGCCAATGGCTGAAAAAGGTCTGTATGTACAAATGTTTAGTATTCATGGGCTGGTGCGCTCCGAGCACCTTGAGCTCGGCCGGGATGCGGATACCGGGGGGCAGGTCAAATATGTGGTTGAGCTGGCCAATCATCTGAGCCAGCGCGATGAGGTACGGCAGGTGGACCTGTTTACCCGGCAGATCAAGGATAAGAAGGTCTCGGAGGATTACGGTAAGGCCATTGAAACGGTCAATGACAAATTCCGGATCGTGCGCATCCGGTGCGGCGGCCTGAAATATATCCGCAAGGAATTGCTGTGGCCGTACATGGATGAGTACGTGGATAAGACCGTTAAATTCATCAAAAAAGAAAATCAGGTGCCGGACATCGTGCACGGCCATTACGCGGATGCCGGGTATGTGGCCATGGAACTGGCCAAGATTTTCGGCCTGCCGCTGGTTTTTACCGGGCACTCCATGGGCCGCTCCAAATTTCAGAAGCTCTTAAATGACGGCATGACCGAAGATGACATCATCAAGAAGTATAAAATCGATCACCGCATTAACGTGGAAGAAGAGGTGATCAAGAGTGCGGATCTTATCGTCACCAGCACGAACCAGGAGATCACCGAGCAGTATAAGCAGTATGACAACTCGGACATTCCTGAATATCGGGTCATACCGCCGGGAATCGACATTACCCGGTTTTACCCCTACTACCACGACCGGCTCCCGGAATATGAAAAAAGCGAAATCGAGTTGTATTCCCAGGCGTCAGTGCTGCGCGAGCTGGACCGGTTTCTCATGTATCCGGACAAACCGCTGGTCCTGGCGCTTTCCAGGCCGGACAAGCGCAAGAATATTTCCGGACTGGTTCAGGCTTTTGGCGAGGATCAGGAGCTGCAGACCATGGCCAACCTGGCCATATTCGCCGGCATCCGCAAGGATATAGACAAGATGGAGGAGAATGAGAGCGATGTGCTCACCCGGATGCTCCTTATGATGGATAAGTATGACCTTTACGGCAAAATGGCGATTCCCAAGAAACATGATATTGAATATGAGGTGCCGGAGCTTTACCGGATTGCCGCGGAAAAGCGGGGCGTATTTGTCAATCCCGCCCTGACCGAACCCTTTGGCCTCACCCTGCTGGAGGCATCAGCAACGGGCCTGCCGATTGTGGCGACCAATGACGGCGGCCCCTATGATATTATCAGCAACTGCGAAAACGGGATTCTGGTGGACCCGACCAATCCAAAGGAAATTACAAAGGCCTTGAAAACCATTATCACCGATTATGAGCTATGGGCCCGGTATTCCAAAAACGGCATTATGAATGTCCGGAAATACTATACGTGGGAAAGCCATGCAGCCACTTACATGGAAGCGGTCAGTCAAATAGAATCCAAAGCAGATTTTGCGGCGGAAAAGGAGCGGGCCGCCACGCCCATTGGCAAACGGCTGGCCTGTCTGAACCGGTTCCTTATAACGGATATTGATAATACCCTGATCGGGGATTCCAATAAGCATTTGCCTGAGCTTGTCAGTCTGCTAAAAGCCAATAAGTCGAAAATGGGGTTTGCCGTTGCCACGGGCCGGCATATATCCTCGGCCGAGGCGATTCTGGATCGCCATGATGTGCCCAGGCCCGATATTGTGATTGCCTCTGTGGGCACGGAAATCTATTACGGGTCCGATCTTTACTATGACCGCGGCTGGGAAACCCATATCGCCCATCAATGGGATCGTCAAAAAATTGTGGATCTGCTTTCAGGATTTGATTTTCTACAATACCAGAAGGAGGCCGCCCAGCGGCCGTTTAAGGTGAGCTACGACATGGACCCCGGAAAAGACCGGCTGGCAAAAGTCCATGATGCCCTGCTTAAAAACAAGTGCCGGTATACGCTTATCTATTCCCATGAGAAGCATCTGGATATTATCCCCTACCGGGCGTCCAAGGGCAAAGCCATTCGGTATCTGAGCTATAAATGGGAGCTTCCGCTCAATAATCTCTTGATCTGCGGTGACTCCGGAAATGATGAGGAAATGCTCCGGGGCGAGCCGCACGGGGTCGTGGTCGGCAACTACAGTCCGGAGCTGGATACCCTAAGGGGGGCCAAAAACATCTATTTTGCCAAAGCACCCTGTGCCGGCGGCATACTTGAGGCCCTGGAGAAATACCGGTTTCTGGAAAAAGCCGCAAAGCAGGAGTGCTGACCTATTTGTAGATGGCCAAGCAAAAAGTTCAAGATCAAGGCGCCGCGAATCTCGAGGAATGAGGCGTACAAGAAGTACGTTGAATGACGAGAGATGAAGCGCAACGCAGATATTGGGCGTTTTGCTTGGCCATCACACATTAAACCGGAAATTGATGATATCCCCGTCCTGTACCCCATAGGTTTTGCCCTCCAGGCGAAGCGTCCCCTTTTTTTTGGCCGCATTCATCGTGCCGGCTTCCATCAGGTCCTCATACGATATGGTTTCCGCCCGGATAAACCCTTTTTTGATGTCCGTATGGATGGCCCCGGCGGCTTCCACCGCAATGGTGTTCTTGGGAATGGTCCAGGCCTTGACTTCATCTTCGCCCACGGTGAAAAAGGAGATAAGCCCCAGGATATCATAGGACTTCCGGATGACGCGATCCGTGGCTGAGGCGGCAATATCAAATTCGGCCAGAAGTTCCGCAGCCTCTTCATCTGTCATCTGGGCCAGTTCATGTTCAAGCTTGCCCCGGATGACCAGGCACTCCTCCCGGCTTAACGCATCCGTTCTTTCAGGCAGGTCCGTGTCCTCATCTTCGTTGTTGAATAAAACCAATACCGGTTTGGCGGATAAAAAGGCATATCCTCTAAGCTGAGGGGCAGCGGCAATCTCCGGATCACGGCGCAGCGGCGTTTCTGTCTCAAGCAGCGCATGGGCTTTTTTAAGAAGTTCATGTTCGTCGGCATCCACCGGCTTGCCCTTCTTACTTTCGGCTGTCATCCGCTCAAGGCGTCTTTCCACCACCGCGAGGTCCGATAATATCAGTTCCTGGTCAAGCTTTAAAAAATCCGCCGCCGGTTCAGGCGTCTCCAGGCCGAACATACGGAAGTTTCGCACCACGTGAATCAGGGCATCCATATCCCGCACCGCGGTCCAGGCGGTTTCGGTTTTGTCGCCCGCATTTTTCTGTCCGGTTTTGCCGGGCAGCAGATACTCCACCTGGGCATAAATCGTTTTTCTGGGCTGATACATCCGGCTTAATGCGTCGATTCGTTCATCCGGCACATGAATGGTGCCCAGCCGGTCTTCGCTTTTATCGCCGGTGTGGGCGAATTCATGGGTTAGCGCCTCGAAAACGGTGGTTTTCCCGGAAACCGGAAGGCCGATGATGCCAAGTTTCATGAAAGCAGCTCCTCAGATGAATCCGTGTTAACGGTCCCGGAAATCTGATATAGCTGACAGGTGTTTGCCCATAGGGTATCTGCCAGGGCTTGGGGATCACGGTCCAGCACTTCGGCCAGCTTGTAAAGAACGGTCCGCACAAATGCGGGTTCATTGCGCCGGGTATGATTTTTATCCGGTGCGGGGGTCAGAAACGGGGCGTCGGTCTCAATCACCATTCGATCCGGCGGCACCTGCTGCACAAGGTTACGCAGCAGCTCGCCCCGGGTCTTCATGGTTAGAATGCCGGTGATGCCGATGTAAAAGCCCATTTTTAGATAGGCCTGCATTTCATCGGCCGAACCGCTGAAGCAGTGAACGACCCCCAGACGCCGGCGGCTGCTGTAGTGGGCGGACAGGATCTCCAGAAACCGGCCTTCGGAATCCCGTTCATGAAAAATAAGCGGCAGGTCCAGTTCATCCGCTGTCTCCAGCTGCCGGCAAAACCATTTCTCCTGGGCCGCCTGCGGGGAATGCATCCGGTTAAAATCAAGGCCCGTCTCCCCCCATGCCTTCACTGCAGGCGATTGGGCGAGTTCCTTTAAAACCTGCAGACTGTCTTCGGAGCAGTCGCCGGCATCGTGGGGATGCATCCCCACGGAGGCATAACAGCCGGGGAATCGTTCTGCGATTTCAATGGCCTGGCGGGACTCGGCCACGGTAATCCCAACAACCATCATCCCGATCACGTCGGCTGCTTTGGCCCGGTCAATGACCGCCGGCAGGTCTTTTTTATAGGCCCCCAGATTCAGGTGGCAGTGGCTGTCAAATATTTTCATCAGGCAGCAGGTTCTCTTTATTTGTTATCGATTTTAATTGTTAAATGAAACTTATTGCCTAACACCCCATCCGCCAAAAGGCAAGCCTCTGATTGGCAGTCCCCAGGTAAATTTGTTCTGTATCCAAATCGAAATCGCTATCGGGATCGGGATCGAAAAAAATA
>JBKHAE010000103.1:0-12818 GCA_046543065.1 Desulfobacterales bacterium | reverse complement strand
AAAAGGGGGATTTAGGGGGATTTTCAAAATATGGCCCGGCACAATCCGCGGCTTAAAGCTTGAAAACCCAGTGCCTCAATGCCTTTTTTGTTATTTTCAGAAATCGCCCAGTGACGGAATAAATCGCCGCCTAAGAAACCTTCATGTGTTGGCACTCTATTTGCAGTCTCTTCAAATACCATGTTTATTTATATTCGGCATAAATTTTTAATAGCGATCCTGGTTCTGCTGGGAATGATGACCGGTTTCTGCGGCATTGGGCTTTCAACCCCTGCGATTGCCGGAGACGTCATTCCGGAAGTCACCGAAGCAGACCAAGAACTTCTGAATTACATCAACCAGGCGCGCGAAAACCCCCTGTCCATGGCCGAGGCCGTAGGACTTGACAAGGACGTGGTGCTGGCTGCTTTCCCGGACAAGCAGGAAATGCTTGAAAACGGTCTGCCGCCTCTAAAACTTGATGAACGGCTCCACCAGGCGGCCGCATCCCATGCCGCGGATATGCTGTCAAATAATTATTACGATCACACTTCCCCGGAAGGCAAAACACATGACCAGCGAATCACGGATGCCGGTTATCTGGCAAAAGCGGCCGATGAATCATTAGGCGTTTTGTCCTTTAGAAATTATATTCCTTCGGATATTGCCGCCTTTCAATTGTTCGCCAATATTTACCGGGATGCATTGCATCCGGACCGGGAAAATCCGGGAAATATACTGGATCCGGATTTCAAGGATGCGGGCGTGCGGGTTTATGCCGGCGCGTTTGAATTTAATGAATTTTCCGGAAATGTATATCTCGCGGTCTGCGATTTTGCCGCCCCCTATCAAATGGCGCTTTATGAAAGACAGATGATGCAGCTGGTCAACCAGGCAAGGAATGATGCCGCGGCGGTGGCGGATTATTACGGCCTGGATCTGGATGCGTTTCTGGAGGTTTTTCCGGAATATGAATACAGCCTGGAAAACGGACTTCCGCCGCTTGCGTTTAATGAGCGGCTATATGCCGCGGCTGTTGATCATGCCCGGGATATGCTGAGCCGGGAATATATGGATGCCGTATCCCCGGACAATACCACGCCGGAAATGCGGGCAAAGCAGAAGGGATACGATCCGGTGTGGATTGCGGAGTCAAGGTACCGGCTGCCCACGTATGATGAAAAAGTGTCGCCGGGAAAGACGGTGGGCCGGTTTTTTCAAAAAATTTTCACCCGGGCGGTCAAACCGGGGGGAGAAGCCCAGTATAAACATCTTTTTTCCGATCAGCCGGGGGAGGCCGGTGTGCGGCTTTTGGCGGGAAAATCTCCTATGCTTGGCGGCATTGTAGGCAGCTATGTCCAGCTTGCGGTTATGGAGTATGGCGGTGGGGTCGATACAGAAGCGCCTATCCTGATCGGGGCAGTTTATAGAGACAAAAACAACAACCAGCTCTATGATCCGGGCGAGGGGGTATCCAATACCCGGCTGACCGTGAAAAATAAGAATGCGGGGCCGGCGGATGAAAATTATTTGCTTAAAACGGATGGGGCCGGCGGTTTTTCACAGGAGCTTGCGCCCGGCGCCTACCGGGTGCTGGTTTCCCTGGCAGAGGGGGAAGAATCCGTGTCACGGGGTGTTGAGATGGACACAAAGAACCGCTGGCTGGCTATAAGGCTGGCACCGGCGTCGGATTAATCCTTGACAGCAGAACCGCTTTTGGCTATGGTGCGGAATAACTTAATTCATGTATAAACAATCACTTGATAAAAAATATGCAGATTTTTGAAGGGGGTGGTTGAAAAAGCGGAAAGACTGAAGAGACAGTTAA
Source organism: Desulfobacterales bacterium (assembly GCA_046543065.1). GTDB lineage: Bacteria > Desulfobacterota > Desulfobacteria > Desulfobacterales > Desulfosalsimonadaceae > M55B175. The sequence goes on along the minus strand of JBKHAE010000103.1, from coordinate 11,011 downwards.
AGAAGCACAGAAAACCTTAAAGAAAGATAAAGGTATTAATCAGTAAACATTGAACCCAACACGCAAACTTTAAAGATGGAGGTAGAGATGAAAAAAGTAATGACGATTCTGATGGCAGCAGCCATGGTATTGGGGTTTAGCGGCATGGCCACGGCCCAGTCGGTAGACTGCAGCACCTGTCTGGATCCGCTCTCGATTAACCGCGGCTGCGAGGGAGAACAGGATAAATGCTATCCTTTTGATTATGAAGACCCTAAAGACTATTGCGAAGCGCCCGGAGGAAAAGTCCCGCCCCGGGTTGTATTCCCGGTTTGCGATTGTCCATTTGCGGATGATTTAGAAGTGGGAGACCTTGTGGACGTGCGCCTTGAAATTTTGGTTAATGGGAAAACTGGCGCTAACGGGGCCTACTGGGCAGAGCAGGTCAGTGAAGGTGAGGGCGCCGAGGGCATCGGTGTCGAAACCTATGGCAGCGAAACCCTTGCCTGCGAAGATACCTCCTTTGAGAGTGCTTTTACAGGGGTGTTTGACTACAGAGGATATGACGAGGATGGCTCGCAGGTAGATATGGATCTGCCGACCTCAGGGGTCTGCGAACCGCATGATGATAATCGGCCCACGATTATCCGGCCGAACACAAACCAGGGCGCAACCGGCCATGGTTATCAAATCTCGCAAGATGATGTGGATGAGGATCTGAGCAACTGGGCAATCGACATCCCCGAGATCATGTTTGATCCGAGCATGATTGATGAAGGTGACGTGATTTCCGTGCAAATCTGCCTGACACCGGCTGATGAGAATGATGAAGTTGACGCTGGAAGCATCTGCGGTGACTGCGGCTGCTGCTGCGAATTTGAGCTGGGCTCCATTCTGTGCTGTGAGGAAGGGGCTTCCCAGAGCCTGACCTATCCGTACGTAACACCGCTGAACGATGCCAACTGGTGGTTCGGCATGGTTATCACCAATCTTTCCGGCAATGACGGCGAAGCCGAGGTCACCATTTATGAAACAGACGGTGACTCTGAAACCATTACGGTTGATGTTGAAGCCAACAACATGGAAGTGTTCAGCAATGTTGACCTGATGGATGAGTTTGGTGAAGGCATCGGCGATGCGCGGGCATACTTTACGGTGAAAACCGACTTCTCCGCTGACGGCTTCCTGTTCATCGGAAACGATGGCAAGTCCGAGGCCATGGGGTATCTGCCGCGCAAGAAGTAGTACGAAAAAGCGACAGAATAACACTCTTGAACCATTGTTATGAATGCAGGGGAGCGCAAGAAGCGCTTCCCTGCATTTTTTATGAACAAGAGGATAATGCATGAAGATCCGTCTGACATATTTCTTTGGTTTTCTTTTTTGGGGACTTCTGTTGTGGCCTGCCCTGGCTTTTTCCTTTGCCTACCAGCCCCACACGCCGGTGTATGTTAAGACCCAAAACTTTTCCCCCTCCGGCGAGGCGGCTGATAACGGGCATCAGATCTGGCGGGTTGTTCCTGAGAAAAACCCCGAGTCCCGGGCTGTTAAAGTTTCTTTTTACCCTGAAGAATCCTCAGATTCCTTTTGTTACATGGAATTCTCCGGCACCGGCCGAATCCTTGATTCGAATCTTCCCGGCGGCAGTGGAAATATTCTTCATAAACCAGATTTTTTATTCGCATCCGGCTATCCCGCTCCCTGCGATATTTTCCCGCGTTCTATGCTCGCTTTAGAGCGCCCTGAAGCCTCAGAATCTTATAAAGTGCAGCGCGACATCGGGGGAGAGCGGTTCGTGGATGAGGTCTGCATCCAGATGCAGCCGGTCTCATTGGATGAAGCAGCGGCCAACGGGTGGATTAAAGGGGATGCGCCGGATGTATCCGGTTCCCTCCGGGTTGTTAAAGCGGAAAATTGCCGCAGCGGCCGGCTTATATCCCTTCAGGTCTGGCCTGAAGGCGCTGACTGGTGGGTATATGAGGAAACCCCCTGTCGGCAATCCTGGCAGATTGAAAATGTTAACGATTGAGACTTCTGAGTAACTTGACGGGTTTTAGGTATTAGGTTAATAAAATTAAAAATGGCCGGTTCCTTTAAGTTCCCCCTTTGAAAAGGGGGATTAGGGGGATTTCTAAGAAGCGTTAATTTCAAATCCCCCCCCAGCCCCCTTTTTTCAAAGGGGGAGTAAAAAACGGCATAAATCGCTTTTCAAGAGAATTCAATGAAGAAGCCCTGGTGGAATATGATTATCCGAAACAAACTGTTTCTTTTTAAAATACTCGCGAGCTTCTATGTTTTGCTGTTCTGTGTGTCCGGTGCCGCAGCCGCTGCCACTTATGAAGCTTCCGCCATTCCCTGGTCCGGCTACTGGTGGCCCATGACAAAAGGGGGCCTGGCCACCGGAGAGGACTATCGCGGGCACCCGGCGCCTTTGGAAAAATATGAAATTTTGACCTCCGGCACTCCCGGCGGGGACTCGATCAACTGGTACCTCAACCGGTATTACGATCCAGATGCTGTATCCTGGGGCGGGCTTTGCCCGGCCTGGGCCCGCGCGGCCATGTCTGAAACCTATGACATCCTGCCGTCTTCAGAGGAGAATATCATTTTTCGGGTAGGCGATAAAAAGGGGTTATTGGTTTTATGCCATGACGGGGATGAAGTGGTCCGGGGCTATGGCTCCAATGACCCGGTTGCTTTCCATCGATGGCTTCTTAATTACATTAAGGACCAGGGGATGGCCTTTACCGCGGATTTAAGCTTTGGTTCGGAGGTCTGGTATTATCCGATATATCGTTATGACATGGATACGACCAATGCCGGATCCTACCGGCATGTGGATGTTAAGATCTATTACGCCACGGATGCGGTGCATCCGGACTATATCGGTACCAAAACCATGACTGCCCGGTATACCTACCGACTGAAGCTGGAGAACGGCAGCATTGTGGACGGGGAATGGACCGGCGATAGTGTGGATAACCATCCGGAAGGCATGAAGTTTCCCATCTCCGCCCAGACCCAATGCCCGTATATTGATTGCGGCAAGATCCGCACAATCGCAAAATCGAAAGATGATTTCCTTGAAGGCGGGAGAAACGAGCGCCGGCAAATCCAACCGGGTAATTTTAACCTGGTGCTGTTAAACAAGGATTCGTTTGTGCTGGACGGCCAGAGAGATGATCTGTTTTATGTGGAACTGATCAAACAGGACGCTAGTTCCGAGGCCATTGATTTTGAAATTGTTGACGGGGATGAAGAGCCGGTTTTAGGCCCTGCCGCGCTTGACTCGGATACCAATACGGTTTCCAAGGGCTTTACCTGCACGAATCCGCCCTACACCATCCGGCTGAGCCAGGAGAATTATGAAACCGACCCCAATATTTATACGCTTTCCTTTGATCGGAAAAGCGACTCCAACCTCAGCATCCCATACCGGCCAATTAAAGGGGAATGGTCCGGTTTTGCCCTGACCCATACCGGTGACCGCGACGAAGCCGCCGAGGTATCCCTGGTTACCTATGATGAGAGCGGCTCCCCGATACAGACCGTATTCGGGCCGGAGAAGATAAGGCCCGGTGAAAAGCGGATGCTTTTGTTCGGCGAGCTGGACTGGCGGCGGCATGAATATTCGGATTCAAGAGCGGTCAAGGTGCTTTCTGACCGGGAACTGGAACTGGTAAACCTCTTTGCCAGCCCCAATGAGGCCATGGCCGGGTTTGGCTCAGATATGCCGCAATCTGACCATATCGTGATTGCCGATACGTTTTATACCTTTATGGGCCGGGGCGCTTATATGAAGGGGGCGGTTATCAACAATTCCTTCAAGGAAGTACCGGTGGAGCTGCGGCTGTTTTCTGCTGACGGCGACCTGAAGGACACCATTGAAAAAACCCTCCCCCGGGGGGAGAATCTGGTGATCAATCCGGGCAAAAATTCATTTTCCCGCGTAGCTGACGGGGGATGGATCAATGTGGTCGCGCAAGACGGAGCCAAAATTTCGGGTTATCAGTATGTAAAGGATAATTCCGGCAAAATGGATATCCTGGATACCCTGCCGGCCCTGCCGGTAAAATCCACCGTCAAGTACCTGCCTCATATACCAAAGCCCGCACCCATGAACAAATGGCAGACCGAACTGGTGCTGATCAACCCCACTGATCGGCCGAACCGCCTGACCTTTCATCACAGCCGGGCGGGCGCGGATGATGCCGATGACCAGGTGATTGAGCTTGACGCCTATGAAAAGCGCTTTATTAACGCAACCCGGCAGTTCGGCAAGCTCCCGGGTGATGCCTTATACCGCTCCATCCTGAAAATAACCGGCCAGCGGCCCTTTACCGGCTATTATACCTATCATTCAACAGTCATTGATAGCGGGGATAAGGTGGGCTTTGCCCTTTTGGATGAGGAGACAGTTAAAAACGAGCTGATAATGCCCCATGTGCCGGACAGTGCAGAAAAATGGTGGACCGGCATCAGTATCTGCAACCCCAATCCGTATAGAATTGATGTGACGGCCGTCCCCTATGATTATGGCGGGGTGCGCATGGACGGATATGAGGAAAATATTTCGCTTAAGCCGGGTGCCTACATGGTTTCCACTGCCGCGGATCTGTTCTCGCCTGCCTTGATCCCGGAGATATCGTTTGTTAAACTTTATCCAAAAGACAGCCCCGATGCGTTGATCGGCGGGTTTTACCTGTACGGGAACAAAAAGGACGGCAAAGGCAGCGTGGAATCCTTAAGCGGGGCGAATATGTGATTAAGGGTGTAAGGTATAAGGTGCAGGGTATAAGGTTCGGGCAACTAGGGCCCTAAAACCTACACCCTGCACCTTATACCCTTAAACCTATAGGTTTGATATAAAGCAGCCGCCGCTGCTTCCGGATGATGTCTGATTGACTTTTACTTTGATCTGGTCCTCGCTTGTCTGGCCGCTCACGTCTTCAACAGTGAGCAGGAAAGTGAGGACCTCAGAGCCTTCCTCGATTTCCGGGGCTTTAAATTCCGGTGTCGGGCTTGCGGCATCAGACAGCGTAACCGTTGTCCCTTCAATTTGATCCCATTGATAGGTTTTGATGCCATCATCCGGGTCTGAGGAAGCCGACCCGTCCAGGGTAACAGTTTCGCCTTCATCCACGGTTTGGTCGGGCCCGGCATCTGCGCTGGGCTTTTCACTGCCCTTTATTTTGATTCTTACCAGATCGGTGTTTTCAAGGCCGTCATTGTCCGTGACGGTTACCTGAAAAGCCAGGGTCGTGTCCTCTTTAACCAGCGGGGCTGTAAACTCCGGATTGGCCGCGGACGGATCCGAGAGCGTTACTTCCGGTCCCTCCAATTGAATCCATTGATAGGTTTCAACACTTCCGTCGGAATCCTTGGAGTTGGCGGCATCCAGCGTAACCGGTCCGCCCTCGTATCCCGATTGATTAGTGCCGGCATGGGCGACGGGCGGCTCACCCACGTCTTGAACTGTTATCCGTACTTCATCCGGCAGACTTGCCAGGCCCTGGTTGTCGGTAACAGTGAGTTGAAACGTGAGAGAAATGTCCTCGTTGTCAACTGCAGGGGCTCTGAAGGCGGCTTTTGCCTGGCCGGCATTTTTGATTGAAACAGTCGGGCCGCTTATCTGCGTCCACTGGTAATCCGCAATGCTTCCATCATTGTCCGTTGAATCTGTTCCGTCCAGCGTGACCATATGGGTCTCTTCTACGGTGCGATCGGCCCCGGCTGAAGCCATGGGCCTGTCATTTCCTTCCTGCACGGTGATTTTTACTTCATCCGTGCTCTCTTGATCCCCCTGATCGGTGACCGTCAGATGAAAGACCAGTACCTCCGGCTCCCCATTTATTTCCGGTGCCGCAAAGCTTGAGCTGGGAGTTGAAGCCCCGTTCAGCTCAACTTCCGGACCGCTGACCTGTTCCCAGAAATAATCTTTAATGCCGTCGTCCGCATCTGTTGAGCCAGATCCGTCCAGCTTGACGGTATCTCCGTCGTCAACCGTCTGATCCGGGCCCGCATCCGCGGAAGGCGGCGTGTTTGTCCATAAAACGGTTATGGCGACGCTGTCCATATCTTTTTCTTCGTTTTCATTGGTGGTGGTCAGATGAAAAATGAGCGTATCTCCCCCTTCCTGAACATATGGGGCGGTAAAGGTGGGTTGGGGGGCTTCCGGATCTGACAGCGCAACAGATGCGCCGCTGTGCTGGCGCCAGGAAAAAGACAGCTCGCCGCCATCGGGATCAGACGATCCTGAGGCATCCAAGGTGACCGAATCGGTTTCGTTTACCGTCTGGTCTTCGCCGGCATTGGCCATGGGCGGCAGACTGCATGTTTCGCAGTTACAATCGGCTGAAAATGTTTCAAAACCCATGGCGATCCATTCCTCAATTCCCTTCTCCATGTAATGAACTGAAGAATAGCCTTTGCCTGCCAGGTACCTGGCGGCTGTCTCCGCATAAGTGCCGTCCTGGTCGTAAACCAGGATATCGTCGTCCTTGAACTCCTCGGAATTGATAACATTGTAGTTCATGAAGTCGAATGCGGAGTTCCAGGCAAAGTTTTCAGCGCAGAAGATATGACTGTTGTCAAAATCGTCCTTTTCGCTGGCATCGATAATGATCAGGCTCCTGTTTTGATCGACCATCGCTTTTGCATCCTCAACACCCACGCTGGTGGGTTCAGGACCGGGCTGGGGGTCATCCTCGTCATCATCATTGGCGCCTGAATCGCCGCAATAACCAGCGTCATAGTCACTGAAAGCGCTCTTTCCATCGGCATTTTCGGCTTTTACCCAGTAATAGTAAGTGTTGTCACATGAAACGGAAAAATCGTCATACTCTGTTATGCCGTTGGTTGAATCCAGAAAATTCTTGGTTCCGCCGTTTGAAGTGGCCCGATAGACTTCATAATCCGTGGCCCCGGCGGACTCGTTCCAGGAAATATTGACCCTGTCTTCATATGTGCCGTCACTGGCTTCAACTCCGGAAGGCGCCGGGGGGGCTTGCCCGCCGGAGGTGAAATGGGCGGTAAGCGTGCGCGGTTCATTATTTTTAAATGTTGTGGGGTTGGCGCTCGATCTGAAGCCCGAAGGTTCCGGCTCCAGGGTCCAGTGGTCAAACTGGTAGCCGGTGTTTGGTATTGCGGTGGCTTCCACATCGTCACTGATATGAAAGCATGTAAAGGATTCCGGATAGGTTTCGGGTACCACGGTTTCCTCCCGGTCCAAATTTTCTAAACTTAATGTTCCGCTGCGTGCCGGGCTGACATTCACGGTCAGCTCAGGACCGCCTCAGCCTGCATCTGCGTCGCCTGGGAAAAGGCCCAAAAGGGCGGTGCCGGCAAAAAGCGTGATAATGATTAGAAGGGAAAAAAACGTTTGGTTTCGGCTTTTTTCAATGGTCAAAATAAGTTCTCCTTATTTTTAGATAAATTACAAAGTTCGATTTGATAAGCTCAGTGCTTTCACCAGTCTGCACCTTTATCCCGCCGCAGAAGTTACTTAGAAGTATTCCCCCGGGCCGTGCGTCCGGGACCGAGCTAAAAATAACTTTAAAAGTACTGAATTTTTCAAACTGTAAACCGTGAGCTGTGCCATCCCCTTTGAAAAAACCACCACCTGAGCCCCCCTTTGAAAAAGGGGGGATTGGGGGGATTTGTATTGTGCCATGATGGAAAATCCCCCTAAATCCCCCTTTGGCAAAGGGGGACTTAAAGGAAATTGCCTTTTTATAAACCTTTGCCAAAGCAAAAGGCACTGAGCCTTTTAAACTTTGAACCGTGAACGTTGAAGTTACTTAGAGGGTTGATAACATATAAAGTCTAACCAGCAGTTGCAAAGTTTATTTTACTTCTTGCAGGAACAAAAAGCCATATTTTTCTACCACAATGTGGTATGCTTCGTCAATGAAAAAAGATGGTTCGGTTGCATGTTTTAAAATGCCTTCTGAAAAGGGCTTGACTTGAGCTTTTGCGAAGTTATAAAACCCGGCTATTGATAGTTTTGAAGCCTTATTATGTTGACATTTATTTTTCGGAGGGCAGAAAAAGGGGGCTTGCATGAGAAGAGCAAGAATGCAGAAAATTGGTTTAATCGGTATACTGGCGCTGTTGATATTTACTCTGGGGGCATGCAGCTTAAAGAATAACCGGCAGCCAGATGAAGAGGCCCTGCGGCAGCGGGTAAAAAACATGATGGAGGCCAAAATTGCCGATGACTGGGGAAAGGTATATGATTTCCAGGCCCCGGAATATAAACAAGAGGTGTCAAAGGATCAGTTCCTCGGGATAAACCGGAATATGAGCGTATTAAGCTACAGCATTGAGTCAATCGAGATGGCGCCATCCGGAAAAGAGGCCACTGTGAAGGTTGAATTTTCGGCAAGCGCCCGAGGTTATGAATTTTCCGGAATGGTCAATACCCAGCAATGGAAAAAAATCAAGGGCACGTGGTATGAAAAAGCCGACACAGAAGAAAGCCGCCCCTTCTGATGTATTCCTCCTGAATTTCCTTTAAGTATAGGGGCTTGGATTGCACCAGAGTTCATACGAAAAAATGGAAAACTTCCGGGATCAATACCTGGGCGGGCAGACAGGTGAGCCGCTAAAAATAATGGATCTGGGCAGCCTGGATGTTAACGGCAGCTATAAACCCCTTTTTGATAAGCCTGCGTGGCGCTATACCGGCCTTGATGTCACGCCCGGGGATAATGTGGATATAGTTTTGAAAAATTCCTACACTTGGCCGGAAATCCGGACGGATTCGGTTGATGTGCTGATATCGGGGCAGGCGTTTGAGCACATTGAATATTTCTGGATAACCATGCTGGAAATCGCCCGCATTTTAAAACCGGCCGGCCTGGGCTGCATCATTGCCCCCTCAGGCGGGCCGGAGCACAAATATCCCGTGGATTGCTGGCGGTTTTATCCGGACGGGGCCTCCGCTATGGCCAGATTTGCCCGGCTGAAAGTTATTGAGGCATCCACTCAGTGGGAGCCGGATGGGCGCTACGATAATAAAAGCAATACCTGGCGGGACACCCGGCTGGTTTGCCAGAAATATCGGCTTTCCGGTTTTTACGCCATGCGTCAGCGCATCTGGCGCTATATTCTGCATCGCACTCTTGTATATCGTATAAAATAAATGGGTTTTCCTGAGCGTATGAGAGACTATATCCGGGAACTGATAAGACGCAAAGATCTGATGCTCCATCTCGTCTTCTCGGGCCTTAAATCCCAGCATAAGAACAGTTTTCTCGGTTACTTCTGGTGGCTGCTGGATCCGATGCTAAATGTTTTGATTTATTACTTTGTGGTGGTCATTGTATTTCAACGCGCCAGGGGCACAAATTTCGGGGTATATCTGGTCATTGGAATGATGGTCTGGCGGTGGCTGGTTTCAACGGTGAACACGGCCGCCAAGTCGATTATTCAACAGGCCGGCATCATTTCCCAGGTCAACCTGCCAAAGGCCCAGTTTCCCATTGGAACGGTAATCACCCAGTTTATCAATTTTGGTTTCGGTCTGGTCATTATCGCGCTGTTTCTGATTTTTTTCCGGATCATACCCGGCCCGGAAATCTTCTGGCTGCCGGTGATTGTTTTTGTGCAGCTGCTGTTCATGTTTGCGCTGGCCCTGCCCACGGCATTTATCAGCGTGTTTGTCAGGGATGTTGAAACAATGATCAGCCACCTGACACGCCTGTGGTTTTTCGGCTCCCCGGTTATCTGGTATGCGGATATGATACCGGAGCGCGCCAGGTGGCTGCTGACGGTAAATCCGATGGCCCATCTCCTGGAGGCCTACCGCGGCATCTTTATGTATCAGGCTGAGCCGAATTTTACTCCGCTGCTGGTTCTGGCTTTCGTCTCTGCCATGGTTATTTATCTGACGATGGTTTTTTATTGCCGCTTTGAACATAAAATCATCAAGGTCTTGTAATGCTTTTCTGTAGTAGCGCTCATTGCCATGTTTCTGAAAGTGCGACGGCGGACAGCGATGTTGCCGTTTCGGCAGAGGGACTGGGGGTGCGGTATCTGGCGGGTAGCCGGCGGGAGGATGTGCAGTCCAGGATTTTCAACACCGTGCTGAAGCGCCGGACCGGTGAATACATATGGGCCTTGAAAAATGTTTCCCTGACTCTGCGCCGGGGTGAGATCATCGGGGTAATCGGCAGTAACGGTGCGGGTAAAACGACATTGTGCCGGGTGATTGCCGGTCAACTGAGGCCCGATGCCGGTTGGATAAATGTCAACGGCCGGGTTACGGCCCTTTTATCCATCGGTACGGGGTTTAAAAAAGATCTGTCCGGTTTGGACAATATTTTTCTTAATGCGATGATGCTGGGGCTTTCCAAAAATGACGTAAAAACCCGGCTTGATGAGATCGTTTCCTTTTCCGGCCTGGGGACTTTTATTGATCAGCCCCTGAAGTATTATTCCAGCGGTATGAAATCCCGCCTGGCATTCAGCATTGCGGCCACTGTAGAGCCGGAAATTCTGGTCATGGATGAAGCGCTCAGTACGGGCGACATCGAATTCTCGGAAAAAGCGGGAGAAAAGCTGCAAAATCTGATAAAAAAGGCAGCGCTTGCCTTTATGGTCACCCATAACCTGAGTTTTGTCAGCCGCTATTGCCGCCGGGCGATATGGATAGACAAAGGGAGCGTGCGGGCAAGCGGTGCGCCGGAGGATGTGATTTCGCAATACAAGGACGCTTATGATTTGTCCCGTACGCGGAAAAAACGCCCCCCGCGGCTGGAAAAAACAACTGCCGCGGTAAAAGACCACCCTGTAATTGCTGCGCAAAAGCTTGGCGTGCGGTTTTTTCTGACTGCCGGAAAGGCTCGCAGGCGCGTGCTGTGGGCATTGAAAGATATCGACCTGGAAGTCCGGGAAGGTGAGATTCTGGGCATTATCGGCGCAAACGCAGCCGGCAAAACCACCCTTTGCCGGGCGCTGTCCGGAATTATAAAACCGGATGCCGGCAGCGTTCGGGCTGACGGAAGCATTACGGCACTTTTGGGCTTTG
>JBKHAE010000102.1:0-12866 GCA_046543065.1 Desulfobacterales bacterium | reverse complement strand
TAATTTTATAAGTTACTAAAATTTTACATTTTTATTGTTTTCGTTCAGGCACTATCTATTTAATTTAGTATCAAATAAAATCATTACTATAATAAAGGATAGCACATGAAGTGGTTGCCGGAAGCAGACGCAGCAATTAAGAAAGCCCCGTTTTTTGTCCGGAAAAAGGCCCGGCAGCGGGTGGAAGAGCAGGTGTCAGCCGAGGGCCGGGAGGTTGTAACGCCAGCCGACGTCCATGCCGCCAAAAAGCGGTTCTTGAGCCGGATGGACGAAGAGGTGAAAGGCTATCAGGTGGATGCCTGCTTCGGTCCTGAGGGCTGCCCCAACCGCGCCATTGAAAGTGAGGGGCTGACCGCATCCATTGAATCGGTTCTGGCTGCAGAGGACCTGCGGGGGTTTTTGAAACAAACGGTGGGCGGCCCTTTGAAGTTTCACCATGAATTCCGGGTTACCCTGGCAGACTGCCCGAATGCGTGCTCCCAGCCACAGATTAAGGATATCGGAATCATCGGTGCCGCCGTGCCTCAGACATCTGATGAACTTTGCTCCGAATGCGGCGCCTGCGAGGAGGTTTGTCGGGAGGAAGCAATAACCGTGGATGCAGATCACGGCGGCCCGGTATTTGACCGGGAGCGCTGCGTTTACTGCGGCCAGTGTATTAAGGTCTGTCCCACCGGCACCATTGCCTGCGAGAGGCAGGGGTATCGCATTCTCATCGGCGGCAAACTCGGCCGCCACCCAAGGCTCGCCAGAGAGTTGCCGGGCATCTATGATGCGGAAACAGTGATTCATCTGGTCAAATGGTGTGTCAGATACTACAAGAATCACAGTACCGGCGGCACCCGGTTTGCCGCGCTTGTGGAAAATGCCGGCCCGGAATTTTTTGACGAGCTGACGGCCGCGGCTTATGATTATGAAAAAAGGAGTGCGTAATGCCTATTCCCGGAAATCTTTTGACAACCGCCATGGCGGTGATGCCGCATACCGATGCCGACCGGGCGCTTGAGGTGGCCTTTACTATGGATATTCCCTTCTGGCCTCAGCTGCCGAGGCTTTCCTATTACGAGGATATGTATGTCCAGGCGGCCGAGCATTTTCCTGGTATTGTGCTGGATGTGGAAAACCAGAAGCTCTCCTTTTCCACGGATAAGTTTATGGATGAGCTGGAATCGGCCATGGCCGGATTCGAAGACCCGGCCATGTTTGATGTGAGCCTGGATTACTCGGCTGTTTATCATAAGTTTCTTGAAATGGACCTTGCAGATCGGCCGGCCATACGGGGCCAGCTCGAGGGGCCGATCAGCTTCGGGTTTAATATAAATGATGAGAATGACCGGCCCATATTATTCAATGACACGGTGCGGCCCTTTATGTTCGAGTTCATGGCCCGCCGGGTAAACGTCCAGCTGGAGCGCTTAAAGCAGAAAAACGAAAACGCGTTTATGTTTGTGGATGAGCCGGGCTTGCAGTTTTTATTCTCCGCCCTGTCCGGCTATGGCGACGTGCAGGCAAAACAGGACATGGAGATGTTTTTTTCAATGATCGAACGTCCCCGCGGGGTACATCTGTGCGGCAACCCGGATTGGGATTTTCTTTTGAACCTGGACATAGACATTCTATCCATGGACATCTATACCAATCGGGATGTGTTTGCCGCCTACAGCCAGTCCATCAAACGGTTCCTGGAAAACGGCAATACCCTGGTCTGGGGCATTGTACCGACCAATATCGAGCCGTATGAAAAGGAATCCCTTCAAACCCTTCGCGACCAGCTCGAAGATGTCTGGTCAAGATTACATGACAAGGGAATCGACCGGGAGCTTCTGCTGGCCCAGAGCCTGATTTCACCGGCTACCTGCTGCCTGGTGAATCCGGATTTTGAAAAAACCGTGGAAAAGGGATTTCAGACCGTAAAACAGCTTTCCGAGAACCTGCGGGCGGATTATGGGTTGTCCGGATAGGCGGCTTCCGGGGACCTTGCTCATACTCAGCCCCGCGCGGGCGGGAGGGTTCTCATTATGGTCCCCGAATGTATTAAATGCCGATTACGAGCCCGAGTCCGGATCAAAAGTTACCTTCTGCAAACATTGATTTCGACCGTTTCCCATTTCCTTCAAAATAAAACCATATTATTGGCCTTGGTGTGTGGCAATTCATCCAATTCTGATTAAATTTTATAAAGCGGGTCTGCTTTAAAAAAAATTACTGATGACAGTGATTGGGGGGCTTTACCCATGAAAGCCATCAAAGACCGTCACTATGCCGAAGGCGTGCCCATAGAGGAGGGGCCAGTGCCCCGATGGGACGCTTACAGCTACGGCACCTCTATCTATTTTCGGGATCCGGAAAATAATTTGATTGAGCTGCGTCATTATGACGGGTCTTGAATTGATTTTTGAACAAAATTTATAGAAGATAAAAATATGAGTCAAAGCTCGGATGCCGACAGCCGTCTGGTCTATTCCTCCGAAACCGGCGGTGCATGCCCGAAATGTAATAAGCCGCTTAAAAAATGTGCGTGCGGCCAAGATAAGGGCCTATCCGCCGGGGACGGCATCGTCCGGGTCAGCCGGGAGACCAAGGGGCGAAAAGGTAAGGGCGTTACCCTGGTTGCCGGACTCCCCCTTGATGCGGAGCCGCTCAAACAGCTTGGCAAACAGCTTAAGGCTAAATGCGGCAGCGGCGGCACGGTAAAAAACGGGATTATTGAAATCCAGGGCGATCATCGCGATCTGGTAGTTAAAGAACTAAAGCAGCAGGGCTTTACCGTAAAACGCGCCGGCGGTTGAACCTGTCCAGCGATCCCATCCTTCTCATCGTTCGCGGAAAGCCTCAAATTGTTCCATCAATTTTATTAAGGGGGGGAGCCATGCCCTATTTTAAAAGAGGCAATGCAGATATTTATTTTCTGGAGCAGGGAAATGGATTTCCGGTTATCGCCATCCACGGGCTGATTGAAAACACCGCCTATTGGCGCCTGCGGGGAGTGACCGACCGGCTGGCCCATGAATTTCAAGTGGTTTCTATGGATATGCGGGCCCACGGCAATACCAGAGTCAGCGGCGACCCGCCCGGCTATGATGCCGGAACAGTGGGGGAAGACATCCTGGCCCTTGCCGATAAACTGGGCTTTGACCGGTTTCATCTCCTGACCCATTCAACCGGCGGATTCGCCGCCGTCCGTCAGGCCATGAGGGATTCAAGCCGTTTCGCCTCCCTGATTCTGACGGATACCGGCTCTTCGACTTCGCCCATTCCCGGAAACCAGGATCGCATTCGCAAGTTGAACGAGGCCTATGCGCGAACATTTGAAAACTATTCGTGGGAGGAAATCTTTGAGGGCCTGAAGTCCAACCCGGGCCCGTTTTTCCGCGGTATTATGGAGGCGGAGGAGCGGGAGGAGATGCTGGCGGCCGCTTTTGAAATGGCCAAACAGAACAACCGCCATGAGATTGCTAATTTTGTCCGGAACTTTTACACGGACCCGGATCCCTGCAAAGAGGCTCTGGGGCAGATTGATTGCCCGACGCTCATTATTTACGGGGAAAAGGATGATATGTTCATCGAATCGAGCCAGCTGATGGCGGAGCACATTCCCGGCGCCCAGCTGAGGCGATATGACGGGGTCGGCCACATGACCGCCATTGAAGCCCCGGATCGGCTGGCATCGGATATCCTGGCCTTTTGCCGGGAATCAAAGGGCCGTGTCTATGGGGTAGGGCTTTAATCGGGCCGTGCATCTAAAAAAGGAATTAGATATGAAATTTTTGAAATTTATGTGTATGGCGGCATTGGCCATGTCTGTGGCGGCTGCCTCCCAGCTCGGCCATCCAGCTCCGGTGCTCGCCCAAACCGGATCCATCAGCCAGGTATTCGAAAACGTTAATCCAACAGTCGTAAAAATACTTTCTTTTGAGAAGCCCGGGCGCAGGCAGCCGGGAAATGTCAGGGCGGCAATCGGCTCCGGGGTGGTCGTATCTAAGGACGGGCTCATCATGTCCGCGGCCCACACCGTGAATGTGGCGGATAAGATTGTCGTTACGTTTTTAAACCAGGATACGATTGGCGCCGAGGTCATCGCCTCATCCGCTCAGGCGGATATTGCGCTTTTAAAGCTGGATAAAGTCCCTGAGAATCTGGCTGTCGCCCGGCTCGGGGATTCGGACAAGGTCCGCATCGGGGATCAGATATTTGTGATCGGCGCCCCCTATGGGATTGATCACACCCTGACCGTGGGGCATATCAGCGGCCGGCGCCAGTCCCGAACCGTTTGTCAGCAGTTGGCGCCGTTTGAATTTTTACAGACCGATGCGGCCATTAATCAGGGCAATTCCGGCGGCCCCATGTTTGACAACCAAGGCCGGGTGGTGGGAATCGTCAGCCGGATTCTATCCCGATCCGGCGGATCAATGGGTCTTGGTTTTGGGGTCAGCATCAATACCGCCCGGGATCTTTTGCTTGAGCAGAAGGCTTTCTGGATAGGCTTTGACGCGTATATGCTCTCCGGCCCCATGGCCAAAGCGTTTAACGTTCCCCAGGAAGCGGGGCTCCTGGTCCAGAATGTTGCGGCAAATTCCCCCGGGGATACGCTGGGCCTGCGGGCAGGAAATATTCCACTCCAGCTCGGGGATGAAAAATTTAAAGTCGGCGGCGATATCGTGCTCGCCATCCAGGATTTCCCCGTGGCCCATGATGTGGGCGATGCCTGTGCCATTCAGGACGTAGTGGGCGGGTTTACATCAGAAACCGAAATCCGCCTTAAAGTGCTGCGGGACGGCGAGATCATCGAATTGTCATCTATGTCGAATTCAAAGAATTGATTGACGCTCGGGGAGGGCGCCGGCGTGTTTCAAGACTGTTTGTGACCGTATATCTCAAATCCATTTTCGCCTATCGGCAGGTGGGGCCCGGTTTTCCGTCAAGCACATGCTCTTTATCATTCTCTTTCCCATTTTTTTATTTGCGATTTTTTTCTTGACACAAATAAATATATCTATATAATTAAATCAAAATATCAAGATAAATAGATTAAATAATCTCCATCAAGTTTATAGGTTAATAGCTTTCGGCATTAATCCCCTGGCACCCAATGCCATTAAATTAAAAGTGTAAAATTGGCTCGGCTGTCGAGATCCAGGGAGAAGTCTTATAATTGAATGATTTAAATGGACAGTCTCAAATATTTTAAAGCCCTTTCGGATGAGACCCGCATCCGGCTGATGAACATCATGCTCCACCATGAACTCAAGGTGGGCGAACTGGTGTCGGTGCTCGAAATGGGGCAATCCCGGATCTCCAGACATTTGAAAATTCTGGCGGAGGCCGGCCTGGTGGAAAATCTCCGGGAGGGGGTCTCGGGCTTCTATTACATTGCCCGCAGCGGGCCGGGGCGGCGCTTCATTGATGCGGTGCGCTACCTGTTTGAGGATGATCCGGTTTATGAAACCGATATCCGGCGGGCGGCCCAAATCATTGAGGAGCGTAAACGGCACACACTGCAGTTTTTCGATGATATCGCCCCCCGCTGGGACCTTTTCAAGGGCGAGATTTTAGGGGGATTTGATCTGAACCAGGCGATCTTCAGGGATGCCGGAAAGCACCGGGTCGGGGTCGATTTAGGCTGCGGCACGGGCGACCTGCTGGAGCCCCTGAAAAACCATGCGGATAAGGTTATCGGGGTGGACAGTTCGCCCCGGATGCTCGAAGAGGCCCGGAAACGGTTTCAGGATGCGAACGGCAGTATTGACATCCGGCTCGGAGAAATCGAGCATCTGCCGTTAGGCGATGCGGAAGCGGATTTGGCGGTCATCTCATTGGTCCTTCAGTACCTGGCCAAGCCAGAGGCGGCCATTGCCGAGGTCAGCCGGGTGTTAGAGGCGGGCGGGCTTTTTATCATGGCCGATTTTGACAAGCACGACAACCCGGCGCTCCGGGAAACATACGGCGCCCGGTGGCTCGGATTCTCTCCCGAGGAAGTGGAAAATTGGCTGACAGCCAATGGATTCAGCCTGCAGAAGATCGATAATTACGAGATGGAGAAAGGATTGCCGCTGAATATTTATCACGCGGTTAAAAAATGAATAAAATGCCAATCCATTACAAAAGGATCAGGCAAAACCCAAAAGAAAGGAAGAGTTAACCATGCTAATGTCAGGTAAAGAAAATGATAAGGCTATTGTCCCGGAACTGGATCTTTCGCTGCCCTACCAGGTGGCGGATATTTCGCTGGCCGGCGACGGATTCAAGGAAATGGAGCTTTCGGAAAATGAAATGCCCGGCTTGATGGCGGTGCGCGAAAAATACGGCAAGGACAAGCCGCTTAAAGGGATGCGGGTGACCGGCAGTCTGCATATGACCATCCAGACCGCCATGCTGATCGAAACATTGTATAAGCTGGGCGCAGACATCCGGTGGGCCTCCTGCAACATTTTTTCCACCCAGGATCATGCGGCCGCAGCCATTGCCAAGGCCGGCTCCGCCGCGGTGTTTGCCTGGAAGGGCGAAGCCCTGGAGGATTACTGGTGGTGTACGGAGCAGGCACTTACCTGGCCGGACGGCACCGGCCCGGATCTGATTGTTGACGACGGCGGGGATGCCACGCTGCTGGTCCATGAAGGGGTAAAGGCAGAAGATGATCCTTCGATTCTGGAGAAGGAATACGATGTGTACGAATACCAGTGCGTGATCAACCGGCTGAAGGCATCCTATCAGCGTGATCCGAAGCACTGGCATAAGGTGGCGGAGAAAATCCGTGGCGTTTCCGAGGAGACCACCACCGGTGTCAACCGCCTCTATCAGCTGGCCAAAAAGGGCGAACTCCTGTTTCCGGCCGTTAACGTCAATGACTCGGTGACCAAGAGCAAGTTTGACAATATTTACGGCTGCCGGGATTCCCTGGCTGACGGGATCAAGCGGGCCACAGATACCATGGTGGCTGGAAAAACCATTGTCATCTGCGGCTATGGCGACGTGGGTAAAGGATGCGCCCAGTCCATGCGCGGATTCGGTGCGCGGGTCATTGTTACGGAAATCGACCCCATCTGCGCGCTCCAGGCCGCCATGGAGGGCTATGAAGTCTCCACCATGGAGGAAATGGCGCCCGAGGGTGATATCTTTGTCACAGCCAGCGGCTGCTGCGACGTGGTAACCGGTGAGCACATGGAGCAGATGAAAAACGAGGCCATTGTTTGCAATATCGGCCACTTTGATCACGAGATCGAGATGAGCTATCTGGAGAACAACTGCGAAAGAACCAATATCAAACCGCAGGTGGACCAGTGGCACCTGAAATCCGGCCGCTCCATTATCGTACTGGCCGAAGGCCGGCTGGTCAATTTGGGGTGTGCCACCGGACATCCCAGCTTTGTCATGAGCAACTCCTTCACGAACCAGACCCTGGCGCAGATCAAGCTGGCCCAGGAAGACCTGGAAAAGCAGGTCTATACCCTGCCCAAGGATCTGGATGAAGAGGTGGCAAGGCTCCATCTGGCACGGCTCAGTGTGAAGATGACCCGGCTGAACGAGAAACAGGCGGAATATCTTGGAGTTCCAGTGGAAGGGCCTTATAAACCGGACCATTATCGGTATTAAAAAATAGCCCACCAGCATTGGCGGCAAGTAAATAAAAAAACCGGCAGCCCTCTGTTACCTATTAATCAGGGGACTGTCGGTTTTTCTATTTTGAAAAACGACTCCTTTGGATAAATAAAATTACAAATTCCAAGCACTAAATTTCAAACAAATCCCAAATTTCAATGTTCAATGACTCAAACCTGACAATGAACGAAATGGTTTGGGTTTTTAAATTTTGGTCATTGTAATTTGTTTGTTATTTGCGATTTGTAATTTGGAATTTCAAGGCGTCATTGAACAAAAAGCAAATCCTCACTGGAGTTAACCTAAGTCTTGTCCTTTTGGGCCAGAATTTTTTACTGTTTTGTGCCTTGACCCCTGGGGCCATTATTCCCTATAAAAAGGGCATGGAAAAAACTCCCCTCCAAACGAAATCGATTCAGCCAATCCCAATGCCCGCAATCGTGGATCACCTCCTTGGCTCAAGGGCGGCCGGTAAAACAGACTTTGTCATTGTCGCCTTCTGCTTTTCCGATGAATTGGCCCTGAAAGCTTGTCTTGAGGGGTGCCAGGAAACCCGATCCATCCCTGTGATTATGGCCACAATGAACCAGGTCAATTCAGACGGCGGATATGCGGGTCTTACCGCGGATCAATTCGTGCAAAGGGTGAACCGGCTGGCCGGGGAAACAGGCTATGACGGTCCGATTATCTTCGGCCGGGATCACGGCGGCCCTTTTATCGTGGAGGCGCATAAAAAATGGTCCCGTCCGGAAGCAATGGCCTGGGTTAAAAAAAATATTATCCAGGATCTTGAGGCAGGCTTTACGTGCTGGCATGCGGACGGCACCTCCGGGCGCGATGAGGAACTGGAAGCGGCGCAGCTTCCGGTGCGGATGATCGCTGAGACCACCCTGGAGTTGATCGAATATTGCGAAGCGGCGCGTAATCGGCGCAAAATCGGCCCAGTCTCCTATGAAGTGGGCTCCGAAGAGCAGCAGGGCGGGCTTACCACTCCTGAAGGGATGGATCAATACCTCCGGGCTTTAACTTCAGGTCTTCTGGCGCGGGGACTTGGGCAGGCGCGGATTGATTTCGCGGTGGCCCAGACCGGCACGCACATGAAACTCCACTATGATAGGGCCGCACAGGATTTTGAGCTGGTTCAAAACGGATTTCAGCCGCGGCTGGTGGCTGCTTTAGATGAAATCGCGGAAAAATACCGGTCCGATTATCAGAAGTTTTTGTTTACCCAGCACTATTCGGATCATATGACCCCGGCAGATGCCAAGGCATTGCGCCGGTTCGGCGCGGGAAAGGTTAATTTCGGCCCGGAGATGACCATGCCGGAACTAAAACGCCTGTTGGCATGGGAAAATGAAGAAACGGCCATGCTTAAAAAGAGGGGGAGACTGCATCTGGCATCGAACTTTCGGGAGACCATGCTCGAGCATCTGGACCAGCGGCCGGATTTCTGGCAAAAATTTATCCCAATGGAAATGACAGTCCAGGAAACCGGGCACGTGCCATCCATTTTTAAATTCGCCCCGAATGTACAGGATGCGCTGATCGTCTTTCGGGGTCGGTATGTCAAAAGCCGGACGGCCTGCCGGGCGGCAGCGGAAAAATTGCTGGATAATCTGGTTTCTCTGGGGATTGATGAAAATCCCAGGCAGGTTATCATATCTGAAATTAAGACCAATACGGTGCTGCCCCGACTGGAGCAGTTTCAAATGACAGACCTGCTTGATAAAATCTGATATTAAAGGTTCAGTTCTTTTGCGGCGAGCCGCGTACCCTCCAGGCGGGCCCGGATCATGTCAAAGGCGGCCTGCCGCGATGTGGAAAGATCGTCTGAGAAGGGCGAGAACCCGCAGTCATCCGTGGTGCCGAGCTGAACCACCGGGATATACTCCGCGGCTTTTAAAATCAGGTCCCGGACCTCTTCCGGGGACTCCACCCGCGGGTTGGTCACATCAATTACGCCCAGAAAAATCATCTGTTCATGGCCCATGTATTTATTGATTTGCTGAAGCACCTGCTCCTTATCCGGTTCACTCGCAAACTGCATGTAAAAGCTGCCCGCATTTAAAGAAAAAAGCAGCGGCAGCAGTTCCGCATAGTCCACCTCCGCGCTGTGTGTGGAATCCTGATCCCCGCCGGGGCAGGTGTGGATGCCGATGCGTCTGCGTTCTGCTTCGGAAAATCGATTCAACACCCGGTTGTTAAGGTGAATAAACGATTTTAACAGCTCCCGGCTCGGATCGAGCTTAACGGCCAGGCGGCCTTCGGTGAAATCAATCTGAACGCTGTATGCGCCTTTTTGCAAACAGAGCCGGATTTCCTTTTCCGCTTCATCAACCAGGTCATCTAAAAATTTCTCCTTTGGATAGCCGGCAATCCCCTCTTTCGGGTAGATCAGACTCAGGGCGGAAGCCGAAATCACGGGCTGTTTTACCGGTTTCGTGGCATACTCCAGCGCCTCCTCCAGATACTGGTCCGCATAGGTTTTGTATTGAAATGGGCCTTCCGTGAGGCGGGGTAGCTGGCGGATATGGCCGTCTTTGAAAACGAGTTTGATACCATCCGGGGCAAGGTTGTCCAACCCATGGATCGGATATGTGGCAAAGCTGGGTTTGCTCTGCTCCCCGTCGGTGATCACCGGCGATCCGGTGGCTTCAAATTCTGCGATGGTTTTTTGGACCGCCTGGTCATACATTTCATCTAATTCACTTCGGTCGAGCCGTCCTTTTTCATAGGCCTGGATGGCCTCAACCAGTTCTTTCGGCCGGGGGATGCTGCCGATTGGCTCGGATTGCAGCGTCATTTGATTCTCCTCTTTAAGATTTGAAAACGCCGGCCAACGCTTGCCCGCACTTGGGGCAGCGGCCGTCTTCCGAGAGGTTGACCTCTCGGCCGGAAAAACCGCGGCGGATCAGCAGGTCCCCGCAGCCGGAACAATACGTATCCAGAGATTCCCCGGGCACATTGCCCATGTAAATGTGTTTCAGCCCGGCCGCCTTGCCCAGTTCAAACGCGGTTTTCATCACAGAGATCGGGGTGGAGCCCACGTGGTCGTATTTGTAGTCCGGATGAAACCGGCTGATATGCCATGGGATATTCGTATCCACCCTTGCGATAAACTCGGCAATGCCTTTCAGCTCCGCCTCGGAATCATTGGCGCCGGGCACAATCAAAGTGGTCACCTCAACCCAGATGTTAAGCTCTTTCAGGCTGCGGATGGTATCGAGCACCGGCTGCAGGCGGCCGTGACAGACATTTTTGTAAAAGTCCTTATTAAACGCTTTTAAATCCACATTGCAGGCGTCCAGATAGGGCTGCATGGTTTCAATCGCCTCCCGGGTCATGAATCCGTTGGTGACGAAAACATTGGCGAGGCCTTCCGGTTTTGCCAACTTGGCGGTGTCATAGGCGTATTCGAAAAAAATCGTGGGCTCGGTGTAGGTATAGGCGATGCTTTCGCAATTCCTTGATTTGGCTTCCTGGACGATCTTTTCCGGCGAAAGTTCATACCCCCGGGACCGGCTGTCAGCGCGCCTGTTGGCCTGGGAAATTTGCCAGTTCTGGCAGAATTCACACTGGAAATTGCAGCCCATAGTGGCAATGGAAAACGACTGGGTGCCGGGCAGGAAATGGTAAAGCGGTTTTTTTTCAATGGGATCGGCGTTGGCGGCGATCACCTCGCCGTAGGCATGGGTGTACAGGGTGCCGTCAAGATTCTGGCGCATGCCGCAGGTGCCGAATTCATCCGGCTTGATGCGGCAGTGATGATTGCAGAGATAGCAGTGAACCTCATTTTCTTTGATTTTTTCATATAGCATGGCCTCGCGCATGGCTGACCTCCTGTTTAGTCTATAACTCTATTAATTTATTATAATCATTTACCCTTAGTTTGTCGAAATGGGCCCCCGCTGCTGATATGATGCCCATGGCAGGCCGGAAATTAAATCTCGCCAAGGCCGCAGAGAACGCAAAGGGTTTGAAGTAATTTCGGGTATTAGGTTTTGGGTATTAGGTATTAGGTTAATGAAATCAAGAATTTATGGTCGGCACGGTGGCCGACCCTACGATGAATCGGGTTTTTCCCCATTCGTAGGGCGGGCCACCGTGCCCGCCTGAAAAATAGATAGAACAAATTTACCGTGCCTCAGTGCCTTTAAAGTTACTTTTACGCTCGGTCCCGGGCGCACGGCCCGGGGGGGAATACTTCTAAGTAATTTCAAATAAGCGATCCCGGGTTTGCATACATCGGTGGAGATGTTAGTTTCAACCTATATACCTTTGGCAGGCGATGCCATTGAGTTGGCAAATAATGCTTTCAATTGTATGACAAAGGATCTGACTGAATCCGATGCACCCCTTGATGGATACACATACGCATCTCTATGATGACAGTTTTGATGCGGATCGACCGGCGGTGCTGGAAAGGGCCCGGGCTGCCGGCGTGACCCGTATTATTACGGTAAGCGAAACTGTGGAGGATGCCCGGCAAAATCTCGAACTATCGGCCCAATATCCCGAACTGATGGCTGCAGCCGGCCTTTATCCGACCTATCTGGATTTTGAAGCAGCAGATGGGATGCAGGCCTTTATCCGGCGAAAGCGCGAGCAGCTGGCCGCCATCGGCGAGGTTGGCCTGGATTTCTGGGCGGTTCAGGAAGAAGGCGAGCGGGATATCCAGCGCCGGATTTTTGAATCCTTTATTGATCTCTCCTTTGAGCTGGATTTGCCCTTAAATGTCCATTCCCGCTCAGCCGGCCGACATGCGGTGGACCTGTTAATAAAAAAGGGCGCCGAACGGGTTCAACTCCATGCCTTTGACGGCAAATTCGGCGCCGCCCAGCCGGCGGTGGAAGCCGGATATTTCTTTTCCGTACCATCCTCTATTGAGCGTTCCCGCCAGAAGCAGAAGCTGGTCCGCCAGCTGCCGCTGTCCTGTCTTCTCCTTGAAACCGACAGCCCGGTTCTGGGCCCGGACCCCAAAGTCCGCAATGAACCCAAAAACGCGGTGATTGCCCTTAACATGATCGCGCAAATTAAGGATGTAAGCACTGAAGCGACGGCCGAGGCGGTGTATGACAATTCCCGCCGGCTCTATGGGGATGTGTTTTAAAGCTGTTTTCCTTCCTTCCCATGCATTCCGGCATTTATGACGGTTTGTGCCTGGCCGTCCGCATCTGATGGCTTCGTAAGAAGCGATTAATGATCCTCCGACGGTATTTTTTTCCGAAAGTAACCTATGATTCGTACTCGTGCTCGTACTCGTGCTCGTA
>JBKHAE010000101.1:0-12998 GCA_046543065.1 Desulfobacterales bacterium | reverse complement strand
ACGAGCCTGCCTCCGAGCTGTTAAAGCGCATCAAGGCGGAAAAAGCCCGGCAGGAAGCGGAAAGCAAGCCCAATCGAAAGTCCAGAACCAAAAAGGGGAGAGCAAATAAAAAGGCGGCAGTATGAAAGATTCAATTGAAACCGAAGCCGAATATGAAACAGCCCTGGAGCGTATCGAAGTATTGATGGGCGCAGCGCCCGGCAGTCCGGAAGCGGATGAACTGATGCGGCTGGCGGCAATGGTGGAAAAATATGAAGACATCCATTACCCCATAGATCCGCCGCCGGAGTTTGAAAATCACGGCTGACCGCTTTTCAATATAGGGATAAAGTTAGATGGGAAAAATTAAAACCCTTTTCAAATGGGACCGGCCGCGGGAGAAGCTGCAGAATAAGGGCGCACAGGCGCTGTCTGATCTTGAACTGATGGCTGTCTTGCTCGGCAGCGGCACAAACAAGCAGGATGTGATGACCCTGGCGGAAAAGGTGGTGAAAAAAACCGATGAAACCAATGCCAGGCCATCGGTTGAGGATCTGCTTTCCATCAACGGCATCGGCCCGGCCAAGGCCGGCCTGATTGCCGCGGCCCTGGAATTCGCCCGCCGGCGCATCCAGCCCGAAGGCATCAAAGTGGCGTTTCCGCCGGATGTGCTCCCGTTGATCCAGCACCTGGCAGACCGGAAGCAGGAACACTTCCTATGCATTTCCTTAAACGGCGGCCATGAGGTAATCGCCGTGCGCACTGTCTCCGTGGGCCTGGTCAATAAAACCCAGGTTCACCCCCGGGAAGTTTTTGCCGATCCCATCACCGACCGGGCCGCCGCGGTGATCGTGGCCCACAATCATCCGGCCGGCACCCTTGAGCCCAGCGACGAGGATATCACCGTGACCCGCCAGCTCAAAACCGCCGGCGATACCCTGGGTATCCATCTGCTGGATCACATCATATTCAATCATCGGGGGTATTACAGTTTTATCGAAAATGGGGCGTTTAATTAAGGCAGGGTGGTAAAAGACTAAAGCCGCCAATTAAGTTTAAAGCAGATCGGCTATTTGGGCGGTAAAATCTTCCAGATCTGTCAGGTGATTTTCTATGATGTCATAGACATCACCGTAATCGATATCCCAATAGAGATGCACAATGCGGTTTCTGAAACGTGCCATATCAGCCAGGCGTCCGGCCAGAAGCGGATCGATCAAATTGGCCGCGCCTATGTTCCTGAAGCAGTCTCCATAATCTTCGGGGATTTGTTTCAGCTTCTTGGCCGTAACGTGGAAACAAATATTTAGCGCCGCCTCGATGGCCGTTAGTAGCCGGGATCGGGCAATATCCTGGCTGTCTTCGTCGGCAAGAAAATTTGTCCTGCCGCCTTCCCGGAATCTGTTGAGCCGCTCCAGGGATTTCTCAATATCCTGCAGCTTGTCCCGAATGCGATCATGGTCCAGTTTCACCGGCAAAAGCCTCTTTTGTATGAAATTTCAGGATGGGTGCAATGTCAAGGTAGCGGGCCAGGGTTTTGGTGGTGAAATCAATCCGGATGTCCGGCTGCCGGTCAAGCAGCAGGCGGCCCTTTAAGGCATGATACTGAAAGCTGAGTTTTGCCGTATTCAGAAGCCGGACATCTATGGGAGCCGGGCGATTAATCGCCTTTTCAATTTCAGATTCCAATTGCATTTCGTATCTGAAGTCAACTTCCGGCGCGAGGCCCGGATCCAGAAATACTGCTAAATCGATATCCCGGAAAGGCCGGTCTTCCGCAAAAGATCCATGGCAGAAGGCGAAAAGAATCTCCTGATGCCGATGCAACGTTGCACCTATCTGCTCCAGAAGTGTTTCCCTGTCCCGGGGTTTCAGATCGCAGACATTCATAAAAAAATCGTTTTTTGCATGGATGAAAATGCGCTTTTAGTCGGTTCAAGAATCACAGCGGCAGACACCGATTTTAACGAATAAATGTTTATTTATAAATATTTAATAATATAGCAATATTCGAATTGCATGTAAAGCTGATTATCCCGAAAGAGCAGATAAGATAAAATTTCAGGATTGGAAAATGACGATCTATTTGATAAATTTTTTCTCAAATAGATCAAATCATGTTTTCAATACGTTAAAAAAAGGAAATATCAAATGACCGAACTGGCATGTCAATCGGCAATTGAGCAGGTGGGGGCGATCAAGTCGGGAAAAATCTCATCAAGCGAGCTGTTGGACCATTACCTGGAGCGAATTGATCGGTTAAACCCGGATTTGAACGCCATTGTTTCTATGGATGTGAAGCAGGCCAAAGCGCGGGCCCGGGCGGCGGATGAGGCGTTGGCCCGAAATGAAACCTGGGGGCTGCTCCATGGTCTGCCCATGACGATTAAGGACACACTGGAGGTGGCGGGTATGCCGTGCACGGCCGGGGCGCCGCCCTTGAAAGACCATGTGCCGCAAAAACACGCGGCAGTGGTTCAGGCGCTGGTCGATGCGGGCGCCATTGTGTTCGGAAAAACCAATGTGCCGCTTTATGCCGGGGATTTTCAGAGTTTCAATGATATTTACGGCCAGACCAACAATCCATGGGATACCCGCAAAACTCCGGGCGGCTCCTCCGGCGGGGCGGCGGCCGCCCTGGCAGCCGGGCTCAGCGCCCTTGAGATCGGAAGCGACCTGGGCGGCTCCATCCGGGTGCCGGCCCATTTCTGCGGCCTCTACGGGCATAAACCGAGCTACGGGATCGTGCCCCAGAAAGGCCATGTCCCGCCGCCGCCGGGCATATTTACCGGCGAGTACAGCCTGGCTATCGATATGATGGCGGCCGGGCCGCTGGCCCGGAATATCGAGGATGTAGAACTGGCCTTAGAGATTATCGTCGGTCCGGAGGCGCCAAATCAGCAGGCCTGGACCATCAAGCTGCCCCCGCCCCGCAGGCAGAGGCTTGCGGATTATAAAATCGGCCTGTGGCTGGATGACCCGGCGTGCCCGGTGGATGCCGGCGTGGGGGATACGATCCAGGCGGCGGTGGATCAACTGACTCAAAACGGGGCCGCAGTTTCCGATGTGCGTCCGGAAGTCGATTTTAACGGCAGTTATGAGGCGTTCTTAATTCTGAATGCGGCGGTCATGGGCGCCGCCGTACCGGAAAAGATGTTTAAGAAATGGGCGGAGAAAGCGGAAAACCTCTCGCCTGAGGACCGTTCCTACCTGGCGCACCAGATCCGCGGGGCCACCCAGCGGCACCGGAACTGGATCGAACAGGACGGCATGCGGGAGCTTTTGCGCCAGAAGTGGGCGGATTATTTCAAAACCTATGATGTACTGATCTGCCCGCCGGCGGTACTGCCGGCATTTGCCCATGATCACGGCTATATTTTTGACCGCACGCTCCCGGTTAACGCCCATGACCGGCCGTACATGGATATCATGGGCTGGTCGAATCTGGCGAGCGTAGCCAAGCTCCCGGCAACGGTTTTGCCTGTGGGTCGAACGTCCGGGGGCCTGCCCGTCGGCATGCAGGTGATCGGGCCCTATCTGGAGGACCGCACCCCGATTCATGTGGCCCGGCTGATCACTGAAATTATCGGCGGATTCGTGCCGCCGCCCGGCTTCTAATATATGCTTCTGATCCATCCGCCGGTCGCCAAGCCGGGCGAACCCCCGGCCGGCCCGGCCCGGCTGGCATTTTCGTTAAGATCCCGGGGGATTGGCTGCCGGGTGTGGGATGCCAGCCTGGAAGGCATACTGTATCTTTTAAACCAGCCGGTTGCCGCCGGGGATACCTGGACCCGCCGGGCGGCGGCCCATGTGACTGAAAATCTGGCCGCGCTTCGATCCCCGGAAATCTCTCGCAGCCTGGACCGCTACAAGCGGGCGGTCATGGATATCAACCGGGTGCTGCAGATGGCGGGAAAAGCCGAGGGCAGCCATATTACCCTGGCAAACTATGGGGATGCCCGGTTCTCGCCGGTTAAGAGCCAGGACTTGCTGGACGCGGCGGCCGGGTTTGACCAGAACCCCTTTTATCCCTTCTTTAAAAGACGCCTGACCGAGTTGATCGATGAGAGCCATCCCCGGATTGTCGGTTTTTCTGTCAATTTTATGAGCCAGGCGGTCTGCGCATTTGCCATGGCCGGTTTTATAAGAAGCCATTGGCCAAATCTCCGCATCATTATGGGTGGCGGGCTGATAACCTCCTGGCTAGCCGTTAAAGGCTCTGTCAACCCGTTTTTTCCAGTGATAGATGAGCTGGTCTGCGGGCCGGGCGAGGAAAAGCTTGTTTCCATGGCCGGATTTTCCGAAACCCCGTCCGTGCCTCAGCCCGGGTTTGACTATGCCGATTTTCCTATGGATTTGTATCTCTCGCCCGGCCGGGTGCTCCCCTATGCCGCCTCCCGCGGCTGCTACTGGCAGAAATGCCGGTTCTGTCCGGAAAAGTTTGAAAACACCCGGTACCAGGCTTTTGACCAATCCGCCATCCGAAACGATCTGGATCGGCTGCAAAAAGAAACCCGCCCTGCACTCATCCATTTTCTGGACAATGCCCTGTCTCCGGCCTTCTTAAAAGCCCTGATCGCTGATCCGCCCGGGGCGCCGTGGTATGGGTTCGTCCGGATCACCGAGCAGCTTACCGACCCGGGGTTTGTCAACGGCTTAAAAGATTCCGGCTGTGTGATGTTAAAGATCGGCATCGAGTCCGGCGCCCAGGCGGTGTTGGATGCGTTGAATAAGGGGATATCCATTGACACCGTATCCAGAGCGCTTAAAACCATCAGCACCGCCGGCATTTTAGTTTACGGATACCTCCTTTTCGGCACGCCGGCCGAAGATTATGAAGCCGCTTGCCAGACGCGGTCCTTTATATCGGCCCATGCGGACTGCATCGATTTTCTGAATCTGGCCATTTTCAACCTGCCCGTGGGAAGCCCGGAGGCGGATGCCCTGGATACAGCGGATTTCTATCCCGGTGATTTGTCTCTGTACCGGGGGTTTGTCCATCCCAAAGGGTGGGATCGAAACCGCGTGCGTCAGTTTCTGGAAAAGGAATTCAAGCGGCCGGAGCCGATCCGGCGCATTCTTAAAAATGATCCCCCGTTTTTCACCTCCAATCACGCGGCGTTTTTTTCGTCTCGCAGCGATCACTGAGTGCGCAAGAGCCATATTTCTTTGCGCTCTCCGCGGCTTTGCGGGAGGTTTTCAGCTTTATACGGACCCCTCCGACGTTCGGGCCTCAGGAAAAAATTTTAATCACCACCCAATTTTGATCTTTATATGCTTGACATGGATAAGATTATTGCTAAAATTGGTACAATCTAGAAAGGCCTTGGCTGACTGCGGGCCGGTTTCGTTCGAAAGGGAGCATTATTTTTAGATAGTGAAGCCCTGGTCGGTTGGAACTTTGAGAATTTTGTAAGAAAGGAGGGGCGACACTATGGCTAAAGGCACCGTAAAGTGGTTTAACGAGAAAAAAGGCTATGGGTTCATTGAGCAGGAAGACGGATCTGACGTATTCGTTCATTTTTCCGGCATCAACGGATCCGGTTTCAAGACGCTGAACGAGGGCGACAGGGTTTCCTTTACTGTTGAGCAGGGTCAAAAAGGCCCGGCGGCAGTAGACGTTACCGTCGAATAACTTGATTCAGTAAAAAATTGTAAGGGCATTTTGAAGCGTTTTGCTTTGAAATGCCCTTTTTTTGTTGCTCCTTGCCCTCTTTCCTGTCCCGCTGTTGCAGCCTTGGCTGCCTGATTCCACGCGGCGGCCGGGGTTTATTCCGCTACATCCGGGTAATCCCGGATGGCCTTATTCAATCGCTTTCTGTTATGTTAGTGGTTTGGTTGCAGCGATTGTTTTCGCCTTGATCCACATTTATTATAAATAAGCAGTCTCTTAGGATAAGGCAAGCCGCCCCAGGTATGGCTTGAAATTTTTTCAACTCACGTTAATATTAAAAAATATTTGAATTTTTTTGGAGTTTTTGCGAAGCCGTCAAGTGAACTTAGCACGCTGCCGCCGGATGCCGGCGTTTGAAAAGAAGGGGTAAAATGGGCTGGAAAAAATTGGGCTGGAAAAAAAAGACGGGGATTATTCTGGGGATTCTGATTCTGCTTTACACCCTTGCCGGTTTTCTGGTGATCCCCATGGTCACGGAAGCCATTCTGCCGGACAAACTCTCGGCGCAGCTGGGCCGGGCGGTTCAGGTGGAAAACATATCGCTAAACCCCTATACACTGACCCTTTCGGTTAAGGGATTAAACATTGGCGAAAAATCCGGGGATGCCGATTTTGTTGCATTTGACGAGTTTTTCGCCAATATCCAGTGGGCCTCGCTTTTTAAGCTGGCTCTGGTGGCCGAGGAATTGCGCCTGAAAGAACCGTTTGTCCGGGTGGCCCGGATTTCGGGAACCGAGTTTAATTTTTCCGATCTGATCCCGTCGGAAAAGGAAGATAAAAAACCAGAACCTGAAGATAAAGCGCCCTCCGAGCCGTTTCAATTCCATCTCTCCAATATCCGGATCATAAACGGCGATTTTCAATTCCATGACCAGCCCATGGATAAAACCCATCGGTTTGATAATGTCAGTTTTACCATCCCGATGCTGTCCAATTTTGAGCCCCATGTGGATGCCTATGCCCAGCCCGTATTGGCAGGCGAGTTAAACGACACACAGCTAAAGCTTGATGTCTCAACCAAACCGTTTGCCGAATCCCTGGAAACGGTTGTGGATATCAATTTAGCCGGGGTTGATCTGCCGTATTATTTTGATTATGTGCCGATTGACCTGGGCCTGGACATCACCGGCGGCCATCTCAACCTTGAATCCAAAATCCGCTTTAAAAAAGCCTCCGAGGGAAAAACCACTCTTGAAGTTTCCGCAGTTGCCGATCTGGCGAATCTTCAGGTAACCGATACGGCGGCAGATGAAATACTGGCATTGTCGGATCTCCATGTGGAAATGGCGCCCTCCCGTCCGCTGGAAAAACAGATCCGCCTGGCCACGGTTTCACTTACCGACCCGGTACTGACCCTGGTGCGCGATTTTAACGGCAGTCTGAATCTGGCCCGGCTCGGGCCGCAGTCAGAAAACAGGTCAAGCAGCGAATCGGACGCAGATGAATCAAAGGCTGAATCCCAGGCGCCGGCGGACAAAGAGAAAGCGGAAGCCGAAGCCGAAGCCGAGGAATCAGCCTCTGAAGAGGATCCCTTTATATTTGAATTGGGCAAATTAAACCTCTCATCCGGCACCTTAAATTATCAGGATTTCGCCGCCCCCGGCGCGTCCGCCACCCCGCACGGCGGGCCGGTGCAAATGACCATTAATGATCTCAATCTGACGGTTACCGGCTTTACCACCCAAAAGGATCAGACCGCGCAGGTGGATTTATCCGCCAGGCTTGATCCGGATGCCGCGTTATCGGTTAACGGCAAATTCGGGGTAACGCCCCTGACCGTGGATACGGCCGTCAACATTGAGGACGTGCCCCTTAATCTCGCCCAGCCCTATTTCCCCGATCCGTTGAAACTGGCCGTCACCAGCGGCAGCTTTGATCTTTCCGGCAATGCCCGCATGAACTCGGATCCACAGGCTGGATTGAGTGCGCACTTTAACGGCGATACCGGGATAAAGGAGCTTGTGCTTCTGGAAAGTCAAACTGCGGGAGATTTTCTCAAGTGGCAGGCGCTTGATTTAAACGGAATCGAGGTGTCCTGGAATCCCACCCGCATCAGGCTGAAAACGCTGGCGATTAACGGCTTGGAGCAGAACCTTATTGTGCAGAAAAACGGCCGCCTGAACGTGAGTCAGATCTATACCGCAGAGGCGGCCGAATCCGAGGCGCCGGAAAAATCCGCAGCAGATGATAAAAAGGCGGAGGCAGAAAAATCGGAAGCCGATCCAACCGAGGCCGTATCCGCGCCGTTTCCGGCCTCCATCGGGGAAATCAAACTCCAGGATATCGGCGTCTCCTTTGCGGATTACAGTATTGATCCCAATTATTCCGCCCGGGTGAGATTTGATGAAGGCAGCATCACAGGGCTTTCCACCGAGGCGTTTGAAGGGGCGAAGGTCTCGCTCAAGGGCGCGGTAAATGAACGCGCGCCGATCGATATTTCCGGCCGGATCAATCCGCTCCTGGCGGATCTGCTGCTGGATATTTCCTTTAAGCTCCAAAATATGGAGCTAAGCCCGTTTTCCACCTATTCCGGCAAATATATCGGAAAAGCCATTGAAAAAGGAAAACTCAACCTGGATCTGGAATATTCGATTGAGAACAAAAAACTGGAAGCTGAAAACCAGGTGCTGCTCAATCAGTTCAACCTGGGGCACCGGGTTGAAAGCGAGACCGCCGTGAATCTGCCGGTTGGCCTGGCGATCGCCCTTTTAAAAGACAGAAAGGGTCGGATTGACCTGGATATGCCGGTATCCGGCCGGCTGGATGACCCGGAGTTCAGCTTAACCGGCGTGATCATTCAGTCACTTAGAAATCTGGTCGCCAAAGCGGCCACATCGCCGTTTGCCCTGGTCAGCTCGATCGTGACCGGGGGGGAGGAACTCCGATACATTGAGTTTGAAGCGGGAGCGGCAGAACTGGATGAAGCCTCCAGGGAAAAGCTTGATGCAATCAATAAGCTGCTCTATGAGCGGCCGGCCCTTAATCTTGAGCTGACCGGTTATGCGGCGCCGGAAGAAGACCGGGCGGCCCTAAAGGCGGCGGCGCTTGAGCGCAAAATCCGGGCCGCCAAATGGGCTGAGACATCCGAACAGACCGAGACGGAAACCATCCCGTTTGAAGAGATTGAGTTGACAGAGGAAGAATACCTTAAATATCTCAGAGAGCTTTACAAGGCGGAGGTGCTTGATGCCTCGGATGCCCCGGAAGACGCCAAGCCGCTGGATGATGAATCATTGACAGCAGAGGAGATGGCGGCAGAGATCCGGCACCGGATTGAAATAAAGGATGCCAGGCTCCGGCTTCTGGCACAGAATCGGGTGCAGGCGGTAAAAGGTTATCTCCTGAATGACGACCGGATTGCGGGCAAGCGTCTGTTCACCCGGGAGGCAGAAAGCCTTACGCCGCCGAAAGCCGGCAAATTTAAGGCATCCCGGGTGGAGCTGAATTTGAACTAAAAATCGCGAAAGGCAAAAAAATCGATGAGAAAAAGATCAGCAATTGAACTTCTGCTTATTATTTTTCTGATTCTGCTGACGGCGTGCTCCACCAGGCAGGTGATCGAGCGGTATCATGGCTCCACAGCCCAGCGCTTAACCTCTGATCTGCTCTCCCTGGAAATGTTTCATGGCATCACCGAGCTCTACTATTATATTGTGGATGACAGGGAGCAGATCGTTGCCAAAAGCGAGGTGATCCAGACACGGATCCGCAATGACTCACTGGCGTTACCGTTGATTACCATACCGATTAATACGGTGGACTAAAACCCAATCACACAAGAGGGCGTAAATGATCACCTGCAGTTTGAACAATTTTATGGAAGCCGTAAAGCCCTGGCTGGACGGCGATTATATCCGGCAGGCCTACCTGGATGATCAGGGCCGGTTTGTGCTGGATTTCCGGGACGGCGTGAAAAATATCTACGAGATTGACGACTGCACGGCCGCCCAGCTGGCGGATATTCTGGCGGATTTCAAGCAGAGAGGCATTCCGGTGGTCGAATAGGCGCTGCTATTCAGAACCCCCGCCGATATTCGGGCCGAAGCCCCCCCATATCCACGGCTTCGTATCGCATGCGTCGTTTCTCTCTAAATAAGGTTTTAATATGCCGTGCCGACCGCTTTTTATGCAATTGGCGGCCCGGCCTGTCAAGAAGATTTGTTCCGTTTGGTGCCGGAATAGGTGAAGGCCTTGGCCACCATTTTGATAAACCGGCCCTTGTCAATTCCCACCACATTGCCGCACTGGCAGGAGACCTTACCGGAGAGATCAATCGGCTGGTACATTTTATCGATCCGCGACTTGTGGCACCGCAGCACCTCACCCGGCCCGATTTTGTCGTAGCGCCAGAGCTTCTTTTTACATGCCGCGCATTTCAGGGTAAGCATGGCGTTTCACATTATTTGAATGTATCGGTAAAGTTCGTTATACTGATCCTATCAGAATTGATGGCTTCGCAAAAAGTCCAATATCTTTGTTGCGCTGAATTCCTCGGGAGTTTCGCCACGGCTAATTTGTTCTATCTATTTTTCAGGCGGGCATGGTAGCTTACCCACGCGATAATGCCGACATTTTGTAGGGGCGGCCACCGTGCCGCCCTTACAAGCTTGAACATTTTGCTTTGCCATCTTAAAATTGATTTTTTACGAGACTATCAGAATTGGGGGGCCTATCAAAGTCCCCGGGAGTCAGCCTTAATGACAGAAGCGACCACATGCACGCCGATCAGTAACGTACTGGATGAACTGCTGGAACTTTTAGAGCTTGAGATGATTGAGGAGAATATTTTCCGGGGTAAGAGCCAGGATCTGGGCTTCGGCAATATATTCGGCGGCCAGGTGCTGGGCCAGGCCATGTCCGCCGCCTCTCAGACCGTGCCGGATGACCGGCAGGGGCACAGCCTTCACGCCTATTTTATGCGCCCAGGGGACCCCGCCCGGCCGATCGTCTATACCGTGGACTGCATCCGGGACGGCAGAAGTTTTACCACCCGCCGGGTCACCGCCATTCAGAATGGCCGGGCGATTTTTACCATGTCCGCCTCTTTCAAGGTGGCGGAAACCGGGTTTAACCATCAGGCGGACATGCCGGATATCCCGGGGCCGGAAGGGATTGAATCCGAGATTGAACGGGCGCGGCGGGTTCAGGACAAAATCCCCGAGCCGATCCGAAACCGCATTTTATGCGAAAAACCGATTGAAATCCGTCCGGTCAACCCGGTCAATCCCTTTGCCCCTGAAAAGCAGAAGCCGGAGCGGTATGCCTGGTTCCGCGCGATCCATAAAATGCCGGATGATATGGCGGTGCATCGCTATATGCTGGCGTATGCATCGGATTTCATGCTGGTGGGCACGGCTTTATACCCCCATGGCCGCACCTTCTGGGATCCGAAAATGCAGGTGGCCAGCCTGGATCATGCCATGTGGTTTCACCGGGATTTCCGGATGGATGACTGGCTGCTGTATGCGATGTACAGCCCGAGCGCCAGCCGGGCCCTGGGATTGAACCACGGTCATATCTACACCCGGGACGGGTCCCTGGTGGCCTCGACCTCCCAGCAGGGCCTGATCCGATTCCGGGGATAAGTAAAGCTTCGGAAAAACCGGTTTGTGCCGCCAGCCGTCTTAATCTTACTCTAAACAAAAAACCTTCCTTTATTCAAAAAGGGCGCCATGGAATCAAAAACCGTTAACCTGAAAGGCGTGGGCGAAATTCTGCTTGAGCGCAGCCGGCGGGCCAAGTATGTGAACATTTCCGTGCGGCCGGTAAGGGGCGTCCGGGTGGCGGTGCCCCGGGGCATGTCGTTTCAGGCGGCCAAAGCCTTTGCTGAATCCAAGAAAGAGTGGATTTGCAAGCACCTTTCAAGAGTCCAGTACGATGAAGAAATGGCCGATTATCTGAATCGGACCGCGCCGATAAACCGGCAGGCAGCCCGACGGCGGATTATAGATCGGCTGCATGAGCTGTCTGATCTGCATGGATTTTCCTTTCATAAGGCATTCGTACGGAACCAGAAAACCCGCTGGGGGAGCTGTTCCCATCAAAACAACATCAATTTAAACGTCAACCTGGTGCGCCTGCCCGATCACCTGATGGATTACGCCATTTTACATGAGCTGGTGCATACCCGGATTAAAAACCACGGCCCGGCCTTCTGGGCGGAGCTTGAAAAATACGTGCCAAACGCCCGGCAGGTCGATAGGGAACTGGATAACTACCGGATGTGTTTGATCCGTTAAAACCCGGTTCATCCTAATTTTCAATCGTCTTAATCTTAATCTTAACCTTTGATGAACTTTCAAAAAGCGCTGAATGCCCATGATTTTATCCTGATGGAGGCGGCCATTATCGAGTCGCTTATGCGGGCCGGTAAAATTGAGCTGCATCCGCAGCTGCTAAATGCCCTGCTGATCTATGATCCGACCGGCAGAACCGAACTGACCCGTTTTTTTGATGATTATATCGCGATCGCCAATCGGGCGGGGGTTCCCGTCCTGATCTGCACCTCTACCTGGCGGGCCAACCGGGAGCGTGTGGCTGAAGCGGGGGTTAAAATCGATGTGAATGCCGATGCCGTGGCATTTTTAAAGACCGTTCGAGAACGCTGGGCCGAAAGCGGCGTGCCGATTTATATCGGCGGACTGATGGGCCCGAAAAATGATGCCTATGCGCCGGCGGAAGGCCTGGCGGCGGCTGAGGCTAAGGATTTTCATGCTTGGCAGGCGGAAAAACTGGCCAATGCCGGCCCTGATTTTTTAATGGCCGCCACCATGCCGGCGCTCTCGGAAGCCGAAGGCATGGCCGCCGCCATGGCGCAAACCCGAATTCCGTATATCATCAGTTTTGTGATCAGCCGGCAGGGGCTGATATTGGATGGCACCGGGCTGGCAGATGCCTTTTTTCAGATCGATCAAAGCGTATCCCCCAAGCCTGCTGGCTATATGGTCAACTGCGCCTACCCCTCGTTTTTAAATCCCGAATCCCAGCCGTCGTCGGTTTTTTCGCGCTTGATCGGGTTTCAGGCCAATGCCTCGTCCATGGATCATTCGGAATTAAATAACGCGGATTACGTGCAGGCGGATCCGGTTTCCGACTGGGGGGACCGCATGGTCGCCTTAAACCGGGATTTCGGGGTAAAAATTCTGGGCGGCTGTTGCGGCACGGGAAGGGCGCATCTGGATTATATTGGGGAGCATATCTGACACTGATTAAATGCACATGTTAAAAGATAAAAACCTCCTGCTCCTTCTGGGCGCGGTGGTGTTTGCCGTCACCGGCGGCAGCCTGGTCGGGCCCATTCTGCCGGAGATGCTGGCCCTTGAGGGGGCAACCAGCAAAAACATCG
>JBKHAE010000100.1:0-13303 GCA_046543065.1 Desulfobacterales bacterium | reverse complement strand
CTTGCTAAAAAAGATCCGAATGTGTGCCGGTCCGTTCAAAAACGATTTGTTCTTTTTCTCTTTTATAAATCAGGAGCCAGTCGGATTCGATATGGCACTCGCGCCGGTCCCGCCAGTTTCCAATGAGTTTGTGATCCTGATGAATCGAATCGGGATTCTTTTCCGCGACAAGCGTTTGGATGATGATTTTGATTTTTTCAAGATTTTTACCGCGTTTTTTCATTCGTTTGATGTCTTTTTCGAACTGGCGGGTATAGACCGGCGTTAGCATTACATCCCCAGTTTCTTCAACATATCATCGGTGTCTTTGCAAACGACCAGGTCACGGCCGGCATCTGTATTTTCAAAGGTAGCAATCGTGGTTGCATTGGGGATGGCAACGTCGAAGGGCAGGCCGTTTCTTAACTCCACCTGTTTATAGAACAGGGTGATCGCCTGGGTTGTGGTCAGTCCTAGCCTGCGAAATACCTTTTCCGCCTGTTCCTTTATTTCCGGCTCTATTCTTGCGCGCACGGTTTCTGTCTTGCTCATCGGTTTTCACCTCTGTGTTTTTTGATAAAATGTAGCGCAATTGGGGTGCAATGTCAACACCGCAGCGCAAGAATTTTATTAGGATATGGGTAGAATATGGGAATATGGGGTTGGGAATATGGGGTCGGGCCAAGACAGGGAATTGAATTTTATATATATAGCTTCAAAATGACATCCAAAATCAGGGCAATATGGAGTTTTTTTACGCCCAAAATAGCCATTATTGAAACGGATGCCTTTAGAGATATTTACGTATCGCACTTTTTCATGCCTAAAAATGCAATATAGGGGCTAAAAAGACCCCCTTGGAGATCATTTCCTGCTTAAAAATCAAAATATTGGTTCGGCCCGATCCCCTATGGGCCGCTATGGCGCAAAATCATGCGCATCCTTCGTTAGCATACCCTATGCGGAATGGCACCGATGTCACCGTTTTTCCGTGAACGTTCACGGATCAGTGTTTCACGAAATCTGAAGGGTATGAGCTGAATCGTTACATTAATTTTCTACATGGAAATCGACCCTTTCCGGAAATCCGTTTTGCCCG
Source organism: Desulfobacterales bacterium (assembly GCA_046543065.1). Lineage (GTDB taxonomy): Bacteria > Desulfobacterota > Desulfobacteria > Desulfobacterales > Desulfosalsimonadaceae > M55B175. The sequence goes on along the minus strand of JBKHAE010000100.1, from coordinate 12,225 downwards.
ATAAGGCATTGATCAGCACCGGATGTCCCTCCCGGCTCATCTCCTTGGCTTGCCTAAGAACCGGATCGATATCGGCTTCGTTGGAAAGGAGAAGTCCCCCGGCTCCCAGCCCGTTGGCAACGATGTGATAGTCGTTGAAGGTAAGGGTAGTGGCTACGTCATCGTGTAGCATTTCGACCTGGTCCCGGGCGATCTGGGTCCAGCCCGCGTCATTTCCGATGACGGCGATCACCGGCAGGCCGTGGCGGACGAACGTATCGAGTTCGGTGAGGCTGTAGCCGGCCGCCCCGTCGCCATAGAGGAGCCAGACGTCGGCATCCGGACGGAGCAGTTTGGCCGCCAGGGCAAAACCCGCTCCTACGCCGAGGGTGCCATAAGGGCCGGGGTCGAGCCAGCACAGCGGTCCCCGGGGGTTTACGGTGTAGGATGCCGTGGCGATAAAATCGCCCCCGTCACCTATGATGATGCTGTTTTCATCCATCGCCTGGTTCAACTGGTGGCACAGGTAAATCGGGTTGACGTAATCGGTTTCAACGGTCATGAATTCATTGATCCGGTTTTCCCGCTCGGTTTCGTTTTCCCGGAGCCGGACGCGCCAATCGGGATTCACATCTTCGGGGCGGTAAGCAAAACCGTTTACGAGTTCAAGCAGGAAAGTCCCCGGATCGGCCTGGACGGCCAGGTTCGGCTTCTTGTTCTTTTTCAGGTCCTCCTTGCTCCGGTTGACGGCGATGTGCTGGGCGTCCCGGTTGATGTCCCGCCCGTAATTCAACCGGAAATCGCAGGGCATCCCGGCGATGATCACCAGGTCGGCGTCCTTTAATGCCCGGCTTCGGCCGTGCCGGAACTGAATGGGGTGGTCTTTGCCCAGAAGCCCCCTGGCCATGCCGGTCAGGAACATGGGAAGACCGAATTCCTTTAACCGCCCGGAGAGTTCGGGGATGATTTCCGTGCGCAGGGTGGCCTGGCTGCCGATCACCATTACCGGCGATTCAGCCTCCCGTATACGTTTGCGGACGTACTGCACATCATCTGGATTGACGAAAAACGGGGTCACGTGATCCTTTTCCGCATACCCCATGCTGATGGAAGAACATGCGAATAGTTTGTCCACGTGGCGGCGCAAATACCATCGGGTAACCCTCTCCACGGAGCCTTTCGGTTCTCCGGTCTTCTCCAGGTACCATTGCCGCACGATTTCTTCATCATAGAGCAGATCGATGGGGCATTCGATAAAGACCGGACCCGGTACTCCGGATCGGGCCACGTCGAATGCCTCTTCCATGATGGATACGATGTCGCAGTCCTGCTGAATCGATGCCGACCATTTAACCAAGGTGTCGAACAGCTTGATTTGCTCGATATCCTGGAGCGCCCCCCTGCCACGCAAAGCTGTGGCCGGCGCACCGCCGATCAGAACCAGCGGAGACTGGGCCATCTGGGCGTTTTTGATGGCGGTGACCGAATTGGTGACCCCGGGTCCTGCGGTCACTACTGCCACACCCGGGATCCCGGTCAGGCGGGAAATCGCATCGGCTGCAAATACAGCCGTCGGCTCCTGGCGTACGTCAATGACCCGGATGCCTTCCTGTTTGGCTCCCACCAGTATCGGCGAGATATGTCCGCCGCACAGGGTGAACACGAATTTTACCCCTTGTCTTCCCATCACCTGGGCGATGCGCCGGCCGCCGTTCATATGCAACCTCCTTTATTCTTCGAGAATATGTTTTTTGAACATCCGGTAAAGGATCACCAGGGCGGCTATGGTTGATAACGCGGATGCGGCAATGGCCATGGCCAGAATCACCAGGTTGTATTTCACCCCGAATATCGCCAGAAACAGCATTCCGAACATGAAGTAAAAAACCAGGAAAAACAGGCGCACAATACCCGCAAACATAATGGGCGAAGCACACCAGAAGACGATTTTGGCCGTGCGTTTTTCCCGTTCGTTCATGGGTGGAGTCTAAAAATTTGGCTGTTTTGATATGGGTTCGGGCCAAGACAGCCCCTTGAATTATATCTGCAAAATGACATCCAAAATCAGGGCAATATGGACTTTTTTTACGCCCAAAATAGCCGTTACAGAAATTGATCAACCGGCCGAACATAGCCACGCCAGCCACAATAATCAACAGCGTAACCAACTGGAACGGCAAGCCATAATGCCAGTTTAAAGCCCAAAAGGATTAATGGCAGTACGATAAAAACCAGCTGTCCGAAGATCGCGGCATGGGGGCACCCATCAGAGTGCGGCCCCTCACAGTCCCAGTTTTTGCTTCAGATTTGCGATATCCGGTGAAAAAAGATTATTTGCCTCTTTTTCCGCCATGGACTCCCAGCTCAAAAAAAGCCCTTCCAGCTTCTCCCGGCCGACCGGATCTTCTGCCGCCTGCCGGGGCGTCAGATCCCCGAGTGCCGGCAGCGGCGTATCCAGCCATTGCTCCCAGTGTTTTTCGGCCATCTCCGCCACCTGCTCCTTTACCTCCGGGATCTGCATCAGTTCCGCCTGGCTGAGCCCTTCCCCGCCAGGCCCGGTTCCGTCGACGTCCGCACCCTGCACTTTTTATATTTCTTGCCGCTACCGCACGGACACGGATCATTTCGACCAACCTTCATTGGCCTATCCTCCTGTAATGCTTTTTCTTTACACCCAATATCATTGCTTTAATACGCCATTTAACACCTTCTCCCTCTGGGAGAAGGTCAGGAGGAGGGTAAAAACCGCTCTGAAGAATACATGGGTCGGAAAACTGATATTTTCTGTACTGTTTTGCATTGATAACAGTGGAGCCGGGACAGAGATTGGCAAGTTCTTTGTTTTTCCGGTACGCGGGAAAGTCAAAAAGAATATGTTTTGCTGGGTACAACTTTTTTGCCATTCTGACAGCAGGCGCCAGGTCCGTGTCGCCGCTCATCAAAACGACAATATCGCATTCGTCTTCAAGAAACACCTCGATCAGTTTTAAGGCAATCGAAACATCGGTTTCCTTTTCTTCATGCTTGACGACTACACGCCTGCAAAACGGGCACTGGAGTTCCTTGTACTTGAATCGGTTTATTTCGACTTTAATGCCGGCATCTTCCAGGCATTCAACAAAACTCTTGTGCCGTTGAACGATGCTGGGGTCTTTTAAATGATATGCGTAGGCTGAAAAGTAATAGATGCTTTCCAGGTCAACAGGGCAGCCCACAACTGTGCGGATATTTTGAAGGCGGGACTCGCACAAGGCTCTGATATCGAGCCATTTGGTCGAAGCGCGTAATTCTTTCTGTGCCCTTCGAATAGAATGGTACAGATTAAACCCGTCGATAAGGTATGTGACATTTTTGTTGGTCATAATAAAAAAACCGCCGGATCGCAACCCGGCGGCGGCCAAAGCATGGTTAGCTTTGGGGATGATTAGTAAACATAAAATAATCTTTGCCGGAATTTTTGTCAACATTTTTCGCCATGACTACCATGTTGTTAACTGTCTGAAATAAATATGATCCATTCCTATGTGCCTTCAGGCGCTTTTCAATCTGACTTTTTGATGTGTAGAGGAAAGCAGGCAAATTTTTAGCGGGGGTTTGGGGCGGTTCAATCGTTTAATAAGTAAAGGAAAGGAATGGCCATGGTCTCGTGCATAAAATGCCGAAAACAGCTAAACGCCTATCTGGACGGCGAGCTGGAGGATAAAAAAAGGGCGGCGGTTGAGCGTCATCTGGCGGTCTGTCCATCCTGCCGCATGGTTTTACAATCGCTGCAGGATCTGGAGCCGGCCCTTTTGGCCGCTGATGTGCCGGCGGCCCCGTGGGACCTGACATCCCGGATATTGGCCGCGGCGCGCGCCGGCAGAAGAGGCGGGGTGGAAAAATCAAGCCGGCGGCGGACGGAAAAGCGCCTGCCCCCGGGCTGGGCGCTGAAAGGGGCGAGCGCAGTGGCGCTGATCGTCGGCCTGACTATGGGGGCTTATATGGGCTGGCAGAGCTTCGGTATGGAGAGCGCGGCGCAGTCCCGGATAACGGCTTCGGTTGACATGCCTGCAGACAATCTGCTGTATGCCTATGATGCCATGGGCGCCGCACCGTCAGACTCCATTGAGGCCGCTGTTTTAAGCCTGGTAATTGATGAAAGGTAAAAACGTCATGTGGCAAAGATTGAAAAACCCGCTTTTTGCATTGTCCCTGGGCCTGAACGCGGCTTTTATCGCCATATGGCTGGTACATGCCGCCCCCGGCTTTATCGCCGACCGTCATGATGCTGGGGTTACCGGCGAAAACGGCCCGGATGACCTACACCGGAAAATCGGGGTAACCCCCGCACAATGGCAGGAGATTGAACCCCGCCTTCAGGAATTCCGGGAAAAGGCGCAGGCCCGGCGCCGCGCCATCGGCAAACACCGGGAGGCGCTCATGAGGCTTCTGGCCGCGCCTTCCACAGACGAAAAAACAATTCGGGCCAAGCAGGATGAAATCCTTGCAGAAAAGAAGCAAATGCAGAATCTGGTGCTGGACCTGCTATTGCTGGAAAAAAAGGTGTTGTCACCGCCCCAGCTGCAGGCATTGATTGCGGAAATCCACCGCCTTTGCTGCTGCGCAGAAAATGGGATACAGCGCGGCAGGGGCCTGACGCCGGTGATAAGCGGAAAAAAATCGGGGTCTTCCGGAAAGGCGGAGCGCAAATGAAGAAAATGATGGTTGTCCTTGCGCTGGTTCTCTGGACCGGTTGCGCCCTGACGCATCCCACCGATCCCTATGCACCGGCCGAGCATTCCCCCGCCGCTGCGCGTTCTCCGGCATCTTCGGCCGGTCTGCCCGAAGAACCGCTTACCCTGGACCAGGCTGTTGCCATCGGCCTTGCCAACAATCCGGAAATCGCCGCCCTGAAATGGGATCAAAGCGCTGCGGCCGCCCGACGGGACCAGGCATTTGCGCAAAGACTGCCCCGCCTTGGCGCGGAAGGCAGGTATTATCATCATTCGGATGAACAGCGGATTGCGCCTGTGCGCGAGCCGGGAACACCGTCAATATTAACCCGCGACGTTGCCTCTGCAGACCTTGTGCTCTCGGTGCCGCTTTTTACAGCCGGGCGCCTGATAAACCAGGCAAAAGCGGCTGATCTTCTCCGGCAGGCGTCCGCCCAACAATTTTCCAGCAGCCGTAAAACACTTGTTTTTAATATTTCCAGCCTGTTCCACAACATGCTCGCCCAGCAGCAGGTCATTGAATCCGTTAAATTTTCCGAGCAGACCCTGGCGGCGCATCAAAAACGCATGGACGCGATGGTCCAGGCGGAAAAAGCCGCAGAAGTCGATCGGATGCGCACTGAAGTGCGCCTGGCAGACGTGCGTCAGCAGCTGGTTCATGAAAAAACCCGGCTGGCCGTCTATCGCCGCACCCTGGCCAGTCTGCTGGGGCTATCGGATCATGCGGATATGCTTCGGATACAGGGCGAGCTGGAGCTGCCGGAAAAACTTGACATGCCGACGTTTGAAGCGGCCTTTACCAAAGCCCAGAAGAAGCGTGACGACTACCGGGCTGAACGCGCTGCCCTGGAAGCAAAGGCCATGCAGGTGGATGCGGCGAGGGCCGGTCACTGGCCCATGGTTTCCTTGTTGGGCACCTACGGGGGCCGCTGGGCGGCCGGCGATACAAGCGGAACCGGGGATGAATCCGATGATGAGGGCCGCATTGGTGTTGCGGTGGAAATGCCGATCTTTGACGGCGGGCAGATCAGCGCGGAAATCCGTGAGCAGCGGGCGGAGCTGGCCGCTGCCCAAAAACGGCTCCATGCGCTTGAACTCGATATCCGGCTGGAGATTGAAACCGCTCTTGCCGATATTGCGTCTTTCCGGAAGCGGGCGGCGGCGCTTGAAAAATCCATCACCCAGGCCCGGGAAAGCCTGCGCATTGAACAGCAGAAATATGAATTGGGAAAAGGAATGATTGTGGACGTCCTTGATGCCCAGGACGCGCTTCTGGATGCAGAAACCACCTATCACCAGGCGGCTGCCGGGCTCCGGACCGCACTTGCCCGGTTAAAGCTTGCCACAGGAGAAGTATGAAACTGCGCTTTGCAATGATCGCACTGATACTGGCCGCCCTTGCCGGCGCCGGTTTTTTCGGCATTCGGCTCATGGGCCCGGATGCGGAAAAGGGTGCGGATCCGTCAAAACCAAAAAAACCGCCCGCGGTTTCGGTAGTCGCTGCCGAGCAAACCACAATGACTGAAAAGCTGACGCTAACCGGTTCAGTTGAAGCCTTTCAAACAGCCCGCCTGGCATCGCCGGCAGAGGGGCCGGTTGAGCTTGTCACCGTACGGGAAGGCGACCAAGTCCGGGCCGGCGACACCCTGATTTCCATCGGCCGAAAAAAGGGGGCCCAGGCAGCCATCCAATCCCTTGAGGAAGAACTGGCAAAAGAGACAGACAATCTGCGCCGGACCCGGCAGCTGGTGGAAAGCCAGGCGTTTCCCCAGGAAGCACTTGATCAGGCCCGGGCAGCGGTGGAAAACGTGCGCGCGCGACTGGTTCAGGCAAAGGAATCTGCGGGCGACTATGTTGTTTTCGCCCCGTGGGACGGCGTGGTTTCGCGTCTGGCAGTACGAACCGGTGAATTCGTTGCCCCCCGCACCACCCTTGTGGAAATCTATGACCCGGCCAGCCTGGTGATCCGCGCGGCTGTACCGGAAAGATATGCCGCTGGAATCCAGCCCGGCATGCGGGTCGACATCCGCCTGGACGCTTATCCGGAAAAATCCGTGAAGGGCCGGATTTCGAGGGCCTACCCGTACCTGGAATCCCGGCTGCGGACCCGGACTGTGGAAATTTTGCCGGAGCCGCCAATGGATCTTTTGCCCGGCATGTTCGCGCGTCTCAAGATATGGCTGAAAACAGTGGCCGAGGCCGTGGTGGTGCCCGGTGAGGCGGTTATCGCCACACCGGAAGGCAAAGCGGTGTTTGTGCTGGAAAACGGCAAAGCGCTCAGGCGGCCGGTAACAACCGGGATTGAAGAGAAAAACCGCATCCAGATCGCTTCAGGCATAAAGGCCGGGGAAAAGGTCATTGTTGCCGGAAATGAAAAACTCAAATCCGACGCCGCGGTCCGTGTGGCGGAAAATAAAGAACCCGGCCGCCAGCCATCTCTAAACAGGGCAGAAGGCGGCCGTAAATGAAAATAACGCAATACGCGGTTTCCCGGCGCCTGGCCACAAGCGCCATCGTCTCAGCCCTGGTGGTGCTCGGCCTCTACGGCCTGTTCCGGCTTCCGGTAAACTATCTGCCGGAAGTGACCTATCCGCTGGTCAAGGTCCAGATTCAATGGCCGGCTGCAACCCCCGAGGAAATCGACACCGAGATCGCCGATCCAGTGGAACGTCTCATGGCCACGGTGGACCGTCTGGACTATCTCTCTTCTTCCTCGGTCGAAGGGCTCTACGCGCTGGATGTTCAATTTGAGTACGGGGCGGACATTGATGTGGCATTCCAGGATGTGATGGCCGCCCTGACCCGGGCCCAGCAGCGCCTGCCCGAAGATATTGAAGCGCCTTACGTGTTCAAGGCTGATCCGTCCCAGCTTCCGGTCATGCAGTTGACGGTTCGCTCAGAACGCTGGAATCCGGTAGAACTGAGGGACTGGGCGGACAACTGGCTGCAGGATCGGATATTGGCGGTTTCCGGCGTGGCCGGAACGGAAATCATCGGCGGCCTTGAGCGCGAAATCCGTATCCAGCTCGACCCCGAGGCTTTGGAGAAGCATCAGCTTTCCATTGATGAAGTCAACCGCCGGGTGGCGGCCGAAAACGTGGAAATTACCGGCGGCCGGGTAACAGTCGGCCCAAAAGAGATCATCGCCCGCACCATGGGCGAGTATAACAGCATAGATGACATCCGCTCGGTGGTAGTGGCCCAAGACGGCCATCAAAAGGTCTATTTAAAAGACATCGCGACGGTGATTGACGGCCACGCGGATGAGCGGGTTATCACCCGGTTCAACAGTGCGGACTGCGTCAAGATCTCAGTGCTCCAGGAGGCAGAGGCCAATACCGTGGCCACGGCTGAAAATGTCAATCACCTGCTGCGCGAGCTTGCGCCCGAGCTGCCCGAGGGGATTTCCCTGGGTTATGTGGAAGATCAGGCGGTCTACGTCAAACAGGCGCTTCAGGGTGTTTCCAACGCGGCCATTGCTGCCGCGGTGTTGCTGATCATCGTGGTCTACCTGTTTCTGGGCAGCGCAAGACAGGTCCTGATTATGGTCATCGCGCTGCCCCTGACCCTGGTGTTTAATTTCGGGCTCATGAAGCTGGCCGGCTTTTCCCTCAATATTTTCTCCCTGGGCGGTCTGATCGTGGCTATTGGCGTGGTGCTGGACAACTCCATCGTGGTGGTGGAAAATATCTCCCGGCTGCGGCGCGAAGATCCGGACGGGGCGGCCGCCGGCCATGCCGTGTCAGCCACCATGGAGGTGGGCCCGGCCCTGGTGGCCGCGACCCTTTCATTTATGGCGCTGTTTGTGCCCTTTCTAATTGTTCCGGGGCTTATCAGCCTGCTCTTTCGGGAACTGATCCTGGTCATTGCCGGCATTGTCCTTATCAGTCTGGGGGTGGCCGTATCTGTAACCCCTATGATTACGGCAACACTTTTCAGCGGCAGCCTGCGGAAAAGGAGCGCCGGCCGGTTTGAACAGATGTTTGCAAGGTTTACAAATTTTTATGGCAGGCTGCTCGCCCGGGTGATCGCCTGGCGGTGGGCGGTTATACCCATCTTTCTGTTGGTGGTGGCCGCTGCTGTGATTCTGCTGGGAAGACTTGGCGGCGAATTTTTGCCCCTGATTGATGACGGCCGGATTATGGTCAAGGTAAAAATGCCCACCGGCGCCTCAGTTCACGAGACCGACCAGGTGCTGCAGCGCATTGAAAAAAAACTTGCAGACGATGACCGGATTGAAAGTCTCTTTTCTTTGGCCGGCGGTCAGGTAAAGGGGCTGACGACCTTTGAGATCGCCAATGAGGGGCAGGTGGATATCCAGCTTGTGCCCCGCGCGGCGCGTGATATCAGCACCACCGAATACGTGGAAGGCCTGCGGAAAATGGTGGGCGCCCTTCAGCCGCCCGGCGGCATGATAATGGCCCGGCAGATGCCCATCAAGGGCATCTACGGCATGCGGGCAGCAGATGTCATCGTCCAGGTCCGGGGCCAGGACATGGAAACCCTCGGCGAACTGGCCGGGCGCACCACCCAGCTTATGGACGGACTGGAGCAGTTCCACAACGTCTCGGTTTCCATGGATATGTCAAAGCCCGAATATCAGGTGCAAGTGGACCGGATAAAAGCTGCGGAGCTTGGGATCTCTGTGTCAGATGTGGCTGCATCCCTCAGGTCTCTCATCACCGGCGCGGTGCCCACCCGGTTCCGCGATAAGTCGGAGTATTACGATATCCGGGTGCTGGTTTCAGAAGAAAACCTGAACAGCCGGCAGGACGTGTCACGCCTGATGGTCTCAGGTTCCGTGGATGGACCGGTCCGGCTGCGGGACATCGCTGACGTAAGCGAAGCCGCCGGCCCGGTGGAGATCATCCGGGAAAACCAGATCAAGCAGATCAGCGTGGAAGCCGATATTGCCGGCAGCGATCTGGCCGGATCGGTAAGGGCGCTCCGGGGCGCCCTGTCTGAAATGGATCTTCCGGCCGGTTATGGGTTTGACTTCGGCGGAAATGCCGAGATGATGGCGGACATGAAGGACACAGTTTTTGCTGTGCTGGGCTTTGCCCTGTTTTTTTCCTTTATCGTGCTCACCATCCAGTTCAACAGCATCAAACTGCCGTTGTTGATTCTGGGAAGTGTCCCCATCTGCCTGGCCGGATCGGTGTTTCTCATGCACGCCGCAAATCTGCCCCTGGGCGCCACGGTGATCATCGGCGTGCTGGTGGTGGTGGCTGCCACGGTCAATGACGGGGTGCTGCTGCTTACCTATGCCGGCGATATTCAGGAGCGGCAGAAAATGACGCCGCACCAGGCCGTGGCAAATGCCGCAAAGATCCGCCTGCGCCCCCGGGTCATGACATCGGTGACCACCATGATGGGGTTTCTGCCCCTGGCGCTGAACCTGGGTGAAGGCGGTGACATGCTCCAGCCCATGGCCGTGGCCGCAATCGGGGGGCTGGGAATGGAAATCCTGGTGGCCCTGTTTCTGATGCCGTGCCTTTACGCGGCAGTGAGCAGACGGGTCGGCACGGTAGAAACTTGAAAATCGTTCAATATAGGCTCAGGTATCCGCTTTTGACGTCTCCGTATGTTCGGGATAAAAAAAATTTTTCACTGCAGTGATCCCGATGGCAATGTATTCCGCCGGCAACCGCTTTATTCTGATAAAAAATGCGCTTTGTCCTGCCAAAAATCAATCCGGCCTGTTGCGTGGTCCTTAAATACTGATTAAATTAATAATTTAGAAACACACTAAATTTTAGGAAGCCGATGTATTTGCGGTTCGGCTTTGACTGAATTTTAACGGTGTTTGCCGAAAGGAGGATATCATGCTATTTTCAAAACCTTCGATCGCGACTCCGGTGCTCAGAACTGTTCCCAGATTTCTCGCCCACCGCGCTTTTGTCCGTCAGTATGTCATTCGATATTTAAAACGCATCTTAAACGAGGCCATGGATGCCGAACCGCCGGATGATTTTCCGCCGGAGGCATGGCGGGACAAGATGCGGATTCTTTTAGGGCTGGCCCATTCCCTGGAACGGGCCGAGCAAAACGGGTGGATTTCGAATAAGGTCTTTGGCCGGGTGGTTGAATCGTTTATCGTCAACTCGATTTTCTCAGCCGAGGTGATGGATACGAGCTTATCCACAGACCAGCGGCATCCGTATCTTCTGCTCATCAGCCCCACCAATAACTGCAATCTGCGCTGCAAGGGCTGTTATGCGGGCAGTGATGCCACCAAAAAGGATTATCTGGATTTTGACACCCTGGACCGTATTCTAACTGAAAAACGCGAGTTATGGGGCTCCCATTTCACGGCCATTTCCGGGGGAGAGCCGTTTATCTACAAGAGCCAGGGCAAAAATCTCCTGGATCTGGCGGAACGCCATCTGGATGAGTTTTTCCTGGTCTATACCAACGGCACCCTCATCGATGATGAAACCGCCGCCCGGCTGGAGGAGCTCGGCAATGTCACCCTGGCTATTTCCGTTGAGGGCTATGAAAAAGAAACGGATGCGCGCCGGGGTAAGGGCGTTTTTAAAAAAGTCATAAATACCTTTGAGCTGCTCCGGAAATACGGCGTTCCGTTCGGGATTTCCGTGACCGGGACAAAACACAACTGGGATCTGATCACCCGGGATGAATTCGTGGATTTCTATTTCTACGAGCAGGGGGCATTTTACGGCTGGCTGTTTCAGTATATGCCCATTGGCCGCTCAACCGATCTGGATCTCATGGTGCCGCCGGAAGAGCGGGCCGAAATGTGGAAGCGAACCTGGGACTTGATAAACCGCAAAAAAGTCTTTTACGCGGATTTCTGGAACAGCGCCACCGCTTCCAGCGGTTGCATCAGTGCGGGCCGGCCGAACGGCTATTTCCATATCATCTGGAACGGCGACATTACGCCCTGTGTTTTCATCCCTTATGCAGCGGGCAATATCTATGACATCTATGATAAGGGCGGCGATATTAACAGTGTGTTAAATACGCCGCTATTTAGAAAGATCCGGGAGTTTCAGGACAACTATGCATATGAGCGCAAACATCCCGATCTGGATAACTGGCTCTGCCCCTGCCCGACGCGGGATCACCATGAAACGTTTCAAAAAATTCTGGAAGAAGCCCAGCCCCGGCCCATTGATCATGAGGCAGAGGTGGCGATGAATGACGAGGATTATATCAAGGGCCTGTCTGATTACGGAAAGCGGCTTTACAGCATTACCTGGCCGATCTGGGAGTCCCGGTATCTGAAAACGACAGATCATCCGGAAATCAAGCGGCAGGCCGGATAGTTACGAGGTTTCAGGTTTCAGGTTTCAGTGTACAGGTCCAAGCGTTCAGTGCCCAGGACTTGCGGGAAAGAAAGGCTTTGTTGAAACATCCTTTCCTGACACCTGAAACCTGAAACCTGCAATATTCAAAATCTGATGCGATTTGGACCTTCAATTGATCCTACCGGAAGCATCACCCTTTTTCTTTCCTCACGGCTAATTTGTTCTGTATCCAAATCGAAATCGCTATCGGGATCGGGATCGAA
>JBKHAE010000099.1:0-13438 GCA_046543065.1 Desulfobacterales bacterium | reverse complement strand
AAAATCCCAACAAGGCCGAAGAACGACCCCTTCGCGAGCCCGAGGTGATCATCAATGAGATTCAGACCCTGGATAAAGAGAGCGAGGAGATTTTGGAAGAGATTCGGGGGATGTTATGAGGGAAAACTGGCGATTTAAAGCCTTGGGTGACGTTTGCCATGTCATAGGCGGGGGAACACCGTCTAAAAAGAAAGCCGCTTTTTATGATGGCGAGATCCCTTGGGCAACAGTACGTGATATGAAAGAAGGGATCTTATCTCATACTGAGTTCTGTATATCAAAAGAAGCTGTGCAACACAGCTCCACAAATATAATACCCGCCGGCAATGTGGTCATTGCCACGCGGGTTGGACTCGGAAAAGTTTGTTTGCTCAACCAGGACACAGCCATAAATCAGGATCTTCGAGGCATCATTCCTAATGAATCTATAATTGATGTTCGCTACCTTTTCCGCTGGTTCCAAAGCGTTTCCGATGTCATCCAAGCTGAGGGCACAGGAGCGACTGTCAAAGGCGTAAAGCTTCCTTTTATCAAATCACTGAAAGTCCCTGTCCCCCCTCTCGATGAACAAAAACGTATCGCCGCCATTCTCGATGAAGCTTTCGCGGGAATCGAAAAGGCGGTGGCCAACACCGAAAAGAACCTCGCCAATGCCCGGGAGTTGTTTGAGAGCTATTTGAGTTCCCTGTTTTTGAAGCATAGCGAAAAGTGGGATTGGAAAATTTTAGAGGATGTTTGCGAAAATCTCGACAGTAAACGTGTTCCAATTACCAAATCAAAGCGTAAACCTGGCAAAATTCCCTATTACGGGGCTTCTGGAGTGGTCGATTATGTGGATGATTATTTGTTCGATGAAGATTTGCTTCTTATTTCTGAAGATGGAGCTAATCTGCTGGCGCGAACATACCCTATTGCATTTTCCATCTCGGGCAAAAGTTGGGTGAATAATCATGCACATGTGCTGCGATTTTCAAATTACGCTTCACAAAAATTCATTGAGTATTATCTAAACTCCATACCATTGACTCCATATGTCACTGGCATGGCGCAACCGAAGCTGAATCAAAAGGCGCTTAATTCTATACCAGTTCCATTCCCGCCTATTAACATTCAACATGATATTGTGAGAAAGCTTGATGAATTATCCGATTATTGCAATAGCCTGGTTAAAGTCAATGAACTAAAAATCGCCTCATTTGCCGAGCTCAAACAATCCCTGCTGCAAAAAGCCTTTTCCGGTGAACTGACGGCAAACGCAAATAACAAGCGCAAAGAGGCTGCCGCATGAATGAAGCCGAAACCCGCGCTGAACTCATCGACCCCGCCCTGCGGGAAGCAGGCTGGGGTGTGGTGGACGGCAGCCGGGTGAGGCGGGAAGTGATTGCGCCAGGCCGTCTCCAGGGCGCGGGAAAGCGCGCCCGGCCCGATATTGCCGATTATGTGTTGATGTATCAAGGCCAGAAACTGGCGGTGCTTGAGGCCAAGCGCAGCGATTTGCCCGATACCGAGGGACTTTCCCAGGCCAAGCGCTATGCCGAACTCTTGCAGGCGCGATTTGCGTTTTCCACCAACGGCCGCGGCCTTTACCGGGTTGACATGCAGACCGGCGCGGAAGGCTATGTGGATGCCTATCCCACGCCGGATGAGCTCTGGGCGGAAACTTTTGCCGAAACAAATCTCTGGCGCAAGCGGTTCGGTGAGGTGCCGTTTGAGGACCGGGGCGGCTTCTGTGGCAATGGGGACGCCCTTTATATATTTATATTTACAGTTCAAATTCGGCATGCTAAAGAAAATGCATGCCGAGACAAGCCAGAATAGATGCGCCGGGGGCGGTGCACCACATCATTGCACGAGGAATCGAGCGCGCCGAAATATTCCGTGATGATCAGGATCGCGACGCTTTTCTGAAAAAGCTCGGGGAACTCGTCGTTGAAACAAAGACCCAATGCTTTGCCTGGGCCTTGATTCCCAACCATTTCCATCTGCTGCTCAAAACCGGCGATGTGCCGATTGCAACCATTATGCGCCGGCTGATGACCAGCTATGCCATCGGCCACAACAGGCGCCATCACCGAAGCGGGCATTTGTTTCAGAACAGATACAAATCGATTTTGTGCCAGGAGGATGCCTATTTAAAGGAGTTGGTGCGCTATATTCATTTAAACCCGCTGCGGGCCGGTTTGGTCAGGGATATGGACGCCCTGGACAGATACCGTTTTTCCGGGCACGGCTCGATCATGGGCAGGCATGATATCAGCTGGCATTCGGTCAATGAGGTCCTGCTTCTTTTTGGAAGCAAATCCGCCGAGGCCCGGCGAAGCTACAGGGAATTTGTTGCTAGGGGAATCGAGATGGGCAGGCAGCCGGAACTCGTCGGCGGGGGCTTGGTGCGCAGCGCCGGCGGGTGGTCGGAGGTCAGGTCTCTTCGCAAGGCCGGGATTTTTCAAAAAAGCGACGAGCGCATTTTGGGGGATGGCGATTTTGTACAGGCTGTCCTGGCCGAAGCCCGGCAATCCATGAACAAAAGATACGCGCTTGCAGCAAAGGGAATAACGTTTGAGCATGTGATGTTGCTGGTATCCGATCTGCTATCGGTTCAACCCGATGAACTGTTTGGACCCGGCAAAAACAGGGCAGTTGTAAAGGGCCGGTCTCTTCTTTGTTTCTGGCTGGTGCGGGAACTGGGGATATCGATGACCGATATTGCGGACCGGCTTCAGATTGCCGTTCCGACCGTGAGTGTTTCCGTGAAAAAAGGTGAAAAGATTGCATCCGAAGCGGGCTTGGACCTGCCGGGTTTATTAAATATAAAAATATAAAGGGCGTCCCTCTTGACACATGAATCTTCTTTGCTTCCGCTGGTAGAAAAGTTCTTTGAGCATGACACGGCCGCCGCTGCGCGCAGCCTGGAGAGAATGACCGAAGAAGAGGCGGTTGAAGTCCTGGGTGCGCTCCCGGCGCCGCTGGCTGTGCGTGCCGTCCGCCATCTGCAGGTTGGTTATGCGGCAGAACTGCTAAAAGACGCCGAACCGGATATGTTCCGGGAAATCGCATCGTCTCTCGATCCGCAGT
This sequence comes from Desulfobacterales bacterium, assembly GCA_046543065.1. Taxonomy (GTDB): domain Bacteria; phylum Desulfobacterota; class Desulfobacteria; order Desulfobacterales; family Desulfosalsimonadaceae; genus M55B175. The sequence goes on along the minus strand of JBKHAE010000099.1, from coordinate 10,366 downwards.
TTGCTGCAAACATTTTCATGCATCTGCCCGATGACACCCGGGAGATCCTGCTCGAACATATACCCGGAAAGCTCAAAAAACAGGTCCAGGAACTTCTCACCTATCCCGAGGACAGCGTGGGGCGTCTCATGACCACGGATTTCCTTTCATTTCACAAGGAGGTCACCGCCCGGGAAGCCATCGAAAAGATCCGGTCCCTTGCCAGAAAACGGATTCCCGCCTCTTATGCCTATGTCGTGGATGAAGATGAACGCCTCGTTGGCGTAATGAACATGCGGGATCTGATGCTGGCTTCTCCCGAAGAGCCCCTGGAATCGATTATGCGGACAAACGTGTTTACGATTCATGCCTTTGTCGACAGGGAAGAGGCAGGCAATGAGCTGTCGAAAAGAAGATATTTTGCCGCCCCGATTGTTGACAGCGAAAACCACATGCTGGGCATCATCAAGGCCGAACAGCTGATCCATGGCATTCAGGACGAGGCCACCGAGGACTTCCAGCGCATGTTTGGCGCCGGAGGCGATGAACGGGCCTTTTCTCCAATTCTTTTTTCTCTGAAAAAACGTCTGCCCTGGCTGCACGTGAACCTGGCCACGGCCTTTCTGGCGGCGGCTGTGGTGGCCATGTTTGAGGGCCTGATCGCCAAACTAACGATCCTGGCGGTTTTTCTGCCTGTGGTGGCCGGTCAGGGGGGAAACGCCGGCGCCCAGTCCCTGGCTGTGGTGATGCGGGGGTTGGTTATGCGCGAGATTCCGGGCAACAAGGTTCTGAAGCTGATCCTGAAGGAAGGGGTGCTGTGTGCGGCAAGCGGCGTTGTTATCGGTCTGGTCACGGCACTGGTGGCCTGGATCTGGAACGGCAACCCTTTTCTGGGCCTGGTCATCGGGCTGGGCATGTTTTTCAACCTGGTGCTTGCCGGGCTGTCCGGGGCTTCAATTCCGGTGCTGATGAAAAAGCTGGGACTTGATCCGGCACAGTGCTCCAACATCATACTGACCACCGTGACCGACGTTATGGGATTTCTGATTTTCCTGGGCCTGGCCGCTGTATTTCAGGCGCAGTTGATTTAGTCAAACAGGGATTCAGCATCGTGGTAGGCAATTGGCAGGCCTGCACATGCATAATCCATTAAACGGGTCGGATCAGTAATCTTTTCAATTTATTTCAGGGTGCTGTTTGCCGTGTTTGAAAGCTCCAGGGACCGTTCGCGGTATCACGCCTTTTCTCGCGTGTATTTTGGCCGCCTGATCGTCTTTTGTGAAGCCAGAAAGCGGAATGGACCGATAAGAAGCATATATTTGACACATTGCAATCAAAAGGCATACTTGAATTAAGGTCCGTTAAAAACAGGGCGAACAAAAACCGGGGGTATACCATTGCCCGAATTTTAAAAAAGGAGAAGGAAAAATGCCTGAAAAAAAAATGCCCAAAAACTACCAGGTAATGGAGTCTGAACACCCCAGGCTGATGAAGGCGGTTTCCGAACTCGGGCAGGCGGCCCGTGCGGAAGGCCCTCTGGACGAAAAAACGGTGGAACTAGTCCAGATGGCTGCTGCCGCCGCCCTCAGGCTTGAAGGCGCCGTGCACAGCCATACCCGCCGGGCCCTCAAAGCCGGGGCGAGCCGGGAGGAGATCCATCACGCCCTGGTGGTGCTGACTTCCACCATGGGGTTTCCGTCGGTTGCCGCGGCCATGAGCTGGGCGCGGGATATAACGGATTAGCGCGAACGTATCCTGCCGGCACTAAATAACCCCGCAGTAAAATGCTATCCGCCGGGCATCCTCCTTAAAGGGCGCAATAAGCTTCCGTCTTTCGGCCTTATCCAGCGGCTCTTCCATGCGACCGGCGGCGGCAAGGGTTTGCACTTCGGATTCGTTTGAACAGCCGACGATCGCAATGGTTATCGGTTTACTTAAGGCATAACGCAACAGCAATTCCGGGGTCACTCCGGGATGCGGCGCGATGTAATGCCCGCCCCCGAAAATTTTCATGCCGATGACAGCGATTCCTTTATTTCCCGGCCCTGATCCTGGCCAGCTCTTCCACATACCCATAGATGTGGAGACCTTTACTGCTGGCCACGATGGGGCCGGATTCCACACCGATTTCATCGGCCATGGCTTTCTGGAGCACGGCGATACCGGCAAGGTTGGCGGGAAAACCGCCCCAGAGATCCCAGGATCGGAAATAGGGATAAAAAATCAAAGTATTGTCCCTGATCCGCATGTCAATATGCCGTAAGCACGGCGGATCATCGAGTTTATAGTCATCATGCCGGGCCACCTGCAGCACCGCCTGGTTCGTCCGGGGGGTTTTTTTAAGCACGTCGACCCAGTAGGGGATCTGCGGCGATATCCGGGAGCCGTAGGTGTATTGCTCGGTGGGTTCAATATGATCGGTCATTAAATACGGCAGGTATTGCTCCACATACCCGTTGGCCACCGGATTGGGGATGTTGAGATGAGGCGGGATATGGGGCAGCATGGTATCATAGGGCTCGGAATAGGGGAATTTGATATGCACGACAATATGATCAAACTCCAGCCGGGTCTGTCCCACAAAGGACCCATGCTCAATTTCATACTTAAACCCGACATTTAAAATCGCGGCAACACATTGAAACCAGGCATCCTGAATATCCACCGCATCGATTTTTGTCATTACAAGTTCCATTGTTTAAACAATCTTTTTTTTATTCCTTCTCCACCGGAAAGGTCAATTCCGCCCCATACCAGCCGATAACCGTGACCAGCGGGAAAACGGAAATCACCAGAATAAGATAAATGACGCTGATTCCCCGAAAATTGAGCAGGATGTCCGGAACCGCGGCGCGCATGGCAAAAGCCGCGGCCGCAAACACAAACATCAGGATTGACATCCGCTTCTTGATCTTGACCGGCCGCAGTGGTTTTGCCAGGTAGTTGAGCCACCACGTGTACCACCCGGTCCCAATGGCCACGAGCGAAAAGAGAACCCCGGCGCCTAAGCAATGAAACACAGTGGTATCAAAGGCGGCAATTCCGGTTAACAGATAAAGAACCGTGAACACTGTGGTTGCAAGCATGAAGGCAATAGGGAAATGGACGGTCATGGGGTGAGGGTGCCGGCGGAGCATGGGTATCCGCTCAAGCAGAACCGATAAAAATTCCGGTACATTTATTTCATCGGTGCCGGTCTCTTTTTTCAAGGTACCGACCTGGGGGTACCTCTCCAGGACATCAGGTTCATGGGGGGCCGCCTGGATATCCGTAGAAAGGTCATTTCCGGCACTATGGCGCTTCATATGAAGGCCGCCCGTCCACATTTTGCTCCCGCTCACATCATAGACCTTGCCTTTATAAGCCACATAGATTTTTTCGTTGTCTTTTCCGTTGAAGGCAGCCAGCTCTTCGCGTGTGAATTCTTTCATTTTGGGCTCCGTTGGCAGAATGAGATTATTTACTTTGAATAATCGATAAATTAAGCCCTGATTTTGTAATATGCCAAAAGTATCTGCGGCAAAATTTGAAAATCGCTCAATATAGGTTATAGTCGATGCGTTATTGGCTGCCCAGGCGTTTGGCCAGAATTTCTTTGAGAAGCTTGGGATTGGCTTTTCCCTGGGAGGCTTTCATGGCTAGGCCCATGAAAAAGCCGAGCACCTTGGCGTTGCCGTTTTTATAATCCGCCACGTCATCAGGGTGTTCGGCCAGGATGGCATCAACGATATCCTCCAGTTTGTCTGCATCCGAGACCTGTTCAAACCCGCCCTCGGAGATGATCTGCTCGGGCGGGGCGTCTTTGTCTATCATCCGGGCCAGGACTTCCCGGGCGGCGCCTGTATTGATCTTTTCCTGATCAAGCAGCCCAAGCAGGCCGGCAAACCGCTCGGCGTTCAGGCAGGTGTCTGAAAGACCCTGGCCGCGATCCTTAAGCGCAGGCAGCAAATGGCCGGCAATCCAGTTTGCGGCTTTTCGCGGGGCTATCTCCTGCTGCACCGCGGCTTCAAAAAATTCGGCGATCTCCCGCTCCTGGCTCATGGCAAATGCCTCGGCAGCGGGCAGATCGTAATCGGCCATGAACCGGTCGGCTTTTTGGGCCGGCATTTCCGGAAGCCTCTCTTGAATGGACTTCAGCCATGCCTGATCCATTTGAATGGCCGGTACGGAAGGGTCCGGCACGCAGGGGCCGGCAAACTTTTCCCGCATGGGTGTCGTGACCCGCTTGTCCGGGTCCCACAGCCGGGTGTGCAGGGTGACGGGTTCGCCCCGTTCCAGGCCCTCGGCCTGGCGGCGGATTTCATAGGCAATGGCATCGCCCACGTGGTGGATGGAATTCATGTTTTTGACCTCCACCTTGGTGTTAAATGTGTCGCTGCCTGCCGCTCGCAGGGAAATATTGGCATCCGCCCGCATGGTCCCCTGTTCCATGCTGCACTCCGTGGCGCCCGTGTAGCGAAGCCTTGTGCGAAGGGATTTTAAAAACTCCATGGCCTCATAAGGGTTTCGCATGTCCGGTTCCGTGACGATTTCGATAAGCGGCGCCCCGGCCCGGTTAAAATCCACCAGGCTGACGGGTGTTCTCCCCTCGGTTTCATGGACCAGCCGGGCAACATCCTCTTCCATATGGATATGATGGATGCCGAGCCGCCGCGGATCTCCGTTTTCTCCGATAATATCGATCCACCCGTTTACCGCCAGGGGTTTGTGATGCTGGGACAGCTGGAACCCCTTGGGCAGGTCCGGGTAATAGTAGACTTTCTGGTCAAAGGCGCTTTCCTCGGAAATGGTGCAGTTGGCGGCCAGACATCCCAGCACGGCCTTTTCAACAGCCTGCCGGCTGAGTCGGGGCAGGGCGCCGGGCAGCCAGAGGCAGACCGGGCAGGTGTTGCGGTTGGGGGCCTCCCCGGGCTGGTTGGGGCAGTCGCAGAAGAGCTTTGTGGCGGCATTTAACTGCACATGGATTTCAAGACCGATGACCGCTTCGTATTTGTTGGTATCCAGATTCATTCGCGGCTGTCTCCTTTAATGCGCGCATTGATTTTAAGCCCGGCCGCCAGAACCCGGGCATCCGTCATACGCGGACCCATGAGCTGCAGGCCAATGTCTGTTTCACCGTCACGGGCAAGGCCCGGCAGGCAAAGCGCGGGCAGTCCGGCCAGGCTGGCCGGCAGGGTCAGTCCGAAGGCCGCATAGGTTTCTTCGATGGATTCGGCTCCGCAGGGGTCAGCATGGGACAGGCGCGCGGGCAGGGCCAGCAGATGGACGGATTCGAATGCCGCATCCAGACGGCTGACCAGTTTTTGCCGCAGGGCACAGGCATTTTCAAATGCCGGGTAATTTTCAAACTGAAAATAGGCCCCCTGAAGCAGAAAGGCTTTGAGCCGGGCGCCGAACGCCTCCCCCCGGGTTTGAAGATACATTTCATTCCAGTTTTGGGCATCCGCCGCCTGAAATCCATAGCGCACCCCGTCATATTTGCCGCAGGAAGACGAGGCCTCAACCGAAGCAATCACCTGGTGGGCGGCGGAAAATTCGTCAAAGCCCGGCAGGTCTATCTCTGTGATGTCAAATCCGGCCTGTTCTGCCTGGGAAAGTCCGGCGGAAAACGCATCCCGGGCGGAGGGGGATAGATCCTGTTCGATCTGTCTGGGAACGCCGATCCGGTCTGGCGCATGCGCAGAAAGCGCCGAGGGGGTCAGGTCCGGCGGCGGATCCGGGGCCATTGAAAAATCGTTTTCATCCGGACCGGCCGCTTCCGCCAGGGCCGCCGCGATGTCGGCCGGCGTTCGGGCCAGAAAACCGGTGCATTCCATGGATGGCACCAGTCCCACCAGGCCGAATCGGGAAAGCAGGCCGTAAGACGGCTTGAATCCATTCCAGCCGGCAAGACAGGCGGTCATGCGGGCTTCGCCCAAAAAATCGGTCACCAGCCCCAGGCTGCCATGTCCCGCGCCAAGGGCGGCTGGCATGGTGCTGCCGTTTATGCCGAGCCCCATCTCCGCCATGCGGGTGCTGCCTGCAAAGCAGGCGCCGGCGGATTTTAAGCGGGCCACAGTGGTGGCCTCCATGACTGCATGAAAACCGGTCAATGCCTGGCTGCCGGCATCTGTCAGCCAGCCCCGGACGGATAGATCCGGCTGGATCAGCACCTTTCTGCCGGCCATTGCTCCGTCCCGGCATTCCTGCAGATCGGATTCGGGTTGATAGGTAAAGATATCAGCGTTCATAACTGTCCTTTTCTGCTATTCCAAAACCGGTGCCACTTTGAAATATCCGCCTTTCACCGCGGCGGCATTTTTAGATAAATCCCCGGATTCCGACAGCTCGCTGACCCTGGCCGCGGTGCCGTCACGAAACCGGTTGGCCGCCGGTATCACGGAAAACAAAGGAGCTTCGGGGTTCTCGGTATTTTCCGCCGCCGCTGCCCGGCTGACTTTTTCGGCCAGGGTTTTGGCCTGTTCAAGGGCTGTCCGCATGGGTTTGCGTTCCGCCTCTGAAATGCCGATACGCGAGACCCAGGATAAGGAATCCAAAAGGTCCTTTTGATCCCGGGCCCCGGGAAATGTCGGGCCGCCCTTGATATCGAGCAGTTCAAGCTCGGCCAGCTGCTCCTGTGAAACTTGGGACGGCGCCTGGGTCAGGGGGCAGTATGCGCTGCGATTTTTGGGAAAGGCGATGACCTCGCGGATGGAAGGGGCAGAGAGGATCATGGCCGTCACCCGGTCAAGGCCCAGCGCCATGCCGCCATGGGGCGGCGCCCCGTATTCCAGGGCCTGAAGGAAAAAACCGAATTTTTCCGCCACATCCGCTTCAGCCAGGCCTAAAGCCTGAAAAATTTTATCCTGCAGGCGCCGGTCATTGATGCGGATGCTGCCGCCGCCGAGCTCCTCGCCGTTTACTACCAGGTCATAGGCCCGGGATTTAAGATCCAGGAGCGCATCCTCATCCTCTGGATCAAAGTCGGTGCGATCCGGCATGGTAAAGGGGTGGTGGCTGGAGGTAACACCTGTATCCGCCGGCTCAAATAAAGGAAAATCCGTCACCCACAAAGGCTTGTACGCGTCTTTTGGAATCAGGTCCAGCCGGTTGGCCAGGTGAAGGCGAAGCTGGCCCAGGGCGCTGCAGACCAGGTGCCAGGACGGATCCGCGATCATCAGAATCACATCCCCGGTTTCAGCCCCGAACCGGTTTAAAACCGCCTCCTGTTCATTTTTGCTGAAAAACTGGACAATGTTGCTGTCCAGGCCGGCCTCCGTCACCCGCATCCAGGTCATGCCCCGGGCGCCGAAACCGGGCACAATCTCCTTGGCATATTCGTTCTGCAGAATGTTTTTGCTTAAGGCCCCGGACTGGCCCTTGACATTGATCCCCTTGATGCAGCCGCCCCGGTCCAGAATCTGCCTGAAAATGGCATAGTTTGTATCCGTAAAGATATCCGTTGCATCCACAAAGGTCATGCCGAAGCGAAGGTCGGGCCGGTCTGAACCCGCGGTATTCATGGCATTGGTCCAGGTAATGCGGGGAAACGGCCGGGGCAGGTCAATGCCGGCCACTGCAAACATCCGCGACACCAGCTCTTCGAAAACCCTGTAAATAAATTCTTCGTCAATAAATGCGGCTTCCAGGTCGAGCTGGGTAAATTCGGGCTGACGATTCGGGCGCAGGTCCTCGTCCCGGAAACACCGGACAATCTGGTAATAGCGCTCCACCCCGCCCACCATGAGCAGCTGCTTGAATAGCTGGGGCGATTGGGGCAGGGCATAAAAGGTGCGGGGATGATGGCGGCTGGGCACGATATAGTCCCGGGCGCCCTCGGGCGTGCTGCGGGTCAGCATGGGGGTTTCCACCTCGATAAACCCCTCTTCATCCAGAAAATTGCGGATCGTCCGGGAAATGGCATGCCGTTTGATGAGATGATCCTGCATGGACGGCCGCCTCAGGTCCAGGTAGCGGTACTGGAGTCTTAAATCCTCGGTAACCGATTGATCCTGGCGAACCGGCACCCCGGCCAGCATGGATTTTTCCGATATGGGAAAGGGCGGGGTTTTTGACCGGCTCAAAATCTGCAAGTCCGATGCGCTCACCTCCACATCGCCCGTTGCAATATGGGGGTTTTCCGTGCCCTCGGCCCGGCGCACCACCTGTCCGGTAATGCGAACGCAGAATTCGTTTCTCAGGTGCTCGGCCTGCTTGCAGACGGCTTTTTCCGTGGATTCAGGGCTGAATACCACCTGTACGATGCCGCTCTGGTCGCGCAGGTGGATGAAAAGCACCTCGCCATGATCCCGCAGGGCGTCCACCCAGCCGGCGAGCATCACCTGCCGGCCGATATGTGCGGCGTCCATGCGCCCGCACATGGATCGATCAGGGATTGTCATATTTTTAAGTGTTTCCTTTTGATTAAAAATGTTATTAATATAGATTTTCTGTCCTATAAGCCTTTATCGGATTTTAGGGCGGGTTTAAAGAGATTTTTTATTTCCAAGTTTTTCTGGATGCATATGCCACATACCGACAACCCCAAAAAGGCCACCCGGCTTCCGCCGCGTCTGAAAGGGCTTATGATGACGCTTGGCGGGGCATTCTGCTTTTCGCTGATACCGATATGGGTCCGCTCCATTGACGAGTACTCCTCCATGAGCATCGCCTTCTACCGCGCCTTGTTCGGCATGCTGTTTTTGTTTTTCTGGATCCTTCGCCGGCACGGCGGGGTAGAATCCCTTGATTTGAGAAGGCTGGAGCGCAGGCATCTGTTCGTGCTCTTTTTTGCGGGACTTTCCATGTGCATCACCCCGGTCACCTACTATCTGGCCATTATGAAGACCTCCGTTGCCAAAGCGGTGCTGCTTCATTACACGGCGCCGATCCATGTGGCGATTTTAAGCCCCTTTATCCTAAAGGAAAAAAACACGCCGCTGACCTGGTTTGCCGTGGCTGCCGGGTTGCTGGGCACGGCGCTTATCACGGAACCGGCGGGCTTGCTGCAGGGAGATCCGGGTGAGCTGTTGGGCATTGCAAGTGCGCTGGTATCGGGCATCGGCCTTGCCGGGGTATTTATCTTCGGAAGGTTTCTGGCCGGTCATCTTCCCGCCCAGACCCGGGCCCTCTGGGGATGCGTCATCGTGACGATTCTTCTGCTGCCGTTCGGGGTTTTGATTCCTCCCGGATATTTCTGGCAAAACCTGCCGTTTCTGTTTCTGCTCGGCACAGTTTCCCTGGCAATCCCCTACACCCTTTTTTTTAAGGGCGCCAATTACATCACCGCCCAGGCCGGCTCTATCGTGGCGCTGTTTGAGCCGGTCTGCGGCATTTTAATCGGCCTCCTGATTTTTGGCGAGCGCCTGAGCCCGACGGGATTTTTCGGCGCCGGCATAGTGCTGCTGAGCATCTATATCGCCAGCCGGAAATAGTCCGGCTGCAAAACGGCATGCCGGCAGTAATGCGGAATCCCCTATTTCCTGCCAAGAAGCTATTCTGTCGCGATTAAGGAAATTTCGGGGGAATTTGTGGGCTGATTTCAAAGCAGATGCAGGAGGCCCCCGCCCGGAGGGGCAGGCAAAAAGATCCGTGGACTTTCTGGGCCCGGATAAATAATTGGCTCTTTTGTGGTTTAAAGAAAATCAGTAATGTGATAAATACAAGAGTATCCTGACATGGAGGCCGAAAATGGATGGGAAAGAAGAAATCCTGTTTTTTCTCAGGCAGCATAAAAAAGAGCTTGAAGAACGGTTTTCCGTAAGGCGAATCGGTCTTTTCGGATCGTTTGTCCATGGTGCTGACAATGGGGGCAGCGACGTGGATATTTTTGTAGAGTTGGGTCAGCCCACCTTTGATCATTACATGGATCTCAAGTTTTTTCTGGAAGACTCCCTTGGCCGGCCGGTGGATCTTGTGCTGGCTGATTCCTTAAAACCCCGCCTCAAGTCGGTTATTTCCAATGAGATCGCTTATGCATAGAGATTTTCGTCTTTATATAGATGACATTCTGGATGCTATTGGTCAAATCAGGGTTTATACAGAGGGAGTGGATGAAACCGCCTTTAAAAAAGACAGAAAAACCCAGGATGCCGTGATACGTAATCTTGAAATAATCGGTGAAGCGGCAAAGAGCCTGCCTCAACCTGTGCAGGAATCTACGCCTGATGTTGAGTGGCGCAAGATCAAAGGGCTACGAAATATTCTGATCCATGAGTATTTTGGCATTAACCTGCCTATTGTCTGGGATATCGTGGAAAATAAACTTTCACCTCTGGAGTCCGCGTGTCGCAAGTTTATTGATGAGTCAGAATAAATATGGACAAGGATAATCTTGGTTTGGTTTTTATCGTTCAAAAAAATACCTACCTGTGAAAATTTTAATCCGCTGGAAGCAGGATGCCTCCTT
>JBKHAE010000098.1:0-13500 GCA_046543065.1 Desulfobacterales bacterium | reverse complement strand
GGAAGCCGGCTTAACCACAGACGAGCGCCCGCCGCTGGATACGTATCGGCCCAATGACCCGGAGGAATTTATCAAATAGCGCCGGCTTATTGACCGTTAAAACTTGTTAAAATTGTATTTGGATAAGGGCTATACACAATGAAGATCGTTCAAATTGATAAAAGCCAATGGATGGAGGGCATAGAGAAATTAAAGGAGGCCTACCGCGTCTATGCACCGGTCAAATATGAGTCCTTCCATGATTTCAAGGCCCTCGACAAAGGGGAGGCACCGGACTTTGATTTCCAGAATACGCGGCGTTCGCCTAAATCCGTTGTTTATCCGCAGTCCGAAATCCTTTTCCGGTATTCGCTGGATAAAAAAAGCGACGAATATGGTATCCTAAAAGAGGAGGAAAAGGATAAGACCCCAAAAGCGGTGTTCGGGATCCGGCCCTGCGATGCCTATTCATTCCATTTGGTCAAGCGAAACTTCGACGCAGAGGATTACCAGGATCCCTACTGGCTGGCGGAGTATAATAAAAGCACGTTTATCGGCATGGCCTGCAATGTCCCCTGCACCACCTGCTTCTGTACCAGCGCCGGCACCGGCCCCTATGATGAACAGTGCCTGGACGCCCTGGTCGTGGATGCCGGTGACCACTATCTGGTCAAGCTGCTTTCGGAAAAAGGGGAAAAACTTTTCGAGGCTGCCGGCTGGACCAGCGAGGCGGATACGTCCGCGGAGTCCCGGATCGAAGAGCTGAAGGCGGATGCTGAATCCAAAGTCACCTCTACAATCGGCACAGACAACCTCAAAAAGCAGAAAATGCTGGATCTCTATGGGGCCCCGTTCTGGGAGGAGATTGCCTTTTCATGTATTAACTGCGGCACCTGCACCTATGTCTGCCCGACCTGCTGGTGCTTTGACATCCAGGATGAGACCAGCGGCAAATCCGGCGTTCGGCTGCGGAACTGGGACTCCTGCATGTACCCGCTGTTTACGCTCCACGCCTCCGGTCATAATCCCCGGGGCACCAAACTCGACCGGGTCCGCCAGCGGTTCATGCATAAGCTGAAATACTATGTGGATAAATATGATGACGGCATCCAGTGCGTGGGCTGCGGCCGCTGCGTCCAATCCTGCCCGGTCAATATCGATATCCGCCGCGTATGCAACATGATGAACAGTTATGATCCCGAAACCGCCATGTGTGAAGTCACTACAGTATAGCCAAGGGGGTTGATTTTGCAGAATCCATACTATCCATATCCGGTTCGGATCGATGAGATCATCACCGAAACCGAAGATAAAAGTTTAAAAACATTCAAATTCGTATTCCTTGACCCCGAGGATGAGAAGCGTTTCGCCTATCGGGCCGGCCAGTTCGCCGAACTCTCCATCCCCGGCCTGGGGGAAATTCCGATCGGCATCGCCTCCTCGCCCACGGAAAAGGGGTTTGTGAAGTTTACCGTGTTTAAAACCGGTAAAGTGACAAGCTATCTGCATTCCATGAAGGAAGGCGATATCATGGGCGTGCGGGGCCCGCTGGGCAATTCCTTTCCCTGGGATATCCTGGAGGGCAAGAACGTGGTGATCATAGGCGGCGGCTTTGCCTTTACCACGCTGCGCGCATCGATCGTTTATATGCTCGATCCGGCCAACCGCGACAAGTTCAAGGACATCCATGTGGTTTATGGCGCCCGCTCCCCGGGTATGCTGCTCTACAAGGAGGAACTGGAGGCGTGGGCCAAGCGCGACGACTTGAATATGCATATCACTGTAGACGGGACAGATGACCCCAACTGGAAACATCACACCGGGTTTGTGCCCGCAGTCACCGAACAGGAAGCGCCCAAAGCGGATGACAATACCTATGCCATTGTCTGCGGCCCGCCCATCATGATTAAGTTTACCCAGCCGGTTTTAGATAACCTCGGGTATAAGCACAATCAAATTTTCATGTCTTTAGAAAACCGTATGAAATGCGGTATCGGCATGTGCGGTCACTGTAATATCGGCAAAGAGTTTGTGTGCAAAGACGGACCGGTCTTTACTTTGGATGCGCTCAATCAGATGCCGCGGGAGTACTAAAGGTCGGCACTGTGGCCGACCCTACGAGGGTTTGGCCTTGAAAAACAGACAGCGTAGGGGCAGGCCACCGCGCCTGCCAGAAAAACAGATGGAATCAATTGACCATGTGACAATGCCGCAGGGCATGCTGCGGCAAAAATTTTAATATTGACAACATTTTTTTTTTCATATACTTGAATATTTTGATAAAAAACTGTTAAAATTCACAGGTGAAAAGTCAAAGCATAAACCAATTTAAAGGAGGATGTTTCAATGCCAACAGTTGAATTTGAAGGAAATACATTTAACGTAGACGAAGACGGGTTTATCGATAGTTTCGATAACTGGAACGAAGCATGGGTCCGGCATGTCAAGCAGCAGGAAGGCATCGATGAGCTGACCGATGAGCACTGGAAAGTCATCAATGTGCTGCAGGACTATTACAAGAAAAACGGCATCGCCCCCATGGTGCGCGTACTTTCCAAGCTGACCGGCTTCAAGCTCAAATACATCTATGAACTGTTTCCGTCCGGACCGGGAAAAGGCGCATGCAAGATGGCGGGATTGCCGAAACCGACCGGCTGCGTCTAATCCGTTTGGCCCAGCGTTTATTTTCTGACGAGATCAATAAAGCCCTCCATTGAGCATTAATGGCAGGGCTTTTTCTGTCTTAAAAAATGAAAATCTCCGTTAAATCTCGGCAAAAAACAGAACTCATCGACATTACCCGGGACATTGAAAACGCCCTTGCCCCGGGAAACATCAAGGACGGCTTCTGCTTTCTTTATGTCCCGCACACCACGGCCGCTGTCACGATCAATGAAAGCGCGGACCCATCGGTGAAGGCTGACATCCTGATGATCCTGAACCAGATTATTCCCTGGCAGGCCGGATACAGCCACATGGAGGGCAACTCCCCGGCCCATATCAAATCGTCGATCATCGGCGCTTCGGAATGGGTGGCTGTTGAAAACGGCCGACTTGTGCTGGGGACGTGGCAGGGGATATTTTTCTGCGAATTTGACGGGCCCCGCAACCGGACTTTGCAAATCAAACTACTGTCTACCTGATGATGCCAGCCATAGACGAAACCGATAAAAGAATCCTGAACCTTATCCAGTCTGACTTTCCGACTACCGCGCAGCCCTATGAAGCCATCGGCCGGGAACTTGGACTGAGTGAGGCCGAGGTGATCGAGCGGATCCGCAGGCTCAAGGACTCGGGCATAATCCGCCGGATCGGCGGCAACTTCGTGCCCGGCAAGCTCGGATTTGTGAGCACCCTGTGCGCCGGCCGGGTACCGGAGGAAAAAATCGACGAATTCGCCGGGATCGTCAATGAATACCGGGGGGTAACGCACAACTATGTCCGGGACAACACCTATAACATCTGGTTTACCATGATCGCCCCGTCTATGGATGAGATTGACCAGAGCCTGGCTGAAATCGCTAAAAAAACCGGCGTAACCAGCCTCATCAGCCTGCCGGCGACCAAAGTCTTCAAGATCAAAGCGCAGTTTAATTTATAAATGCAAGACATCCGCATCGCTGTCATTATTTCCAACGCCCGGGTCGGCCGCACGGAAGAAAACCTCTCAAAAATTTCCCGCTGGGTGGAAAAAGCTGCCGCAGAAGGGGCCGCCATCGTCTGCTTTCCGGAGATGCAGGTCACCGGCTATCACATTCATGCTGATATCAAGGAATTTGCCCAGCCGGTGCCCGGGCCGGCCAGCCGGTATTTAGTGGAGCTTGCCCGTGAGCACGGTATGACCATCCTGGCCGGTCTGGCGGAAACCGATGCTACAGGCGGTATATATGCTGCGCAATTGGTCATTGGGCCGGAGGGTCTATCCGGCAAATACCGGAAGCTTCACCTCGGCCCCCCGGAGAAAGCGGTCTATACCCCCGGCCGGGACATCCCGATATTTTCAGCCGGGGATTTCCGTTTCGGTATACAGCTCTGCTATGACAGCCATTTTCCGGAACTTGCCACTTCTATGGCGCTTAAAGGCGCGGATGCCATATTTATCCCGCATGCCTCGCCCGGGGATACACCCGATACCAAGCTAAGCTCCTGGATGCGGCACCTGCCGGCCCGCGCCTTTGACAACAGCGTTTTTATCATCGCGTGCAATCAGACCGGGGAAAACGGCCGCGGCCTGTCATTTCCGGGGGCAGGTGCAGTGATCGGCCCGGCAGGCGGGGTCATGGAATCTTATGCCGGCGCGGCGGAACATATGATCGTAACTGATCTGAAGGCCAGAGACCTGTCCAATGTGAGAGGCCACCGGATGCGCTATTTTCTGCCCTACCGGCGGCCGGACATTTATATAGGTTAAGCTATCGAATATTTAGAATTGAGATCAACCCCAGGCTCAGCTCCGGCACATAGGTGATAATCATCAATCCCACCAACAGGATCAGCAAAAACGGAATGGCCGCCATATAAAGCGACAGTACGGATTTATTGAAGCGGAAGCATGAAATGAAGAGGTTCATCCCCACCGGCGGCGTTGAGTAGCCGATCTCCAGATTGGCGAGAAAGATGATGCCCAAATGGATGGGATGGATATCGTAGCTGATGGCAATGGGCAGAATCAGGGGCACCACCACCAAAAGCGCGGAATAAATATCCATGAGGCAGCCCACGATCAGCAGAAAAATATTTAAGCCGATTAAAAACACCCATTTGGACTTAATCAAGCTCTGCATGGTCTCAAGGATATGCATGGGCACCTGCGCGTCAACCAGGTAGTTGGTCAGCGCCAGGGCAGAGCCTAAAATAATCAGAATACCGCCCACCAAAACCATGCTCTGGTTCATGACCGCGGGGATATGCGCCGGCTTGATCTCGCGGTGGATCAACACTTCCACGATCAGGCTGTATAGTACGATCAGGGCGGCCACCTCCCCCAGCGTCACATAGCCCCCAAAAATACCGACAATCACGATAACCGGGATCAGAAGCTCCCATTTGGCCGCATAAGCGGTCTTGACAACTTCCCTGGCGGAGATTTTCTGGCGGGGTACAGCGGCGAGCGTCCCGGTTGCCACACTATACATGGAAAGCAGCATAATCAAAAGCAGCCCCGGCAACAGACCCGCCACAAAGAGCTGGTTGACACTGGTTTCAGCGATTACCGCGAATATGATAAGGGGCAGAGAGGGCGGAAAAAGCAGGCCCAGGCTGCCGGATGAAGTTAATAGCCCCAGAGAAAACCGCTCCGGGTAGCGCTCACTGATCAGGGCCGGATATAAAAGCCCGCCCAGGGCAATAATGGTGACCCCGGAGGCACCGGTAAAGGCGGTAAAAAAAGCGCATGCCGCGAGCGCCACGATGGCAAACCCCCCGGGCAGCCACCCCAGCACCGCCCGGGAGAAATTTACAATCCGAACTGAGGCCCGGCTTTCCGCCAGGATAAAGCCGGCAAAGGTAAACAGGGGGATGGTGTAGAGGACCGGGTTATTGGCAAACTTGTTGTAGGTGTCCACCACCAGGGCGGCAAACGGGATATCCGCCGCGTAAAAGCCGAGCATGGCAAAGGCGGAGACCACGATAAAAACCGGGGCGCCGAGAACAGCCATAAAAATGATGAGTCCGATCAGGGCAGCCGTCAAATCATTGCCCCCGGAAAAGTTCGACGATTAAGCCGATGCCGTTTCTGGCAAAACGAAGGCCGATGATCAGATAGCCGGCCGGCAGAATTATCTGCAATCCCCATACCGGCAGGTTTAAGAACTGGCTGTGCGCATGGACCTGGTATTCGATGTGTACGAAGGTGGCTGAAGCCCAGGTCAGGATACCGCAAACCGCAAATGAGAAGAGATTGGTGACCGCCCCGGACACCCGGCGCCAGAAGTCCGGCAGCAGCCGGGCGGCCACATCAATTTTTACATGAGAACTGCTCCGGGTGGCAATGGCAGCCCCCAAAAACCCAAGCCACAGCACCAGGTGCCGTATCAGATCATCGCCGCCCGGAATGCCGGTTTGATAAATATTGCGCAGAAGAATCTGGGCCAGGACCATGGCCACCATCAAAAACAGCACCGCCTCGATCAAAATGTCCTCTGCCCGGCTTACATAGCGGCTGATGGGGCCGCCCGGTTTTTGGGCCGCGCATACCGGACATTCAAAGCGAATCGGATCAAATTCAGAACCGCATTTCAGGCATTGCATCAGTGCACTTTTTCCACCGCGCTGTTTGGATGGGCATTGCGGTATTCTTCCAGAATGGCAAGGGTTTTCTCCAGCAGTTCCCTGGAATACATTTCTCCGACCAGCCGCTCACGCGCCTTACGCGAGGCCTCAAAGATAAATTCAAACTGTTCCCGGTTCTTTTCAGGATCAAACGGCACCACTTCAATGCCGGATTTTTTCAGGATCTCAATTGACTTGCTGTCCTGCTGGCGCACGTGCGCATTTATCTTCTCAAAATAGGGCGTACAGGTCTCCAGAATCGCCTGCTGATGCGCCGGGGCAATTTTATTCCATATCCGGCGGGTAACAATGGTGGCGCCCAGCACATTGGTTGTGGGGTATTCGCTCATATAGTCGAACCGCTCATGCCAGCGGTAAGCCACCGCCCCGTATGGTGTGATACTGGCCGTATCAATGAGCTTGGTGGAAAGCGAAGTCATGACATCCGTAAAAGACAGCGGCACGGGCGTTATACCGATGGCCTCGAACATGGCCCGGCTTAATTGATCCCCCTTCCACATCCACCATTTCTGACCTCTGGCGACCTCGATGGAAGTTATGGGGACTTTGGAAAAATTGTAGACGAACCCGACTTCGTTCCAGCCCAAAACAATATAGCCCGCCTCTTTAAACAGCTCCCGCATGGTGGGGGCGAGTTGTTCCCGCACATACTCGACTTCTGAGTAATTTTTGAAGACAAAGGGCACTTCGGTGACCCGCACCTGAGGGACAATCTGGCCCAGGCCGTGCCCGGTGAACATGCCGCCGTGGAGCTGGCCCAGGCGAATTTTTCGCAGAACATCCTTTTCATCGCCCTGCACCCCGCCGTAATAGATCTTAATCCCCACGGCATTATCGGTTTTGGCCTTTATCTCGGCGTTTATTTCATTCATCCGGTTCATGATATAGGAGCCGCGCGGGGCGATGGTGGCAAGCTTTATCATGATATCCGGCGCTTCCTGGGCACCCGCCGGGCTGCCGCCAAAGAAAACAGCGACGGCCAACAATCCGCCAACAAATAATTTTTTTATCATATTTTCCGCCTGTTAGAATACATGGTGGACATTGTCCAGCATTTGCCGGGCTTTGTTTTTGGCTGCGGCGTTAATAAATGCCATCTCAGGAAACATATCATCCGGGGTGGAAACAATCTGATTTAATGTATCCACATAAAGCTGCCGATCCTGCACCTGATAGGCATAATATTTGGCATACATGAGATGAAAGAGCAGCATCTTGTTATCGGACAGCTCAAAGGCCCGGTCAAACTCGGCCTTTGCCTTTTCCGGCTTTCCGCCCTGGGCCGGCGCCCGGGAAGCATGCAGCACGCCGAGCGAGGCATGGGCCGCCCCGTACTGATAGGTTTCATCCAGTTCAGTGGCGCGCTTTAGCATGGCCAGGATTTTAGGCAGGGCCAAAAAAATCTCCGGATCATCCACATTCATTCCCACCCAGCTTAACCAGGCATTGGCCGCCCAAAATAAGGCCGGCACGTCCGATTGATCCAGATCCGCCAGTGCTTCATTAAACTCTGACATTTTGCCGTCAAATGCCGCCTTCATCTTTTTGTTCTGCTTGAGCGCCCGGGCCGCGTGCCGGAAGGATTTGTCATAAAGCCGGCCTGCCCTGGCCTCGTCCGAGTCTTCAACAAACACGAAGCTGTAGCCGTAGTAGGCTTCTGCCGCCCGGATCAACAGGCTGGCATTGTTCGGGGAGACCTCGATCAGCCCGTCAATCTGAATCAGCATGGCCGGCAGGGCATCTTTGACCATCTCCACATCGCTGTTCTTGTAGACTGCGGTATTCATCTTATCCAGCAGGGGGTCCATCTGATTGACCATAAAGCGGGTCGGGGAACAGCCGGCAGGCAGCAGCAGTGCCGGCAGGAGGAGGAGCCATACGAGTCTTAAAATCAAAGATTTCAAGCGGGTTTTCTCCTTCTTGGCGAAAGGTTTATTCTAAAATTCAGCCAATGGGTCTAAAATGACGGGCATCATGAACTTATCCGATTTAAATTGATATCGAACAAAAACTAAGCAAAGGTTAGAATGGCACAAATTTGGATTTCATTCAACTTTATAATTGGTTTCAGGGGTTCAGGTTTCGGGTTCCGGGTTCCGGGTTCCGGGGTTTAGGAAATATTTGCCACCTAAGCTGCTTGAGGTTCAGGGTGCAGGGTTTAAGATTTAAGGTTTAAGGTTCAAGGCTTAAAAGACTCAGTGCCTTTGGCTTTGGCTTTGGCTTTGGCAAAGGTTCATAAAAAAGACCATTTCCTTTAAGTCCCCCTTTGAAAGCTGACCATAGCACACACTTGACACAGGGGGAATAAGTTGATATGCCTATGGCATGTTTTGTAGCGGCCAAAATTTTTCGCAAGATGTCATTGATAGTATTCAAGAGACGGTCATTGCTGAGCCGTCTATTTCCCGATTGGAACTTTCGCGCCGGGTTTGTCAATGGCTTGATTGGCGTTCTCCCAACGGCAAGCTCCAGGAGATGAGCTGCCGAAAGGCATTGAATCGGCTTGAACGCCAGGGCATGGTCAATTTGCCCAGACAGAACAGAACCTATGGATTTGAGCAACCGGCAAGCCATAGAATTTCTCCCGATATTGCCCAAGTTGAATGCGACTTGCAGGAACTGGGGGAAATATCGATTTATCCGGTCAGCAGTCGATACTGCAAGGACTCCAAAATCTGGTTTGCCCTGATGGATCAATACCACTATCTTGGCAGAGGCCCCTTGTGCGGCGCGCAGATTCGGTATATGGTGAAAAGCTCGATTTATGGATATTTGGGTGCTTTGGCGTTTAGTTCGGCCACATGGGCGCTTGGCGACCGAGATGAATATATCGGATGGACGGAACTGGCCCGGCGAACCAATCTGGGCCAGGTGGTCAGCAATGATCGATTTTTGATCCTGCCGACCGTAAAAGTTGCCAATCTGGCTTCTCATGTGCTGGGACGGGTCTTGAGCCGTTTGCGAAAGGACTGGCAAAGCCGATATAATATAACTCCCGTTTTGGTGGAAACATTTATCGATTCGACACGTTTTGCCGGAACATGTTATAAAGCGGCCAACTGGCAATGTGTCGGGCAGACTGCCGGGCGCCGCGACGGCATCAAAAAACAGATTTTTCTGTATCCGCTTTGTGATCATTGGCGGCAAATATTGTGTGCCGAGCCTGAAATTCGTCTCGGAGACCGGCCGCGTCCGCAAACGCCGGAGCATTGGACTGAAGCCGAATTCGGGACGGTTTGCTTTTTCGACAATCGGCTCAAGCAGCGGCTGTATAAAATTGCTAATAATTTCTACAGTGCGCCCGAGGCCAATATCCCGGAAGCCTGCGGCTCCAAGGCCGGCACAATGGGGGCGTACCGGTTTTTTCAAAACCCGAAGGTGACCATGGACGTTGTGCTCAATGCCCATAAAGAGGCAACTATCGATCGAATCAAACAACATCGTATTGTTCTTGCCCCGCAGGATACGACCACCCTTGATTATACCACTCATCCGATGACGGAAGGATTTGGTCCGGTCTGCCATAAAGCGGATCAAAGCATCGGTCTGCTGCTTCACGATACACTGGCATTTACAGAAGATGGGACGCCATTGGGGATATTGGATGCCCAATGTTGGGCAAGGGACAATAAAGATCAAGACAAAAGTCGTCGTCGTCAGGCTTTGCCCATAGAGCAGAAGGAGAGCATGAAATGGCTGCGCAGTTTTGAGAAAGTCGCAGAAATCCAGAAACTCTGCCCGGATACCCGATTGATCAGTATCGGTGATCGGGAATCCGATATTTACGAACTGTTTGATAAAGCCGCCCAAACGCCCTATGCCCCGGGATTGCTGATTCGTTCGGAAAAAAGTCGCAGACGAAAAGTCGAAGAGAAATATCTGTGGGATTTTATGGGTGAGCAGGACGTGGCCGGCTCTTTGAAATTTCACGTACCCCGCAGTGGAGCGCGCAAAGCAAGAGACACGTGGGTGGATATTCGATTTGCGGCTGTTGAATTGCAGCGCCCCGGAACCAATACTGTATCGGCATGCGTTTCGATACCGGCCTGGGCCGTATACGTTGTTGAGCAGCCTGATGAAGCCGTTAAATCGCCGATTGAATGGATGCTGGTGACCACTGTGGCCACAGAGAGTTTTGCGGATGCGCAAAAACGCGTGGAATGGTATTCTGGCCGCTGGGGTATTGAAGTTTATCATCGGACGCTTAAAAGCGGTTGTCGGATTAAAGACCGGCAGCTTGGATCGGCCGACCGGATCGAAGCCTGTCTTGGTGTGGATATGGTGGTGGCTTGGCGAATTTATCATCTGACCATGCTGGGCAGAGAAGTCCCCGATGTCTCCTGTACGGTATTCTTCAAAGACATCGAATGGAAGGCGCTTTGTTGTTATGTAAACAAAACGCCGATTCCCCCCGAAGAACCGCCGTCTTTGCAGGAAGCCATATATATGGTCGGCGGCATTGGCGGACACCTGGGCAGGAGAAGTGACGGTCCGCCCGGCACCAAGACGCTTTGGCGCGGCCTGCAACGCTTGGGCACTGCTACCGAAATGTATGCAATCTTCAAACATCAAGAATTTCCTCACCCCATGCAATCCGGCCCGTAACCCCCTGTGTCAAGTGTGGGTAAAGATCAGCTTTCAAAGGGGGGCTCAGGAAGTGCCTTTTTCAATCGGGGATTGGGGGATGTCCTTTCTCAAAGTTGAGGGCGGCAGAGTTCACGGTTTACAGTTTGAAAAATAAAGTGCCTTAGCGCCTTAGTGCCTTTACCCGATAGCAAAAGCTAATTATAGCGAGCCTATAAGCCGCTTTAAAGGCAATGAGGCACTGAGGCACTAAGTTTGTATAACATTGAACTGTGAACCGTGAACTGCTTAAAGCCTAAAAGATTGATTTCATTTACCTTACACCTTATACCCTATACCTTAAACCGTTAGGTAATTAGAAGGCGGGACGATTGGAATGGGACTAGGGCTCAATAAAATGCGAAATCCAGTAGGGCCCCTGGGAGCCATCGCTTCTGGCTTCGCGGTTTATCCCCTTGGTGATGCGGGGAATCGGGGTGGGGAAATTCAACTCACCGGTAAACCAGTCCGGGACAATTATCTCTTTCAACCAAGGAGGTAGTTTATCAATGATTTTTCCATCAATTATTTCGATCTCATTGTTACCATAATAGCCGATCTCATCATTACCGTCCAACTGGTTATTACCATTTTTGTCCAATATAGCGAATAAATACGCCGTACGTTCATTTTCCCCTCCATGATCCACGCCTTTTATAAGCGGTTGCGGCGGCTGGTTATCTTCCCAAACCACAATATGCTCGTATAGGGCCGTGATCACCTCTAAATTTCGGGGGGGGGAAGGGTCAATGCGCGGTCCAATTCCAATATGGTCGTATTCGGATGCTGGAAGAATATCGACTCCAAGCAAGTAATCGATATCGATATTGACGTTGACTTCACACGAAGCAGAAACCCCAATTTCGACGCCATCGACATGAATGGTCAAAACAATCAATTTCGCTTCCTGTCCATAACTTCCAGCGCTGCTTAAATCTAAGGCATAATTTATAGTTGAATCAAATTCATAAACATTCTTGTTTAGATTAAATACATATCCATTCGGAGGAATAATATTCGTGCCGCAGTTCAAGGCGGTTGTAAATTGGTACTTATCTTTATCCTGAACGATACCAATTTTATCCCCCTGGGAAATATCCGGGAAACCGCCATCAAAATCCTTATCCAATAATCCCGCAATCAGCACCTCATCACCTGGAAACAGATCCGTGTTCGACAAATCCAATGAATAGCTCGCATCCATTTGAGGCACTTGAAAAAAATATTTTAAGCTCGAAAACGGATCCTCTATGATTGCCCCCGGATCCTCAGAATCAAACACGGTTATATAAAGCGGACTTGTCCGGTTAAAGGGACCCGGCACACTTCCGGCAATTAAAATATCAAAACCAGAGGGCTGCAATACATCAAATATAAATTTAATATCAATATCGCCGATTTCGCCTTCAGGCACGGTTAATGGGACGGACAATTCGTCTCCTTCACCAAAAAATCCGACTCTGTCACCCCCATCAATATTTTGATTTTTATTGGCATCCAACAGTACGATCACCTGGACATTTTCAACAGGCACATCTTCACCATAAGGAAAAATATTTAAATGATACGCAATTGGTTGCGGGTCATTTTTCTTCACTGTTTCAAAGCCGATGACTTTGTTAAAATCCAAGAGCCTGAAATCAGAAGAGACGATATCTCCGGCGTAGGCGACTAATGTCACATCGCCTGTATCTGAGCCTAAAATATCCCCTGATATGGAAGCCTCAAAATCATATATTTCACGGTTAATATCTATCCGTATATCAGAATTCCCATTTGCATTTAATGGAATTGCAGGACTTATGCGTCCAGATTCTGCATAAATCCCTAAAAAGTCACCTACGCTCAGCTCAGGGAACACCCCGTTATAGTTTTTATCCCAAAGCCCAACGACAATGATTTCATCCCCAGCAGCCAAGCCGGTATTCGATAAATCCAGCATAAAATCAATGTCATCCTGAGGCGCTTTCTTAAAGTATCTAACAGAAGCAAACGGATCATTCAAAACCGATTCCGGATTCGAGCCATCTAATACCGCCAAGTATGCAGGGGATAAGTCTGAAGCCGATCCATTTGGCAAAAAATATTCCCCGGATATAAAAACATCATCTCCGGAAGGACTTTGGATAGTAAACTTAAACTCAAGATCTATGCCCCGGAGGCGGCCCTCAGAGACGGTTACCGGTGTGGAAAACGCGTCCCCTTCCCCGTAAAACCCCACCCGGTCGCCCCCGTCGATGGTCCGGCTGTCATTGGCATCCAGTAGCGCAAATACCTGCACATTTTCGATGGGCACGTTTTTGCCATAGGGCAAAATATTTAACGTGTAGGCATCTGCGCCGGCCTGTTTGGTCATGGTTTCAAAGCCGATTACCTGATCAAAATCAAGGGAAGTGAAATCCGATGACGTGATCTCGCCCGTATAGGCCACAATCGTCACACTCCCGGACTCCGGGCCTAAAAGCTCCCCGGAAATCGATGCCTCAAAATCATACACCTCCCGGTCGATCGCAATATCAACGCCTGTATTGCCACCTTCCACCAACGGCACCGACGGGCTGATCCGGCCTTGAACCGCATATACACCGATGACATCGCCCACGCTCA
>JBKHAE010000097.1:0-13521 GCA_046543065.1 Desulfobacterales bacterium | reverse complement strand
CTTAGCGTTAACTGACCGGGGGTATGGATTTTGCGGTTAGAACAAATTAGCCGTGTCAGAATGAGCATGAGACCTTCGACATTTTTCAATTCTATGCTATAATATTCAAAATCTAATACCTTCCAATAAGGAGCCTGGTATTCCAATGCCGGATCATCAATTCGCAAAATCCAATACCGGAAAGTATATCGCTGCTGTCATCGTGCTGGCCATCGTTGTAGTTGCCGGCTACTTCGGATATCTTAAAGTAATGCAGTGGCATCGGCAGGAAGTCCAAACAGCTGTATCGGAGCAGGCGCAGCACCTGGCAGCGCAAACCAGGGACTTGCAGGAAACGGTTGGAGCCTTGGAGCAAAAGCTTGAACAGGCGGACGAGCAAAAACAGACGGCTGCTGAACGGATCGAAAAGGTTTTTGGCGAGCCGCCGGAAAAGCCCCCCATCAATACCATGTCCGCCATGGATACCCCCAGCTGCTATCGGCTGGAGAAAAAAATTAATGCCTTCTTCAACTACCTGGACCAGCAGGGGTTTGTCAAGGCCGCTGATATCGAGGCCGAAGGCGCCCGCCGGGTTTTCGAGGATATGGTGGCTGAGCTGGCCGCCAATCCCCCCTTAATCATCGGCGAGACCCAGGATATTGTAAGCCTTATGCACAACCATGCCCATTTTTTCCGCGCGCTCGATAAAAAACGGATTTCGCTGGTCAAGCATATCATGCAGACGGAAGCCGATGTGCTGGAGCATGCCATGGTGAATTTTTATGACTACTACGTCAAGTTGGGCGGCTGCGGCGGCCAGGGTGAGGAGATTGTTTCTCTGAAAACCCTCTACGAATATGCGAGTTTCTTTTTAAACACCCTTTCCGGCAAGAGTTACCTTTTGCGGCGGGATTCCACCATCCGGTGCCTGACCCGGTACTACAGCGTATTGGTGCTGGATCAGGCCAATAAGGCCACCTTGAACCGCTACGGCATAGACATCCGGCCCCACATTCAGCTGGCCTTGGATGATATTCGCCATCAAAATGGTCTGATATACCAGGATTTATATCTTGAAAAGCTGGCGAATATAGAGAAAGCGTATGACTAAGGCTTATTTTTTGGGCTTGTTCCGGCTGATGGCCCGCCAGTGATCCAGCCGTTCCCTGATGATTTTCTCATAGCCCCGGTCTGTGGGCTGGTAAAACGAGCGCCCCCTTAATTTCTCCGGCAGATAATCCTGGGAAACCACCGCCTCCGGGTAATCGTGCGGGTATTCATACCCTTGGGCGTAGCCTTCTTCGGCCATGATCCGGGTCGGGGCGTTTCTGATGTGGTATGGCACCGGCAGGGTGCCGGTTTTTTTGATGGTTTTTTGGATTTGTCCGTACGCCGTGTAGATCCGGTTGCTCTTGGGCGCGCATGCCAGGTAGGCGGCGGCCTGCGCAAGGCTCAAGTCGCCTTCCGGAGACCCCAGAAACCGGTAGGCGTCCATGGCGTCCATGGCAAGGGCCAATGCCCGGGGGTCGGCATTGCCGATATCCTCCGAGGCAAACCGCACCATGCGCCGGGCAATATAGAAGGGGTCCTCGCCGCCTTCCATCATGCGGGCCAGCCAGTAAAGGGCCGCATCCGGATCACCTCCGCGCAGACTCTTGTGAAAGGCGGAGATGAGGTTGTAATGCTCCTCCCCCGCCTTGTCATAGGCAAGGGCTTTTCGCTGCAGCGCAGTTTCCACATCCTGGCGGGTGATTTCCGCATGCCCGGCGGACTGCGCGGTAAATGCGGCCACCTCAAGCGCGTTTAGCGCCGCCCGGCCGTCGCCGTCGGATATGGAAACAATATGGGCGGCCGCCTCATCCGAAAGCGTTAAGTCCGTTTCGCCCAGCCCGTTTTCAGAATCTGCCGCGGCCCGGGTAAGCAGGGTTTGGATATCCGCATCCGATAAGGCATACAGGGAGATGATCTGGCAACGGGACAGAAGCGCGGATATGACCTCGAACGAGGGGTTTTCCGTGGTGGCGCCGATCAGCGTGATCAGGCCGCTTTCCACATGATGGAGGAAGGCATCCTGCTGGGATTTGTTGAACCGATGGATTTCATCCACAAACAAAATGGTACGTTTCTGGTAGCGCTGCTGCTGCTCCTTGGCGGTCTCAATAACGCTTCGGATGTCTTTAACCCCGGTGAGCACCGCTGAAATATGCACGAAATGGCACCGGGTCTGTTCCGCAATGATCCGGGCGATGGTGGTTTTGCCGGAGCCGGGCGGGCCCCACAGGATCATGGAAAACAGGCGGTCCGCGGTGACGGCATTTCGAATCAGGGTACCGGGGCCCGCCGCATGCTGCTGGCCGATCAGCGCATCCAGGGTTTTGGGCCGCATCCGGTCGGCCAGGGGGCGGGAGTCCTCAGCCGCCTTTTGGGATGGCGGATCAAAAAGGTTTCGGGTCTCGTGGGTTTCGTCAGAGGACGCCATACGGATGTCCGGTTGAATCAGGCCCGTTTCCGGGTTTTTTTCTTTTTACCCGCTGCCGGGCGCTTTTTCTTCTGTCTGGGTTCGGATTCCCCGCGTTTTCTGAAGTAAAGTCGCACCGGCACCTGGTCCAGGCCGCTCTCCGCCCGGATCTGGTTGATGAGGTAGCGCTTGTAAGAAAAATGCACGCCTTCGGGGTAGTTGACAAAGCAGACGAATGTGGGCGGCCGGGTTGATGCCTGGGTGGCGTAATAGAATTTCAGCCGTCGGCCGCGAAAGAGCGACGGCTCAGTGCGGCAGGTGGCCTGCTCGATGATCTTGTTTAACGGGCCGGTGGCAATCCGGCTTGCATATTGGGTATAGACGGTGTCCACGGTTTCAAATATCCGATGCACGCGCTTTCCGGTCACGGCGGATACGGTTAATACCGGGGCAAAGCTTAAGTACTTGGCTTCGCTTCTTAACCAGTCCATCATGTGCTGCATGGTCCGGCTGTCTTTTTCCACGATATCCCATTTGTTCAGAACAAAAATGCAGCCCCGGCCCTGTTCAAAGGCATAGCCCGCGATTTTGACGTCCTGCTCGGTGATGCCCTCGTAGCCGTCCAGAAGAATCAGCACCACATCCGCGCGTTCAATGCTTCTAAGGGTCTTTATAATGGAATACTTTTCAATTTTTTTGGATACCCGGCTTTTCCGGCGGATCCCGGCGGTATCGATAAAAATATAGCGGCGGCCATCCCTGAAGAATGCCGTGTCAATGGCATCCCGGGTGGTGCCGGGCTGGCTGCTCACCATCACCCGGTCTTCGCCCAGAATCCGGTTGATGAGAGAGGATTTGCCCACATTCGGCCGCCCGATGACCGAGATCTTAATTGCCTCAGCTTCCGGTTCCGGCGCGGCATCAGGCAATTCGGCGGTTAACCGGTCCAGGAGGTCGTAAACCCCATACCCGTGTTCCGCGGACACGGGAAAGAATCTGTCCACGCCGAGTTCGTAAAAGGGATAGCACCGGTCCTCCTGGGCTTCGCTGTCCACCTTGTTTACCGCGGGAAACACCGCCACATTATGGGTTTGCACAAGGGCCAGAAGTTCCCGGTCATACGGGGTGGGGCCGGTTTTTCCGTCAAAGAGGAGAATGACCGCATCCGCTTCCTTGACCGCCTGTTCCACCTGGAGTCGGCTCATGGCGGTGAATTCATCCTCCGCCCCGGCGAATCCGCCGGTATCAATCAGGGTAAAGGCGCACCCATTCCACTCGGCGTTTCCATAGTGCCGATCCCGGGTAACCCCTGGAAAATCGTCAACCAGCGCGTCCGTTGTTCGGGTGATACGGTTGAACAGGGTGGATTTTCCGGCATTCGGGTGGCCGATAATGGCAACAACAGGTTTCATAGCTTCCGGAAAACAGGCTTTCTTGAGGCGTTTGGATTTATCGCAAGCAAGCGGGGCGATGCGCTAAATCTTATAGATGATGCGTTCCTCGGTAATAATGATATCCACGAATTTATCGTGGGACTCCATGGGAACTATCTGGGTGATCTGATCCTCGAACGCAAAGGCTACTTTTCTGGCCGTGACCGGCAGTTTTGGAATCATTCGGTCATACCGCCCGGCGCCAATACCCAATCGTCCGCCTTTTTCGTCAAAAGCGACCCCCGGTATAATGGCGATATCGATATGATCCATGGAAACCGGCTTACAGCGCTCCGGATTGGGCTCCAGCATTTTGCCGGTCCTTTTTCTTAAGTCCGCATCCACATTCTGAATTTTATAGAGCCTGGCTCCGCCATTGGCATCGTCAAACAGCGGCAGCACGATGTCTTTGGGGCTGTCCATGCATCGGCGGATAATGTGATCCGTATCCACCTCGCGATGGGTGTTGATATAAAACAGGGAAACTTCGGCTTCAATAAAATTGGCGAACTCAAAGAGCTGGGCTTCGATCGCCTCCAGCTTTTTCCGGATCTCTTCCCGGGAGAGGCCTTCCAGCTTTTTCTCAATCAGTTTCCGCAGTTCCTGTTTTTTTTCTTTGACATCCTCCATCAATCTATTCTCCAACACAAGCAAAAATAAATATTCCTTATATATGATTTTTTCAAAATTTTCAATAATTATTGACGCCCCCGGTATTGGGTGCTAATTTTTAACATTTTATGAATTGTTAAGTATACTTATCCATTACCAATATAGGTACGTTATGCTGGAAATCAAGTACGTTCGACAAAATTTGTCTGAAGTTTCAGAGGCTTTGCAGAAACGGGGGGATGCCGCTGACCTGGATACTTTTAAATCAGCGGATGAGCGGCGCCGGGAGATTCTCTCTGAAATGGAGGCGCTGCGCCACCGCCGGAACGTGGTCTCCGATGAGATCGCAAAGAAGAAGAAAAACGGTGAAGATGCCGAAGATCAGGTTGTCGAGATGCGCGAGGTTTCCGGGCGAATCAAAACTATGGAGCAGGAACTGGCGGACTGCGAAAACACCCTTAATGAGATTCTGATCCGTATTCCCAATATTCCGGAGGCCTCGGTTCCGGTGGGCGAAGATGATACCCAGAACCGCCTGGTCCGGGAAGAGGGCGAGCGGCCGGATTTTGATTTTGACGCCAGGGCCCATTGGGAGATCGGCGAGGCCCTGCATATTCTGGATTTCGAGCGGGCGGCCAAGATTACGGGTTCGCGGTTCCCCTTGTATTTTGGCGCGGGCGCGCAGCTTGAACGGGCGCTTATCTCTTTTATGCTGGACCTTCATACGCGGGAAAACGGGTATGCGGAGGTGCTGCCGCCGTTTATTGTAAACCGCAAATCCATGACCGGCACCGGTCAGCTGCCCAAGTTTGAAACCGATCTCTTTAAACTGGCGGACTGGGACTATTACCTGATTCCCACCGCCGAGGTGCCGGTGACCAATATATATCAGGATGAAATTCTTGATGAGGAAAACCTGCCGATATATTATACCGCCTACACGCCCTGCTTTCGGTCCGAGGCCGGCTCCCACGGAAAGGATACGCGCGGGCTGATCCGTCAGCATCAGTTTAATAAGGTGGAGCTGGTTAAGTTTGTTGCCCCGGAAAACTCCTATGATGAACTGGAAAAGTTATTGGCGGATGCGGAAGGAGTGCTCAAGCGGCTGGGGCTTCCCTACCGGGTGGTGGTTCTATGCACCGGCGACTTAGGGTTTTCATCCGCCAAAACCTATGATATTGAGGTATGGATGCCGGCCCAGGAAAAGTACCGGGAGATTTCCTCCTGCAGCAATTTTGAGGGGTTCCAGGCCCGGCGCGCCGGCATCCGCATGCGCCGCAAGGGAAAGAAGGGCACCGAGCCGGTTCATACCCTAAACGGTTCGGGTCTCGCGGTGGGGCGGACCGTGGCCGCGATTCTGGAGAATTTCCAGCAGGCCGACGGGAGCGTGATCATCCCGGAGGCCTTGAGATCCTATATGGGGGGAAAGGAACGTATCTCACCGTGAAGCCCGAAGAATTTACAAAAGACATCCAGCCCTACCTGGTGCCTGAGCCGGCCGGCAAGCTGATTTACCGGTGCCTGGGATGCGGCGCCGAATACGGCATTGAAAAGCTGTTATACACCTGTCCGGACTGCGGCAAGGTCTTATTGCTGCATGATCCGGCATTTGCGCGGCTAAAGGCGATTTCCGGGAAAACCTGGCAGCAGATTTTCGATTACCGGAAAATGCTGAATATCCCGGCCCTTCAGGGGATCTACCGGTTCCACGAATTTATCGGGCCGATCCTGCCGCTGGATGCGATTGTGTATCTCGGCGAAGGCAATACCCCGATCATCGAGTCCAACCGGTTTTTACAGGAAACTGCCGGGGCCCGGATATTTTTTAAAAATGACGGCCAGAACCCGAGCGCCTCGTTCAAGGACCGGGGCATGGCCAGTGCGTTAAGCTATATTCAGTATCTCATCCAGCAGGGGCTTGTGGAAAATATTCTGGCGGTCTGCGCTTCAACCGGGGATACATCCGCCTCTGCCGCCCTTTATGCGTCTTATCTGCAGCCGAAAGTAAAATCCGCGGTCCTCCTGCCGCATAAAAAGGTAACCCCCCAGCAGCTTTCCCAGCCCCTGGGCAGCGGGGCGGCGGTTTTTGAGATTCCGGGGGTTTTTGACGACTGCATGAAGATTGTTGAGGCCCTGTCTGAAACCTATAACGTGGCGCTTTTAAATTCCAAAAACGCCTGGCGGATCCTGGGGCAGGAATCTTATTCCTACGAGATTGCCCAGTATTTCGAATACGACCTGGCGGATAAGGTAGTGGTGGTGCCCATCGGGAATGCGGGCAATATTACGGCGGTGGTCAACGGGTTTCTGAAATTTTTTGAAACCGGAATTATTGATGCCCTGCCCAAGATTATCGGCGTGCAGTCCGAGCATGCCAATCCGGTATACAAGTATTATCTGGAGCCGGAGCCGGAAAAGCGGCATTTTGAGCCCGTGCACGTAAAGCTCAGCGTGGCACAGGCGGCCATGATCGGAAATCCGGTTTCCATGCCGCGGGTGATCCACCTTGTGGAGAAATACAATCAAATGGCGGGCCGACAGCGGGTGTTTGTGGCCGAGGTGACCGAACAGCAGATCATGGACTGGCAGCTCACCGCCAACCGAAACGGCCACGTGATCTGTACCCATGGCGGCGAATGCCTGGCCGGCATTGTGGCCGCCAAGGCGCGCGGCCTGGTTGAACCGCATGAAAGCGTGGTTCTGGATTCCACCGCCCATGCGCTGAAATTCTCGGGCTTTCAGGAAATGTATTTTCAAGATAGCTTTTCGCCGGAATACGAGGTAACCCCCAAGCCGGCGCTTATCAATGCGCCGGAACTCATCCGCCCGGCGGATCTGGAAGCCGTGCCCGAACCGGGCAAACCGCTGTCCGGGGAGGCGCTGGATACGTTTGTTTCCCGGATAGCCCGGGAAATCGCTCAAATTTTGGATTTAAAGAAGGTTTCCCGTTAGATGGAATCCGGCAAATTTCGGTTATTTGCCACTGTCTGGGGTGTGGTCGCGGTGCTTGCCGGTATTTTACTGGCTTTTCCGGCCCATGCCGCCTTTTTCCAGAAGCGCTTTGTGGTCTGCCAGGACCGCGGCCGCGACATCCTTTGCGATCCCTATATGGTGCAGAAAAACGACTATGTGACCAAGCTTTTCAAACAGCGGGGCGAAATCGCGCATGAAGATTTTCCCCAATTTTTAGACATCTTCAAGCGAATCAATTCGGATGTTGAGGATGTGAATAAAATCTATCCCAACCAGAAGATCCTGATCCCTTTAAAAATTCTTGCGCCAGGCGCCATTGAGGGGCAAGCCACCGGCACGGTGACCATTCCGATTATAAACATCACCAACCTGCCGGACAGCATGATCCAGAACTCCTCGCGCTATGAAGTGCAGTCCGGGGATACGGTTTCCAGGCTGATTGCCGAGCAGTTCGGCAAACTGAACCGGAAGGAATACGAAAAGGTGGTTGAACTGTTTAAATACATGAATCCGGATGTGGATGACGTCAATCTTATCCGGGTGGGGGAAAAAATCCGGCTGCCGGACCCGGCAGTGCGAAATGCCGGCTGGTATGATGCCATATTTGATCAAACCGGCCAGATTGACAGTAAAGAGCCGTTTAAGGCCCCTGAGCCGGAACAGCCGCCAGTGGAATCTGAACCGGAGCCGGCGGCAGCGGTAGAAACACCGGAACCAAAACCTGAACCTGAAAGCGAGCCGCCGCCTGCGGAGGCCGTTTCATCGGCTGAATCACCGGAAAGTCCGCCCAAAGAACCGGAAAAAGCGCCCGCGCCGCCAGAACAAAAGACACCTGACCGACTGCACCCGGTTTATAAAAAAGCCGCCCGGATATTAAACGCGCGGCTTATGGATGAAGGGGATTTCTTCTTTCCACGGGACGGGCTTGCGGATTACCGGGTCGACTTGACGCAGAATCCGATTATGGAACTGCCCGATGGGGGGCGTATGCTGTTTGATCCCTATGAGCGGGTGGATGAGAAGGCGGCCGCTGCCATCAAAAAATTCTGGCGGAATATCTCGATTGTCCGTTTGGCGCCCAAAGCCACGCTTCGGGAGCTTTTTCAAAAGATTTGTCCGCTTATCGATCCGGGCGGGTGCGAGAACAAACTGACGTTTTCCGATAACGGCATATCCGTGACGGTCCGGGGGGAATACATATATGAGCGCCCGGACGGGGACGGCAAAGCTTGCCTCACGTTTATCCGGGACCAAAGCGAGCAGATGGCACCCGCCATCCGCAGCTATCTGGCGTCCCAATGGGTAACTGTTGAGGACTGGATTAACCGGGAAAATCGTTTTACCCGGGCCCGCCAGGCTTTTGAGCAGGAGGGGGAAATCGGCAAAACCGCCGCCACCCTCACTGCCACAACCCCGTCAGGGGTCGTTGGCGCGCTCGCCGAGCAACTGGGATACACCTACCAGGAAAATGTTGAAATTTCATTTCCCTATGCGGGCTTCCAGGTCAATGCCTTAACCAACCTGCTCGCCCTTGGTCCAAACAGCGAGGTGCTGATCGATTACGGCGATCTGCAGGGGGATGCCATCAAATCGATTGAATCCACCGGCTTTGAGGTTATTCAAATCCAGGAAGGCTGCGATTCTTATCAAATAGTCCGTCAGCTGCTATCCGAACTGCCGGTGGAACTAAATGATGTTCCGCTGTTCTGGGCGGCTGAGCGGCGGCGGATACACAATACGTCCTTTAGGTTGCCGGGGACAGTGGTGTCAGCTCCCGGTAAATCCGGAAAAGAACGTAAAATTTTAATCACTGACGTTGAAGTGCCGACGGAAATACGGTATTTTCTTTCCGAAAAAGGGCTTGCGGTGCTTCAGGTACGCAGCCCTTAACTGTTATTTTCATATTAAAGGAATTCGCATCATGGCATCAAGAAAATGGCGGCTGTTTATCTGTCTGATAACCATTTGCAGCCTGGCTGCCTGCGCTGCAGGCGAACAGGCTCTCAAAAAGGAGCGGGCCAACGCCTCCCGGGAGCTGGGAGAAGCCTATATGAGCCAGGAGTCCTATACCCGCGCGCTTCGCGAATTTCTGAAGGCTGAGCAGATTTACGCCAAAGACCCCTTTCTTCAGAATGATCTGGGGCTGGCCTATATGGCCAAAAAACAGTATGATAAAGCCATTTCGCATTTTAAGTATGCCCTGGAACTAAACCCCGATTATTCGCCGGCCAGAAACAATCTTGGGGCAGCCTATATGGAAAACGAAGAATGGGATGCGGCCATTGAATGTTTTAAGGCGGTAAAAGATGACCTGCTCTATGCCACGCCCCATTTTCCGCTGACTAATCTGGGATTTATCGCCTATCACAAGGGCAATTATGATCAGGCCGTCCATTATTACAAAGAGGCCTTGGATTTAATGCCCGGATTTCCGAAGGCCCTTCACGGGCTGGGACAGGTATATTTGGAAACCAGCAGACCGGATAAGGCGGTGGAAGTCCTTGAAAAAGCCGCGGACAAGGCGTCCGGGCAAACCCGGATTCATCTGGATCTGGGCAAAGCCTACCGTGACATCCATGAATACAATAAAGCCTACAAGACATTTAAAAAAGCCGCGGCCATGGGCAAGGATACCCAGCTGGGCGAAGAAGCGGAGCGGCTGGCTGAAGAAGTCTGGCGGTTCGAGTAACGGGCTGCGGCCCCTATGACAGCAGCCGCAGCACGGCGGCCATATCTTCCTTGTCCTGCACGCTTAAATCCATTGGCCCGCCGGCAGGGGCCAGGGCGGAAAGAAATTCCGTTCTGCCGTAAACGGCAATGCTGATCCGGTCAATCTGGTCAATTTTTTCCCGGGCCGCGGCCAGGTCAATGGCGGAAACATTCATCCCCTTCATGATCAGGGCTTCCACGGTATTGGATGCCAGCGCCTGCTGATTTTTTTCCCCTGCCCGGACGGCTTTAATGAGATGCTGTTTGTGCGTCATCAGGGCCTCATAAATGTCCGCCCCGGGCTCGGTCTGCTCCAGCAGAAAAATGGCCAGATCCAAGAGATTCCAGAAGTCGTCTGGCTGCCGGCTGGGCTGCTGGGCGGATGGTGGGGCAATCGCCTTAATTAAGGTGCAGAGAAAATTGATTTGGCTGTTTGTTTGGCCAATCCGCGCATTTCGAAGTTTGACCCGCATCCGGCAGGCATCTTCGGCCTCCGGCAGACAATGATCAATAGCCTCTGCGATTTGGCGGGAAATGGTGACGGTCGGGCGGAGCCGGTTCATCATCTGGCGGATGGCCGTCTCAGGTACCGGCAGAATCGCTTGGCCGCGCTCATCCGGAAAACAGAGCCGGGCCTGAAGGTTTTTCTGGCTTAAAGTATGGACCACCTCAGAAATCTCCGCCTCTGTCAGTATGGCTTCCGAGAGGATGGGTTCAAGCCTTTCCTGTGTGGCTGCATCCGGAAAAAAGATCAGTTCAACCGCCGTTTCCGCCTCGCAGTTATCCGCATCCATAAGGACTTTGGTCAATTCTTCCCCGGATGCTGGCGAAAGCGTTGAATCAATATAATGCACCACCGCATCCGGTAAACAGATGCCCCCGGAAAGGATTTCCGTTAATTCCTGGATCAGCTTTTCTTTTGTTTGCTGCTTGATCATGTCATCTGAAATTTGGTCATGGAGTTTGTCCGCAATATAAAGGCCGCAGCCGCTGAATGCAACCTGGATTTTTTCGGGCCTAAATTGAGCGTTTCATATTTTTAAAAAGTGATTTTATTATTATTTTTAAAATGTTGAAATATTTTTAGCTTAAAAATTTGAAACCCTCCGGGATTCCCAATTTCACCGCATCTACTGCGTCAAATGATGTCTCGCATAGGCGACTATAGCTCGACATCATTTTCCTTGTATCTGCGGTAAACTTGAAAATCGCTCAATTTAGGTCGGGGTTTTCCGCCGGCCGGGCGAATCTGAATATTTGCTTGACAAGTGCTTGGTTTTAGTCCACATTTTTAAAAATAGATCAATAACCTATTATTCCTTATGAGAGATCCTGTCATGAATTATCATTTTGCCTGGCCCCGCGTGT
Organism: Desulfobacterales bacterium; assembly: GCA_046543065.1. Taxonomy (GTDB): domain Bacteria; phylum Desulfobacterota; class Desulfobacteria; order Desulfobacterales; family Desulfosalsimonadaceae; genus M55B175. The sequence continues at coordinate 1,989 of JBKHAE010000097.1, read as the reverse complement.
TTGCCTTTTCTGTATTCTTTATCTGTTGTTTGTTTTTTTTGATGCTGCCTCCTGCCGGATTTTGCGAGTCCAATGCATCTGAAAACGATACGGCGGAGATGGATGCCCCGGAATCGGTTGAGGCAGCCGAAAACGCCGAACCCGAGCCTGAAGAAGGGGAAGCTCCGGATAAATTTGTGCCCATGGCGGTGGAGCCCATGGATCCAGAGGCTCTAAAGCTCACAGATCAGGGAATCCGTTTTTACCGGGGGCAGGGTGTTTCCCAGGATTACGAGAAGGCTGCGGACCTGTTTTTAAAAGCCGCGGAAAAGGGCGGGGCTGCCGCTCAGTATGCACTCGGATATATGTATGAACACGGCCTGGGCGTTTCCGCGGATTTAGATGAAGCGCTGGCCTGGTATCGCATGGGCGCAGAGCAGGAACACGTGCTGGCGGAATACGGATACGCCCATATGCTTTATTACGGAAAAGCCGGCGAAAAGCAGCCGGAGGAGGCGGCGAAATGGTACAAGCGGGCGGCCGAACGGGAAGATGCCCTGCCGATTCATTATTACAGCCTGGGCGCCATATATGATTCCGGCACCGGCCTGCCGGCGGATCCGGAAAAAGCCGCAAGATGGTATGAGCAGGCGGCTGAAGCCGGCTATGCAAAGGCCCAGCTTTGTCTGGGGGATATGTTCTATAAGGGCGAGGGCGTAAACAGGGATCCCTGGCAGGCGCTGAACTGGTACGAAAAAGCCCATGCGCAGGGCCTTGTTAAAGCAAGCTACGGGTTGGGGGTGATCTATTATAAGGGGGACGGCATTCCCCGAAACTATGAAAAAGCGGCGGAATACTTCCAGGCAGCCGCAGATAAAGATTTTGCGCCGGCCATGTACAGCCTGGGGGTGATGCATGAGGCCGGAGAAGGGGTGGCGGAGAATCCCAAGCGAGCCCTTCTGCTTTATGAAAAAGCAGCAAGCGCCGGGTTTGGCGATGCCATGTACCGGATCGGCATGCTGTATGCCAACGGCGGTCTCGGCAAACCGGTGGATGAATCCAAGGCGGTGGAATGGTTTGAAAAAGCCGCAGACAGCGGCAGCAGCGAGGGGGCGTTTGCATTGGGGGTGGTCTATGAGGAGGGCAAGGCCGGCGTGGAAACGGATTACCCCAAAGCCGCCGAGTGGTACCGGCAGGCCGCTTCAGCCGGGCATGCCAAGGCCCAGATGCGCATGGGCATATTGTATGATAATGGACTGGGCGTTGAAAGGGATTTGAAAACGGCTGCAAAATGGCATCAAAAGGCGGCAGCCCGGGGCCTGGTGTATTCCCAGCTTCGCTATGCGGGCATGTGCTACAACGGCATGGGCGTGGAAAAGGATTTTAATCAGGCGTTTAAATGGTATGAAGCCGCGGCCCGCCAGGGCGATGTGGAGGCCCAGTACAGCGTGGGGGTCATGTGTTTTAACGGCCAGGGCACGTCCCAGAGCGATGTCACCGCCTATGCCTGGCTTTCCCTGGCCGCGGCCCAGGGAAAGGATGTGGCGGCCGAGCAGCGCCAGGTGTTAAAATCGCGGCTGACAGAGACCCAGATTAACAGCGCTGAAGAACTTTTCAACAAGCTTTACCAGGAGATCCTTCTCTAAATTCCCAAACGAGGTTGTTTTTATGAGTGTTATCATTGAGCTATCCATCTTTCCGCTGGATAAGGGTGTCAGCGTCAGTCCTTATGTCGCCCGGGTGGTTAAAATCATCGAGGGCAGCGGTCTTTCCTATACGTTAAATCCCATGGGTACATGCATTGAAGGGGAATGGCCGGAAGTACTGCAGGTCGTTGATCAGTGCTTTAAAGAGCTTCAAAATGATTGCGACCGCATCTATCTGACGATGAAGGCGGATTACCGCAAAGACCGCTCTGACGGGCTGACCGGGAAGGTGAAATCCGTTAAATCGCAAATGTAAGATAGCGTTTAAATAAGCAAACCTGCTTTTTTAAAGCAATAAAAAAGG
>JBKHAE010000096.1:0-13747 GCA_046543065.1 Desulfobacterales bacterium | reverse complement strand
TTCATCGCCTAAAATCTCGCCGGATATTTGCGCCTCAAAATCAAACACCTCGCGGCTGATATTGATTTCAATACCGGCATTTCCGCCATCTGCCAGTTCAATGGCCGGGGTAATCGCTCCGGACTCGGCATAGACGCCTATCACGTCGCCCGCAGAAAGCGCCGGAATCGCGCCGTTATAGTCTTTATCCCAGAACCCGATCACGATCACTTCATCGCCGGCCGCTAACCCGGTATTTGACAGATCCAGGCTAAATTCCGTCTCGCCGGCAGGTATCTGCTTAAAATAGCGCACTGCGGCAAACGGATCATCCAGAACCGATTCTGCATCTTCTCCGTCAAACACCGCAACATAGACCGGTGAGTCCTCCGAAGCCTCGCCTGCCGGCAGGCGATAGCTGCCGCTGATCGACACATCATCGCCCGAGGGTTCATCCACGGTGAACTTGAACTCCAGATCAATATCCGGGGTTTGGCCTTCCGCGACAGTAAACGGGGTGGAAAAATCTTCGGCCTGGCTGAAAAACCCGATTTTGTCGCCCGGGTCCACGGTTTGGCTGCCATTTTTATCCAACAGCGCAAACACCTGCACGTTTTCAATGGGCACGTCTTTGCCGTAGGGCAGGATATCCAGCGCATAGGGCGTTACACTGGTTTCCTTGCTCACTGTGGTAAACCCTACCACCTGGTCAAAATCAAGGGCCGTAAAATCAGACGAGGTGATCTCGCCCGCATACGCCACAAGCGTCACCGGACCGGTTTCATCGCCTAAAATCTCGCCGGATATTTGCGCCTCAAAATCAAACACCTCGCGGGTAATATCAATATGGATGTCTGTATTTTCTCCATCCTGGACCTCATAGGCCGGCGTAATCCGGCCTTCTTCCACATAAATCCCGATCATGTCGCCCTTGTCCGGAAACGGCACATCACCGGTATAATTGTTATCCACAAAAGCGAATAAAAAGACCTCATCCCCGGGGTTTACGCCTTTTTCCGTCAAGTCAATGCGGAACTTGGCCGCATCTTTATCCGCCGTCACATAGTCGATCACCGCTTCTTTGGGCCGATTATTTAAAATATCCGCATTCACGGTATTGGTCACCGCCACCAGGACGGGCGCATCCGTCTCCATGGCCGCCTGGGGCAGCCCCAGGGTTCCGGAAAGAATGATCTCCTGATGATCCGGGTCATCCCCGCAGCCGCCAATCAAAAGCATCAGGCAGCAGAATATACCGATATGGAATTTAAGGAAACGCATAGGTGAAATTTACCATAATGATATCATTGTCCCGGTAGTAATAAAAAATTGAATCCTCGTCATAATCGCCCTCGCCCCGGCCGTTAATGCCCACATAGCCCACTTCGGCTTCAAAGCCGTTTTTAAAGTCATAGCCCAGCTTGGGCCAGAAGATCATCCCGCCGCGGCGGGTTTCAAATACCGTGGCCAGCCAGACCTTCACCCGCTGGTCAAAGTAGCTGTCCTGAAACTGAAAACTCAGCAGATCGGTGATCTGCGGGGCATCGAATTGGTCGTCAAAATACGTGGCCTGATACCACTCCATGGTAAACAGGCTGTCTCCGGCATGGCCGGGCAGAAACTTTTCCATGGGAATGAAATAGTTAAGCCCGATTGAATAGGCCAGGTAATCGGTCCTTTCCGTGTCATAGGGAAATTCCAGAGTCTGTGGCTGATCCGTATTCTGCTCGATAATGCCGTGCTTGTTCGGCGAATAGGCGGCTTCCACATTAAAGGCAAAATCCTCGTAAGTGGTGGAAAAATCCGCGCCCACATAATCCACCACAAAATACCGGGGTTCAAGCATGACGCCGACTGTCTTATTGGGCTCAAGCACTGTTCGCTTCGGCACCAGCAGCTGATCATTATCCGGGCCGTGATAGCCGCTGATGGAAAAATCCATGCCCCGGTAGGTCTTGCTGATCCGCGCGGCATAGCCGAAATTCTCGCTGCTGGCATCCATGGGGTCGGAGTCGTCAAAATAGACCGGATACTGGCCTTCCACCTCCTTTACCGACCAGAAATGGCCGGTTGAAGGAATGGCGGCCGCTGTGTGGACCGGCACAAACACGAGTTCCATGGTGAAATCGGAAAAAAACAGCATGGCTGATGCCGAAGGCACGCCGAGGCGCAGCTCATCGTCTTCCTTTAGAATCAGTTCCCGCAGATCATTGGGGTTTAGATAGGATGTGGAGTTTAAAAAATCCGCCGTCCCCCAGGGATAGACCTGATTGCCGATCCGGACCCGGCAGCTCTCGATCAGCCAGTTGTAGTAAAGCTCCCGGAATATGATCTCGCTTGATTCGCTGGATATTCTTAAATTGCGGGAGGTTCGACTCTCCGGGGCGTAAGGGTAGTCGTCGCCGATATCTTCATTTAAAAAAGTGGGAAAAAAATAGAAGTCTGTGATGGACTTGAGATACCGTTCGCCGCTGCCGTATTTGAGATCCAGGTGTGTGTGGATTTCCTGCTTTTCATAGGCATCCTCAAAATGAAGCTCCCGGTTGGTGTTTACATAATTCTCAAACGCCACCTCAAGGCGCCAGGTCAAATCCGGGGAATCATCCGTAACCGAAAAATCAGATTCCAGATCCCAGTCCTCATCATAATCCCAGGATTCCCCGGAGTCGCCGTCATCCCGGGCATACAGACGGGCTCTGTCTGATGCATCGGGAAAGGAAAGCTCTTGCGCCGCGCTTTGCGGCAAAAACATCAAAGCAGCCGCCAGCCACAAGAAAAGAAAAACCCGCAGACTGTCCCGGCTTTCAAACGATCGACGGAATCGCCCCCGCAATGATGCTTCCCCGCTAGTATGGATGGCCAATTCTCCCCGCTGAGTGTAGTGCACCCCCGGTCTTCAAGTCGGGGGGCGGGTTGGTTTAAACTTTTTTTACCGCAGCGCCTCTTTCTTAAATTTTATGTCATCAATATCGATATTATACTTAATTCCCTTTAAAATCAATTCCGTCCGGCCCTTGCCGTCCGTCCGCTCCATGACAGCCTTGTGGGGGGTGAGGATGCCGTCAATTTTTTTGACATGATGGTTTTCCAAAAACTTGTGGAACTCACCGTCCAGATAAAAATCGATACGGTTGACGAAATAATCCGATTTGCGGGGGTAGAAGACCACCTTGTCGTAGACTTTCTCTCCGACTTTTTTCACACCCGCCACCTTATAGCAGGGCTCGCCCATTGCCTCTGCCTCGCCGATTTTTTCAAATTCATAATCGTCGATCTTTACAGAGGTCAGGTCTTCATAGTAAAAATGGGAGTTGACAAACGGTTTGCCCTTGCTTGAAGAGGCAATCCGTTTTACCCGGCCGGAGGACAGCCTCAGCCACTGATCATCATCCTTGCCTTTGTAGGAATGGGTCAAAAGTTTTATTTTGGTGGGCCGGATAAACTCGATCAACGCTTTGTCTTCGTCATTTTCAAACTGCTTCATCTGCAGAATAAATTCCTTTTCCATCACCCGGCCGCCCTTGTGAATCAGCATTAATATTTTACTGGCCGCGGTATCTGCCTCCGGCAGGTCGTCGCTTTTTTCCATAATCTCCCGGCCGGTCATGGCAAAAGCTGACTGGGCCATGAATAAAGCTAAAATTAAAACCAGAAAAATCCTATTTCTCATTACTGTCCTCCTTGGATTGATGTCGGATGAATGCGATTAAACCCACCTGTGCACCGGCATAGTGGGTCGATGGCTGAGGCGGCCGCAGCACGGGGATATCTCCGGACGAAGGCACCGACGGCACCGGGCAGACCGCCTTGCCGGCCAGTTTTACACCGGTGAGCTTGATGGCCGCAGGCAGAACAACCAGCGCGCCCAAAGTGGTGGCCACCATGGTAACGGCCATTAACAGGCCGAAAAGCATCAGGGGCTTGAACGGGGAGAGCTCCAGCACGGAAAATCCGCAGATAAGCGCCAGTGAGGTGAATATAATCGCTTTGCCGGCTACCTCGAGTGTTTTCCGAATGGCCGTGTCCACATCCTCCCCCCATTTCCGGTAACAACGGAACGTATTTAAAAAATGAATGGTGTCATCCACCCCGATACCGATGGTGATGGCGGCGATAATCGAAGTGGCGATATCCAGCTGAATCCCGAACCAGCCCATAATACCGAAATTGATCATAACAGCAACGCTCATGGGAATCAAGGAAAGCAGTGCCGCCCGGAAATTTCTTAAGAGCAGGAGCACCACGACGGCGATCACCCCAAAGGTCAGAAACAGGCTCTGGAGCTGGCCGCCCACGATATAGTCGATGCTTTTTATGAGCATCTTGGGGTGGCCCGTAATTTCGTAATCATACCCCTTGGGAAGCGTCTGGTCGAGATGGGTCGATATGCGGCTGAAAATATGCTTGAGTCCCGCAGACCCAATGAGCTGGCCGTTTTTCTGGTTTAAACGGGCAATGACGTTTGAGGTCTGGAAAAACGGATCGACATAGGGCTCAAACCGGTCCACGCGGCCATCGGAATTGGCGTCTGTACCGGAGAAGATCTCCAAATAGTCCATCACATCCCATTTATTTTGCGGGATCCTGAAATACGACGGGTCATCGTTGTGCATGGCCATGTGCATGGTTTTGATAAAATCGGAGAACGCATCGGTCCGGCCGATGCACAGATCCGAGTTGGATTCCGCTTCCAGCCATCTGCGAAACTCTTCAACGGTTTGCAAAAACTCGGGCGACTTGACGCCGTTTACCTCACCTGAGTCGATTAGTATCATAAACCCCCACCGGCCGCCGAATTTATCCCCGATAACTTTGGCAGTGGTGCGGATCGGGTCCTCCTTCTTGAAATACTGGAGCAGTTCGGTTTCCACCTTAAGCCTGGTGAGGCCGAAAACCGAGGCGATGATTAAAATCAGCACCACGGCCAATACTTTACGGTAGTGGGCGACAGAAGCCTTCACCATGAGCCTGATCACCCCATCAATAACTGAAGCCCCGCCGGCCTTGTCCCGCTTCTTATTAAGCTTACCGCCCGCCCGGTGGGGCATGAGTTCCAGGCCGGCCGGAATAATGGTTGCGGAAATCAATACGGCAAACATAATCCCCAAAGCGCAGAAAATCCCCCAGTCCCGGATGGCGCTCAGTTGATGGGTCGCAAGGGTCATAAAGGCCACAAACGTGGTCAGTCCGGTAAGCAGCACGGTGACCGAAATATGGCTCATGGAATGCTGGAGCCCGGCCCTTTTGCCTTTTCGGGTGATCTGATCAAACTCCGCGTAATACTGATTCAGAATATGAATCCCGTAGGAACTGCCCACCGCGATCATCAACACCGGAATCGAGACCCCCACGGTGGTGATATTAACCCCGAGATACCCCATAAGGCCAAGGATCCAGATCGTTGACATGGACAGGGTGAGAAACGGGAGCACAACGCCCCGCAATGACCTGAAGTTGATGAAGAAAATGATCACCGCCACCAGCATGACCAGGGGCACCAGCCGGGAAAGATCCCGCTGCATGTAATTGTTCATCCAGATATAGACGATCGGCTCGCCCTGGGCGATGATATCTAAGTCTTCATGGCTGTTAACGATTTCAAGGATTTCCCGGGCGATCGGGTCAGAGTTTGAGATGTCCGGAAACCGGATGATAAAGCCCAGATCCGTGATGCTGCCGTTTTCATCCGTGGCGTAAATCCCTTTTTCAAATACCGGATTGCGCTTAAGGCTGGAGATAAATGCGTTGAACTCAGCAGGGGTATCGGGCAGTATCCAGTTGCCGTCCGCGTCGGTTTCAATCAGCCGGACCTCTTCCAGCATATCATTTGCCCCGGAGATGTCGCGGACGGTAAACGGGGAGATGATCTCATCAATCATTTCCCCCGATTTTAGCTCTCTGGCGGAAGCCGCCGACTGTTTTAACCGGCCGGCCATGCGGGCGCCCAGCTCTCCGCCCTCCCAGCCAAGGACGGAGAGCTTTCGCCGCAGAAGGCGCTGAAACGCGGGATCACCTGAAAACCGGTCTAAAAAGGCCGCCTCTGTCATCGGGACGTCTGTAAGGACGGCGTTTAACCGCGCCATTCGGCGCGCCTCCAGGTTTTCGTCATAATCCTGGTAAGCCTCGAGATCGATCAGCAACCGGTTGATTTTTTCCAAAGTCTCATGCTGCCATAAATTTTTGTGGGATACCGATAAAATCACGAACGTATCCACATCCCCGTATATCTCCTTGACCTGCTCATAATGCTTATAGGCCGGATCGGTTTTGGGCAGAAATGTGGAAATGGAGGTGTCAAACCGCAGATTGGCAATGCCTGCCGCCAGAACCACCGTAATGAGCATGCAGCCTGCCAGCATGGCAATGGGGTGGTTTAACACAAAACGGATATATCGGTTCATATGAATCTCCCGAAGATTGTGACTGATCCGTCAGTCATAGATTTCAGCAAAAAAATCGGCTTTCCCGCCAGCTCATCGATTGCGCCTGTTTATATATTTTACATGCTTTGAACGCACCTCCTTTATACTAATGACTGATACGTCAGTCAATATTTTTTTTATTCCATTTTATTCCGATGGACGAATAAGCGTTTGATCTGATATAAGAAAGTATTTTATCCGGACAGATTACAGGCCTGACGTCTGACTCATTGCCTGTTGGCGGCAATTCCGGCTGCCTTGTCGTTTACCCGAAAAAAACTGAATCCGCCCATGATTAATGCCTATCTGAAACTCGTACTAAGGGTCCCCGCCCTGTTTATTCTGCTGCTGGTGCTGATCTCCGCCCTCCTTTTAACGGGCCTGAAAGATCTCCGGTTTGATCATTCCATCGAAGCCTTCATGCCCAAAGATGATCCGGAATACATTGAATACGAGCAGGCGAAAAAAACATTCGGCGACAACAGCCGGTTTCTGATCATGGCGGTCACCCGCGAGGATCTCTGGTCGGTTCCTGCATTTGAAGCATTTCACCGGTTCCTGAAGGATATTGAGGCCTACAAGGAATTTAACAAAGAAGCGGCCGAAGACCAGATTGCGCGGTTTAACCAAATCATCCGCCGGCCGGATGTTTCCTTCAACGATATCATTGCCGCCTTTTCGGATGATCCGGGGTTTGTGCGGCTGCTTAAACGAAAAACGCCAGGCAATTGGAAAAATAAGCGGCCCCTTCCGCCGAAAGCCATCAGCCGTCTCAAACAGGCCCTCCGCCAGGATCTTGAACTACGGCGGGCCGAGATGATTGACACCGTTTTATCGCCTTTTACCTCAAACGATATTACCGGAGAAAACGATGTCCTGGAGACCTACCATCTGCTGGGCAAAAACGATCAGGGCGAGCGCATCATCCCCCAGAACCGCGAAGAAATCATCCGGTTTAAAGAGCGCCTGAAACGGAACCCGGCGTTTAAAAACGGCATTTACGCCGCTGACCCGGAGACCGGAAAAATCACGGATTTCGGGGTAATTGTCAAATTCGCCAAAACTGAAAACCGTCCGGCCATGGTGGGTGAAATCATCGAGATCACAGAATTTCATGACCGCCTGGATATTGTCATGTCCGGTGTCCCCTATGTGAGCCGGCAGTTCAATACCTATATGGAGAACGACCTGTATCGCACCACCCCCTTGGTGCTGCTTGTGGTCACCCTGATTTTTTTCATAAACTTCAAGTCTTTTCGAGGGGTTATCCTGCCGCTGGCCACGCTGACCATGGCTGAAATATGGACATTGGGGCTGATGGGCCATCTCGGCCGGCCCATCACCGCCATCGGCATCACCCTGCCGCCGCTCTTGATCGCGGTAGGCAGCTCATACGCCATCCACGTGCTCAATCAATATTACGCGGATTTCAACCTGATCTCGCCGCAGACCAAGCGAGAGGGGCTGCGGATTGCCATGTCGCACATCAGCGTGACCGTGACCCTGGCCGGCCTGACAACCGCGGCGGCGTTTTTTACCCTCCTTTCCAGCCAGGTGAGCGCGATTCAGGAGTGGGCGATTTTTTCCGGGGTGGGAATCATGTTTGCCGTTTTTATCGCCATTACCCTGATCCCCGCCTTACTCGCCTATCTGCCCCACCGCTACCCGTCCCGGTTTATCAGCAAAAAAATATCCACAGGCCCCACCCTGGTGGACCGTCTGCTGGCGGCTTCAGCCCGCGGGGCGGTATATCATTATAAAAAAATCTATGCGGTGGTTTTCCTCATCCTCGCGGTTTCCATTGCCGGCATGACGCACCTGCGGGTGGATACGGAATTCCTCCACTACTTTAGGGAAAGTGATCCGGTGCGCCAGAACGGCGAAATAATCGGGGATAAATTCGGCGGCGGGTGGGGGTTTAACATTATCATTGATTCCGGCGAAACCAACGGCGTCAAATCGCCAAAGTTTTTAAAGACCATTGAGAACCTGCGCGCCTGGCTGGTTTCCGAAAAAAATGCCGATTTAAACATCGGCCGTACGGACGCATTCACCGATTTTATCAAGCGCATGCACATGGCCATGAATAACGGGGACCGCTCCTATTTCAGGATTCCGGACAACCGGCTGACCATCCTGGATTATCTGGAAATCTACTCCGGCGAGGACAAAGACTCGGACGGGGTATATGATGATTTTGAATCCTTTGTGGATGTTTTCTACCAAAAGACCAATGTGCTGGCGCGCCTGACCCGGAAGCAGGCGGACCGGCTGGGCACCACCGAAATACAATACATTCTGAGCAAGGTGGAGACGCATCTGGATAAGCACCTGCCGGACAATTATACTTACACCGTGACCGGCTATCCGGCGATAAACGTCAAACTCGCCCATTATGTGGTGAGGGGTCAGCTCTGGGGGCTTGCTTTATCCCTGGTGTTTGTGATGGGCGTGATCATCGTGTTGTTTCGAAAAATCACGGCCGGCCCTATCGCGCTGATCGACATGGGCGTCACCATCCTGATTAACTTCGGCATCATGGGCTGGTTCGGAATCGAGCTGGACATGGTCACCTCTGTGATTGCCACCATCACCATCGGCATCGGCGTGGATGATACGATCCATTTCTTAAATACATACCGCGCCTATCACCCGCGTACTTCAAATGTTGCGGAAACAATCGAGAAAACCCTGTTTGTGGCCGGAAAGGCCATCGTGTTCACTTCCCTGGCCCTGACCTTTGGCTTCCTCTCCCAGATAACCTCCAATTTTCTGCCGATCATCCTGTTCAGCCTGCTGATTGCGCTGACCATGATCAATACGACCATCGGCTCCATTCTGCTGATTCCGGCGGCCATCCGGCTGACGGGCATTGATCTGGACCGGCCGGACCGGATTTTTAGGTCCGCTCAATCTTGACCCCGAACTGTTTCTGCAGGATCTCCGCCAGCGGCCGGCCCAGCAGAAAATCCAGCAGATCCGCGGGCACCTGCCCCTTATCAACGGCCAGAACCCGAAGCTGAGCGTCATAATTAATAATCTCGGTTAATTCGGCGGCAGCGGATGCGTCCCCGAATTCCCGTTTTTCCACCAGCTCATGGATGAACTGAAAATGACACCGCTCCTCATGGGCGATGATAAACTCCCGGAGCCACTCCGAATTGACCAGAATCTCCCGTCTTGACAGGCGCTCGCCGGCATAGGCTTCCTGGAGCACGGTATTGTCCCAGCAGGCCTGCAGCCGGCATTCCATGGGGCGGCTATCATAGATCATGCAGGCGTGACCGGTATCATCATAAAAAACACAGACGGTGTCATCCGCCCGGCTTTTGATTTTAATAATATCGGTGGTGACCTGAAACAGGCCGCCGCTTACGTTATCATAGGCGCGCTCGCCCGGTCGGATGGTATAGAGACAGTTTAACGGAATACTGCCGTTTAGAATCAATTCAGCGTCCGACTCATGAAGCGCCGGCCCGCCCCGCATGCAGCATTCGCCGCAGCGCTGACAGACTTTATGGTTTTGCTTTGATGGGTTCTTCATTACAGGGTGACAACAGGTTTCAGGTTTCAGGTTTCAGGTTTCAGGGTTCAAGGTTAGGTTTCAGTGTTCAGGGGCCAGGCACCTGAACACTGAAACCTTTACCACGTTTACTTTTCTTTTTCCGCTTCCTCTTCCTCACAGACGATGGTAGGGTCGGCCAGCTGCTTCAGGGTCTTATACCGCTGGTTGATCTCCTCCTCGATCTGCTGCCGGAGCTTCTTTGACTCGCCCGGGAACGTCTTTTCCAGGGAGGCAAACCGGTTTTCCCCGGCCAGAAAATCCTGTATGGTGCCGTCCGGATCCTTGGATTCCAGCACAAACGGATTTTTGCCCTCTTTTTCCAGGAGCGGATTATACCGATATATCGGCCAGTAGCCGGACTCCACGGCAAGTTTCTCCTCAGCCTGGCTCTTGCCCATGCCGGCCTTCAAGCCCTGGTTGATGCAGGGCGCATAGCAGATAATCAAAGACGGCCCGGGATAGCGGTCGGCTTCCAGAAACGCCTTAAGGGTCTGCTGTTTGCTTGCGCCCATGGCAATGGAGGCCACATATACATAGCCATAGGTCATGGCAATCCGGCCCAAATCTTTCTTGCCGGTCTTTTTGCCGGAAGCGGCGAACTTGGCCACCGCGCCGGTGGGCGTGGCCTTGGAAGACTGCCCGCCGGTATTGGAGTAGACCTCGGTGTCCATGACCAGAATGTTGATATCCTCGCCGGAGGCCAGCACATGATCCAGACCGCCGTATCCGATATCATAGGCCCAGCCGTCGCCGCCAAAGACCCATATGGATTTTTTGACCAGCAGATCGCCCATTTCATAGATGGCATCCAGCACCGGATCCGAATCCACGCCGGCAATCAGCTGTTCAATCTCGCGGCCGTAGCTGGCTGATTTTTCCGCATCATACATGCTATCCAGCCAGCCGGACATGGCGTCTTTTAAGTCCTTGGGCAGATCCCTCTCCAATGCCTCGCGCATCAGGTCTGCCAGTTTATTCCGGCGCTGATGATAGGCCATGGTCATGCCGTAGCCGAATTCCGCGGCATCTTCAAACAGCGAGTTTCCCCAGGCCGGGCCATGGCCGTCTTCATTGGTGCAATAAGGCACGGACGGTGCGGAAGCGCCCCAGATGGAACTGCAGCCCGTAGCATTGGAGATAATCATCCGCTCGCCAAAGAGCTGGGTCAAAAGCTTTGCATAAGGCGTTTCCCCGCATCCGGCGCAGGCGCCCGAGTACTCCAGCAGCGGCTGACAGAACTGGCTGCCCTTGACGGATTCCCGTTTGACCAGCTCGTCCCTTGTCGGCAGGGTTTCCGCAAATTCCTGGTTGGGCACCTGGGTGGGCGTCTGGGTATTTAACGGCCGCATGACCAGGGCGGGCTTTTTGGCCGGGCAGATATCCGCGCAGTTGCCGCAGCCCTGGCAGTCCAGGGGGTGGACCTGCATACGGAATTGATAGCCTTTGAGCTCTTTTCCGGTGGCCGGCTTGGTTTCAAAATCGGCCGGTGCCTCTTTTAATTCCTCGTCCGTGACCAGCACCGGCCGAATGGCCGCATGCGGGCAGACGAACGCGCACTGATTGCACTGGATGCAGTTTTCCGGAACCCATTCCGGCACATTGATGGCCACCCCGCGCTTTTCATACCGGGTAGTCCCCAGCGGGAAGATGCCGTCCGGCTCAAATGCGCTTACCGGCAGTTCATCGCCCTTCTGCTCTATCATTGGACGCATCACATTTTTGACAAACTCCGGCTCCTCCTTTCGGGTAAGCGGCTCTTTTACTTCATCCACCGCATCCTTCCAGGACTCCGGATAATTGATCTCAATCACGTTCTCCAGCGTATGGTCCACCGCGTCGATATTCATCTGGACGACTTTCTCGCCCTTTTTCCCGTAGGTCTTTTCAATATCTTTTTTGAGATAATCAATCGCCTCATCAAAGGGCAGCACGTTGGCCGACTTGAAAAACGCGGTCTGCATGATCATGTTGATCCGCCCGCCGAGCCCCGCGGATTCAGCGATTTTAATGGCATCCACGTTATAGAATTTCAATTTCTTGCGGGCAATGGTGCGCCGCATATGCGCCGGCAGGGTCTTTTCCATGTCCTTTGCGGTCCAGGGCGAATTGAGCACAAACGTCCCCCCCTCCTTGATGCCTTCGAGCACATCATAGAGCTGCACATAGCTCGGATTGTGACAGGCGATGTAATCGGCGGTGTTGACCCGGTAGGTGGATAGAATTGGATGGTTGCTGAAGCGCAGATGAGAAACAGTCAGCCCGCCGGATTTTTTGGCATCATAGGAGAAATAGCCCTGGGCGTATTGATCCGTGTGATCGCCGATGATTTTAATGGCGCTTTTGTTTGCGCCCACAGTCCCGTCAGAGCCCAGCCCCCAGAACATGCACTGCACCGTGCCCTCCGGCGTGGGGTCAAAGTCCTCTTTCTGCGGCAGCGAGGTATGGGCCACATCATCCTTAATGCCTACGGTGAAATGATTCTTGGGGCCCAGGGAGGCCATGTTGTCATAGACCGCCTTGACCATGGCCGGGGTGAACTCCTTGGAACCGAGGCCGTAGCGGCCGGCGGTGATAATCGGCATGTCGCCGTATTCCTTGAATGCCGCGCAGACATCCAGATAAAGCGGGTCCCCGATGGCCCCGGGCTCCTTCGTGCGATCCAGCACCGTAATATGCTCCACGCTCGCCGGCAGCGCCCGCATAAAATGATCAATGGAAAAGGGGCGATAGAGCCGAACCTTGACCAGGCCCAGCTTTTCCCCGCGTTTGTTCAGGTAATTGATCACCTCTTCAATGGTTTCTGCTCCGGAGCCCATGGCTACAATCACCCGTTCGGCATCCGGATGGCCGACATAATCAAACAGGTTGTAGCGCCGGCCCAGCAAGTTGCTGACCCGATCCATATATTCATCCACGATGGGCACGATATCCTCGTAGAAGGGCTGGGCCGCCTCCTTATTCTGGAAAAAGATATCCGGATTCTGGGCCGTTCCCCGGATGTGCGGGTGCTCGGGGTTCATGGCCCGGCTGCGGAAATCCTCGATCGCATCGAAGTTAACAAGGCTGGCAATATCATCATAGCTGATCATCTCAATTTTCTGGATTTCGCTGGATGTCCGGAAACCGTCAAAAAAGTGCAGAAACGGCAGACTCCCGTCGATTGCGGAAAGATGCGATACCAGGGCCATATCCATAACTTCCTGCACCGATCCGGAGGCAATTTCGGCAAAGCCGGTCTGACGAACCGCCATCACGTCGCTGTGATCGCCGAAAATTGAGAGCGCATGACCGGCCACCGCGCGGGCGGACACATGGAACACAGCCGGCAGCAGCTCACCGGAGATTTTATACATGTTGGGAATCATTAAAAGCAGCCCCTGGGAGGCGGTAAATGTGGTGGTAAGCGCGCCTGCGGCCAGAGCGCCGTGCACCGCACCGGCCGCACCGGCCTCGGATTGAAGCTGCTTGACGTTCAGGGTCTGGCCGAAGATATTTTTGCGGCCCTGGGCGGACCATTCATCTGCCACCTCTCCCATTGACGAAGACGGGGTGATGGGGTATATGGCAGCGGTGTCACTTAAGGCATATGCCACGTGCACGGCTGCGGTATTCCCATCAATAGTTTGCATTTCTTTTGCCATAATCCATTCACTCCATTATTGCTGTTAAGCGGTTAAATTTTCTAATCCTGATAAATTTTACACAATACCTTAAAACTAATAAAATTAGCCAAATTGTCCAATTGTGTAAAGCATAAAATTTGAAATCCGGGGCCGAACCT